>JBDTXA010000041.1:0-21346 GCA_040006415.1 Rhodanobacter sp.
GCCAGTTGATCTGGGTTCCGTTGCTGGGGCCGGCCTGGTGGGCGCTGGATTTTCCCTTCATGAAGCGGTACTCGAAGGAGACGCTGGCACGGCATCCCGAGTTGCAGGGCAAGGACCGCGAAGCCACCCGCAAGGCCTGTGAGAAATTCAGCCACATGCCGGTGTCCGTCATGAACTTCGTCGAGGGCACGCGCTTCACCCAGGCAAAGCACGATGCGCAGAAATCGGCATATCGGCACCTGCTGCGACCCCGGGCCGGCGGCGTGGCGTTCGTGCTGGATGCCATGGGCGAGGGACTGCACGCGATTCTGGATGTGACCATTGTCTATCCGAGCCGTCCCGGCAGCTTGATGGATCTGATTGCCGGCCGTGTGCGCGATATTCGCGTTCGCGTTCGTGAGCGGCCGATCACCGGCGAGCTGCGTGGTGACTATGACGATGACGCGGCGTTTCGCGAGCGATTCCAGACGTGGATCAATGGCTTGTGGCGTGACAAGGATGCGGTGATCGAGCACATGCTGGCCGAGCCCGCCGTCCCCTCTGCAGGAGTCTGAAACATGCGTATTCTGGTCGTGGGTGCCGGTGCCACCGGCGGATATTTTGGCGGACGCCTGTTGCAGCATGGTCGTGATGTCACCTTTCTGGCGCGGGAAAAGCGCGCGGCCGCGCTATCGAAATATGGCCTGGTCATCCACAGCCCGGCCGGCGACGCCAGCATGCCTGCGCCGCCCACCGTGCTGGCGGCGGATCTGGATGCACCGTTCGACCTGATCGTGTTGAGCTGCAAGGCGTACGGACTGGATCAGGCGATGGACGACATCATCCCAGCAGTGGGCCCGGACACCGTCATCCTGCCGCTGTTGAACGGCATGCGGCAGCTCGATCTGCTTGACGCACGCTTTGGCGCGCAACGTGTCCTGGGCGGTCAATGCGTGATCGCTGCGACCCTGGATGAGCAAGGTGCGGTGCGACATCTCAATCAGACCCATGCCCTGACGTATGGCGAGCGCGACGGCAGCCCGTCCGAGCGGATGCAGCGCATCACCGAAAGCCTCGGCGAAGCGGGTTTTGATGCGCGGCCCAGTGCGACCATCTTGCAGGAGATGTGGGACAAGTGGGTGTTTCTTGCCTCGCTGGCCGGCATCACCTGCCTGATGCGTGGTTCGATCGGTGCGATCGTGGCGTCGCCGGGTGGCGAGGACGTGACACTCGCCTTGTTCGACGAGTGCCGCGCTGTGGCAGAGGGTGTCGGCCATCCGCTTTCCGAAGCGACGCGGACGCGGGCGCGGGGCGTGCTGACCGAGGCAGGGTCGACGCTCACCGCCTCAATGCTGCGCGACCTGCTGCATGGTCATCCGATCGAAGCCGACCACGTCATCGGCGACATGCTGGCTCGCGCTGAGCACACGAAGGAGGCGAATTCGATGCTGAGCGCGGTTTACGCGCATCTGAAAGTCTACGAGAGCAGCAGGGCGGACGCGCAGACGGCCTGACGTCGACGCCTGGAATCATGGTCTGCATGCCGGGCGGGCATTATCATTCATCGATGACCGAACAAACCTTGATGCAATTCCGTCTGGCGAGTGCCGCCGACATCGCAGCGATCGTGGCACTGGTGGAGTCCGCCTATCGCGGCGAGTCCGGCCTGCGCGGCTGGACCACCGAATCCCATCTACTGGATGGCCAGCGTACCGACGCCGAGGATGTGGCGGCCGTCATCGGCCGACCTGAGAGCCGCGTGTTGCTGGCGGAAGCGGATGGCCGGCTCAAGGCAAGTTGCCATGTCGAGCGTCAGGGCGAGTCCGCCTATTTCGGCATGTTCGCGGTCGATCCAACCGGGCAGGGGCTGGGTCTGGGCAGAAAGATGCTGGCCGAAGCCGAGCGCATCGCCCGCGACGAATGGCAATGTCGCTTCATGCGCATGTCGGTGATTGAACAGCGTGCCGACCTGATCGCCTGGTACGAACGTCGGGGCTATCGGCGCAGCGGCGAATACCAGCCGTTTCCCTACGGCGACGAGCGCTTCGGTATTCCGCGTCGCGATGATCTTCGTTTTGAAGTACTGACGAAGTCCTTGAGCGAGACCATGGCATGAACGGCTGGATCAGGGTCGGCTCGCGTTCTGAACTGCTGCCGGGCGAGTTCAAGGTCGTATGGGATGGCGACACACCGATCGCGGTCTACAACATCGACGGTGCGCTCTACGCCATCGAGGACACCTGCACCCACGACGGTGGCGATCTTGCCGGTGGCGAGGTGATCGGCTTCGAGGTGGAATGCCCTCGCCATGGTGCGCGCTTCGATGTGCGCAATGGCGAAGTGACCAAGGCACCCGCGTACGAGCCGATAGCCAGCTTCCCGGTGCGCGAAGACGACGGCGCGATCTGGACGCAGGACAACCGCTGAGTTCGCTGGCGTGGCGTGGAAACCGGGCTGAGCCCTGGCTTTAATTCATCGATGGATGAAGCCGAACTCCCGCATTCGGGAGCGGGACGATAGCTTGCATCCTGATATTGAGCTCGACCCGAATGGCACTTACTTAAGCGGGAAGCCCTGTTTTCCGTCATCCCTGCGAAAGGTGGAATCCAGTGACCTCAGTCTTTTTTCGAGCAGCCAAAGACGCTGGATCCCCGTTTTCGCGAGGATGACGGGCTTGAGGAAGTGCCATTCGAGCTTGACCCCATTTGCATTCTAATGGGGTCGATCCCGACCGGTTGTTGTGCCGTTGCCGGTTGCCTGCACCGGATGAGGTGGATGGACTCGACGAGGACGCCGTGACGGCGCTGCTGTGACTGCTGCCTCATCGTGAATATTCGATCGCTTCCATGCCGAACGATGGTGCAATCCATCTTCTGGTTCGCCAGACGCGTGATTCCGACGGCGAGCTGGTGCTTGGTTCGGGCTGGCTTGCCACACACGCGCCCGTGGGTGCGGAGATTGCGCTGCGAGTCCGCAGCAACGCGAATTTTATTGGGCCTCGGGATGCGCGTCCGTTGATCCTGATTGGCAACGGAGCCGGGCTGGCTTCTCTGCGTGCCTTGCTCAAGGAGCGTGTGGCGAACGGGCATCGACGCAAGTGGCTGCTGTTTGGGGAACGCCAGGCCGCCCACGATTTCCACTATCGCGACGAGATCGAAGCTTGGCGGCAAAACGGTCAGATCGAACGACTCGACGTCGCGTGGTCGCGCGATCAGAGCGAGGGATTCATGTGCAGCAGCGACTACGCGAGGTCGGAGACGACCTTCTCCGTTGGGTCGACGCCGGTGTGGCCGTCTACCTTTGCGGGAGCCTGGACGGCATGGCGCCAGTCGTCGACGGGGCTTTGCGCGTTCTGCCAGGGGATACGTGGTTCAAGCGACTCCGCGAGCAGGGTCGAGATCGGAGTGACGTGTACAGAGGCCCCACAGCTTGTCTTGTTCGGACTGCGTTGGTGGATGGCCGATGGCATGACCTATGGCCTATGCTGCCAACGAGGGTTGGGCGCAATCTGTAACGACTATTCGGGGAGGAAAAGCGATGCGATCAGTTGCACGAAAGTGGGTCTGTCTGTGTGTCGTGACGTTGTCGGTGGCGTCGTTGCCTTTCATGACGCCAGCGCAAACACCGGCGCCTGCCAGCACGGCGAGTCTGCCGTCCGCCACGGCGATGGCGCCAGCAGGCGCAAGTTCGATATTGCCAACGGCCATTCCACTGGTTTCGCCCGATGCAGCCAATTTTCAGCTGCCCAGTGCACCGGATGCGTGGGGCGGACCGCGTGGCGATCATCCCGCGACGCTTTCCGACCAGGTGGTCAGTTACACCATTGAGGCGTCGCTGGATCCGGCCAAGCACACGGTCGACGGCAAGCAGACCATGACCTGGCGCAACCGCAGCAGCCAGCCGGTCAACAAGATCTACCTGCACATGTACCTCAATGCCTTCGAGGGACCGGGCAGCACGTTCTTCACCGAACGCCGGATGTTCTCCGGCAGCGGTCACTCTCGAGGCAATGCCAGCCTGAAGAAAGGCGAGTGGGGCTACATCGAATTGAACAAGGTGCAGCAGGGTGGCCAGCCGGTGACATGGCGCTACGTGCAGCCCGATGGTGGTCCGAAGACCGACAAGACCGTGGTCGAAATGGATCTGCCGCAAGCGGTTCCGGCCGGAGGCACGCTCAGCCTGGATATCGATTTTCACGATCAGCTGCCACGCGTTGTCGAGCGCACGGGTTGGTTTGGCGACTTCCATCTGGTTGGGCAGTGGTTTCCGAAGATTGCCGTGCTGGAGCTGCCGGGTGAACGCGGCGCCACCGCGCCCCGCTGGAACGCGCACGAGTTCCACTATCACAGCGAGTTTTACGCCGACTACGGCAACTACGACGTCAAGCTGACGGTGCCCAAGGGCTATACCGTCGGCGCGGTTGGTCAGGAGCAAGGCACGCCGGTAGCCAATGGTGACAAGGTCACCCACCACTTCGTGCAGAACGACGTGGAGGACTTCGCCTGGGTCGCGGCGCCGGGTTACAAGGTCCAGCACACCACCTGGACCGGGCCGGGCAGTCCGAAGGTGGATGTGGAGGTGATCTACCCGCCGGAGTACGAAGCCAGTGCACAGCCGGTGATGAAAGCGACCACGGATTCGCTCAGCTATTTTTCCAACACGCTGGGGCCGTATCCGTACACGACGGTCACCGCCGTGGTGCCGCCGTACAACGCCGACGAAGCAGGCGGTATGGAATACCCGACGTTCTTCACCGCCGAGGGTTACAACAAGGTCACGTCGGACACGATCAGCCAGTATGCGATCGACTTCGTCACCATTCACGAATTTGGTCACGGCTATTTCATGGGTATTCTCGGCTCGAACGAGTTCGAGGAGCCGATGCTCGACGAGGGCATGAACGAGTACTGGGACGACCGCATGCTGGTTGATCGCAAGCAGGACATCTTTGTTACCACGCCGCTGCTGAGCCGCATCGGGATCGCGCCGCACATGACGCCGTTCGAGGCGGAGCGTCTATCGGGGGTGCTGGGCATCGGCACGCCGGCTGACTCGCTCGATTCGAACTCCTGGGACCGCCTGTCGAGCAGCAGTTACGGTTCGGTCTATTCACGTACCGCCTCGACCATGCGCACGCTGGAGAACCTGCTCGGCCACGACGTGATGGGCAAGGCGATGAAGCTCTACTACGAGCGCTGGAAGTTTCGTCATCCCGACGCGGCGGATCTGCGCCATGCGCTGGCGGAGGGTTCGGGCAAGCCCGAGTTGGTGAATGCGATCTTCGCCTCGCAGGTCTACGGCACCGACAAGGTCGATGCCAGCGTGGTCTCGATCGACAACGAGGAGCAGGTGCCGCGTCCCGGCACCGAAATCCGCGACGGCAAACGCATCACGTTGACTGCCGAGGACATCGACAAAAAAATCGAGGACGCGCGTACGGCCTGGGAAAAAGCGCACAAGGATGCCAAACACGGTGGGCCTTATCCGTGGCTGTCCACGATCACGGTGCGACGCAGTGGTGCGGCGGTCCCGCGCACCGTCCTGATCAAGTTCGACGATGACAGTAGCGAGACGGTGCCATGGCCCGATGCCAGCCGCTGGAAGCGCATGACCTTCATCAAGTCGGTCAAGGCGGTGTCGGCGACGGTGGATCCCGGAGAGAAGATCTATCTGGATAGCAACCAGCTCAACGACGGTCGCACGACCAAGGCCGACGGTCGTGCCTCGCGGCGCTGGAGTGCTGACGTCGCCTCCTTGCTTCAGACGTTCTATGCCTTGGTGGGGTCACTGTGATGATGACTGGACGTATTTCTCGCCGCGTGGATTCGGGTGCGCTCGCCCGTGCACCGCTTGTTGCCATGCAATGGCGTTTGCTGCTGCTGTGGACGCTGTTGCTGCTGTTGCCGACGGCCCTGGTCAGTTTGCCGTTCTGGCGTGCATTGAGTGGCGCCATCGACCACTCGATTCACGCGCAGGCCTGGGCGACCCGGTTCAACGCCACGATGTTTGGCGATGCCATGGCGGCGATCAAGGTTTCCAGCTGGATCAATGGCCTGGCGATCCTGGGCATGTCGCTGACCGTGTTGATGTCGCCGTTCCTCAACGGCATGGTGATCGGCAGCGGTCGCGCTGGTCGTGCATTGGGTTTCAGCCATCTGCTTCAGTGCGGCATCGTCGAATACGGACGGATGTTCCGTGTGATGCTCTGGTCGATTCTTCCCTACGCGATCATGGGCGGGCTGATCGGCGCCGCGCTGCACTTCGCCAACCACCTTGGCGACAAGGCCGTGCTGCAGTCGCGAGCGGACAGCGCATCGCACATCGCCATTTTTCTGGCGGTGGTGTTGTTCGTTCTGGCCCAGGCGATAGTGGAGTCCGCTCGCGCCGCTTTCATTGCCGATGCCGGCCTGCGTTCAGCTACGCGGGCTCTGGGTCGTGGCTTCATGCAGGTATTGCGGCGCCCATTCAGCACGTTGCTGAGCTACCTGCTGATCAGCGTGATTGGCTATGCCATCGCGCTGGCGCTAGGGATTGTCCGCATCAACACGCCAGCGCTGGGTCTGGTTGGCCTGGTGCTGGCGATGCTGCTGGCGCAGCTGATTGTGCTGGTGATTGGCTGGGTTCGGGTGGCCCGATTGCTGGCGTTGGCGGAAGTAGGACGTTCGCTCCATGGATCGCGCCACGCCAGCGGCGGCATGCCGACGGCGCTTTAGGGCAACGCTGAACAAGTCAATTTCCTACCTGGGGAAGCCGCATTGTTACGTGGCCGTCTGCGAAAATTCGAGACTTAATCAGCATTGCCTTAGCTCTCGATGGAGGCATCGTCGGTGGCTAGACTTCACCGACGATGCACGAGACGCTGGCGTGTGGGCGTCGTTTCCCCTCAGGCGTAGGCGAGGCGATGTTCGCGATGCGGCGGATAGTAGGCAAACACATGGTTGTGGCTGCCGTAGAAGTCCATGTCTTCGATGTGTTCGCCACCCAGGCGTTCCGCCAGGCGGTCGGACTCTTCGTTGCCGATATGCACCAGGCTGATCACTCGCCGCGCACGCAGCTGACTCCACGCAAAGTCGAGCACGGCGTTGCCGGCCTCCGTGGCGTAGCCCTTGTGACGATGTTCGGGCTTCAGCATCCAGCCCAGTTCCAGATCGGGCCAGCCCTCGGGATACATCAGGCCGGCGCGGCCGATGAAATTGCCGGTGTCTTTCAGTTCCAGCGCCCACATGCCGCAGCCGCGCAACTGCCAGTGACCGAGCAGCATGGCCAGTGAGCGCCACGCGTTGGTCCGGTCCAGCGGCTGGCCGTCGCCCACCCAGCGGGTGCTGATGGGATCGGCAAGCATCGCGGCGTAGTCTTCAAAGTGCTGTTCCGTCAGCGCCGTCAGGCGCAGACGCGCAGTTTCGAGTGTAGGTATATCGGACATCACGTTCTGTGGTGGGCGGCAGCGAGCAATTCAGCCAGCGCGTGAGTGCTGCTGGCGAGGCTTTCCTGCCAGGACAATCCGATGATTGTCTCACCTGTCGCCGAATCGACAAAATCCTCGGCCTGGCCCGGTGGCAACAGGTGTCGATAGTCCACCGTGATCTCGCTGCCGGGCGGCAGGTCGGCCGTGGCGAAAACAAAACCCAGATGCCACAGCCCATTGGGGCCGAAACTGTGGTTGATGAAGCACTCATCGGGCCAGTCGGGGGAGAGCGTATAGCGATCTTCGAACCAGCGCGCGGCGGCATGCAGTTGCTCGCTAAGCTCTGCCGATTCGGCAATTTCCGCGTGGCTGTAGGTACGGTCGATCCCATCCGGCGCACTGAGGATGCGCCCGGCCCTGATGGCTTCATCGAGAAACAGGCCCTTGCCCGCCCCGGGGATCGTAGAGGCTGCTATGTGATAGCGCGGAAGGATCATTGAGTTCGCGAACGTTGTGCGGGCGCGCGAGTGTAACGCAGACGGCGCAAACCAATGAAGGTCGCGCCGTCTACGCTGCCCTTTTGGGGGCGTTCCGCGTACCGCTACTTTTGGGCAGCGTGTTTTTTGCTCTCGGGCTTGGCCTTCGCGGTGGCTGCAGGCATGGTGGCGGTGTCATCGGTCAGCAGGATGGCGCTGCGGTTGCGCTCGATCGTGGCCTTGCCGACGCCCTTGACGTGGCGGAGGTCATCCACGTTCTTGAAGGGGCCGTGAGCCCCGCGCCAGTTGACAATGGCCTGCGCCCGTGTCTTGCCTATGCCATCAAGGGATTTGGCGATCTGGGAAGCATTGGCGTGATTGATGTTGACCGGGGTGGCGGCCCAAAGCATCGACGAAGCGCCGAAGGATAGGGCGAGTGCAACTATGGCGAGTTTGCGGAACATGGGTGTACTCCTTAAGTGATGATGGCGACGTCCTGGTGGCGCTGTTCCAGCTTTGCTTTTTGGCCCTGACCCGTGCAGTCGGCAGTGCTGGCGGTCAGGCGTGCGTGCATGTCGACGAGCGCTGTGGGTATCGCCGCTTCGCCTGTCAGTGTCCACGAAGGCCTCATGGGCGCGCTGCTACACTGTTTTGATCGTTTGACGGAGTTCGACCATGGATACTGCCCGCCTTTCTCGTTTTGTGAGCCGTCTGTGGGATGACGAAATCGTGCCCCAACTGGTTGAATACATTCGTATTCCCAACAAATCACCGATGTTCGACGCAAAATGGGTGGAGCATGGCTACATGGATGCCGCCGTCAAGCTGATGCAGGACTGGGCCGAGTCGAAACTGAGCCAGCTACCGGGGGCAACGCTGGAGGTGGTGCGGCTGGAAGGGCGCACGCCGCTGATCTATATCGAAGTGCCCGGCCAGGGCGACGACACCGTGATGCTCTACGGCCATCTGGACAAGCAGCCCGAAATGACCGGCTGGGCAGACGACCTCGGTCCGTGGAAGCCGGTGATCAAGGGCGACAAATTGTACGGTCGCGGCGGCGCCGACGATGGCTATGCGATTTTCGGCTCGCTGGCGGCGTTGCTGGCATTGCACGAGCAGGGCATTCCGCACGCCCGCTGTGTGGTGATGATCGAGGCTTGCGAAGAATCGGGCAGCTATGATTTGCCGTTCTACGTCAATCATCTGGCATCGCGTATCGGTAGCCCGTCGCTGGTGGTGTGCCTGGATTCGGGCTGTGGCAATTACGACCAGCTTTGGCTCACCACGTCGCTGCGCGGCATGACCGGCGGCAACCTCAGCGTTCAGGTGCTGGAGGAGGGCGTGCACTCCGGCGACGCCTCCGGCGTGGTGCCGTCGAGTTTCCGCATTCTTCGCGATCTCCTGTCGCGACTTGAGGATCCGGTCACCGGGCAGATCAAGCCGAAGGAACTCCACGTGGAGATTCCAGCCGAGCGCGTCGAACAGGCCAGGCTTTCAGCCGGGGTGCTCGGTGAGGCCATCTTCAACAAGTTTCCTTGGGCCAACGGCATGCAGCCAGTCAGTCGTGATCTGAGCGAACTGGTGCTCAACCGCACCTGGCGCCCGCAGCTGGCCGTGACCGGCGTGGACGGCATGCCGTCGCTCGACAGTGCCGGCAATGTGCTGCGCCCGCAGACGTCGGTGAAACTGAGCTTGCGTGTGCCGCCGACATTGAACGGCGCCGAGGCGGGTCAATTCGTCAAGCAACTGCTGGAGAAGGATCCGCCCTACGGCGCCACGGTCGCCTTCAAGGTGGAAAAGGATGGCAGCGGTTGGAACGCGCCGGCCCTGTCGCCGTGGCTGACCAAGGCGGTCAGCGATGCGTCGGAACACTATTTCGGCGGACCCGCGGCCTACATGGGGGAAGGCGGCAGCATTCCGTTCATGGGCATGCTGGGTGAGAAATTTCCGAAAGCCCAGTTTCTGATCACTGGAGTGCTGGGGCCGCACTCCAACGCGCACGGCCCGAACGAGTTCCTGCATATTCCCACCGGCAAGAAGGTCAGCATGGTCGTGGCCGAAGTCGTGGCGCAACACCATGAGCAAGGCAGCCAGACCTGAGCAGCGGATTTCCCATGGACACCGATACTGCCTGGCTCGCAAGCAACTGGGCGCTAGTTCGTCGCCGCGTCGAGGACGCCTGTGCCGAAGCCGGGCGGGATCCAGCCTCGGTAAGCATTCTTCCGGTCAGCAAGACGTTCGGCCCCGAAGTGATTCGTGCGGCCGTCGGCTTGGGGTTGACGCGCTTTGGCGAGAACAAGGTGCAGGAGATTCGCGACAAGTCCGGGCCACTGGCCGATTGCAACATCGACTGGGTGGTGATCGGTCACCTGCAGACCAACAAGGCCAAGGACGTTGCCCGGCTCGCCAGCGAGGTCCAGTCGCTGGACCGGCTGGAGCTGGCCGAGGTGCTGGACCGGCGTCTGCAGCACGAGGGGCGGTCGCTCGACGTACTGGTTCAGGTCAAGACGTCTCCGGAGCCGAGCAAGTACGGATTGCCGCCCGCGGCACTACCCGATTTTCTTGATCAGCTACGAGGTTTTTCAGCTTTGCGGGTTCGCGGACTGATGACGCTGGCGATCCACTCCGCTGATGTGCCGCAGGTACGTGGCTGTTTCCGCCTTCTGCGTGAATTGCGTGACCAAGGCAACGCGCAAGGTCATGAACTGCCGAGGCTTTCCATGGGCATGAGTGGCGATTTTGCGCTGGCGATTGCGGAGGGCGCCACCGAAGTACGTATCGGAACGGCGATCTTCGGCACCCGGGACTACCCCGCTCCGGGCTAGAGGGCGGCTGCAGGGACGCATTCAGGAGACTGTCACTGCGCCCGAATTACCGCAAAAAAATCAAGATGATGAATGGGAGCGTGCGGCCGATCATGGCTTTTTGAAACGACGGGGTTTACTTAACCTCAATCCAACATCAACGCGGTTCCTTCTTGCTAAGTTCACTCCCTTGTCACGTCGTCAGCTCTGCAGGCGGCCAATGCAGTGAACCGCAAAGGATTTCCTCCGCATGCCAATCAAGCAATTGACCGTCTTTGCTGCGCTCGTAGCCGTGTTGCTGGCATCAGGTCCTCTTCAAGCCAAAGACATTCCCTCCCAGCCCAGCGTCAATGCTGATTTTTCCTCGATTTCTCCGTCCATCGCCCACGTCGCTCCGCAACTGCTGCACATGTTGCCGATCTTCAATCCGGTGCCGATGTTGACCCAGTCGATTGTGCCGAGCGGGGCTGATGCGCTGAAGTTGGCCAGTGACGCCAGGACGATAGCCAGTACGGGCGACGTCAAGGTCGAAAACAATCCTCGGCCGAGCGCCGATCAGTCGCAGCAGCTTGCCGTCGACCAGGACGTCACCGACTTGCGCAAGGCGCTGATCGGTATGGCGATGAAACTGCGCCACATCCGCTATGTGCGTGGTGGTCACGACCCGTCGACCGGCTTTGATTGCAGCGGCTTTGTCCGTTACGTGTTTGCGCATGCCATTGGCCTGAATCTTCCACGCAATTCCGCCGAACAGTTCCTGGCCGGTTTGAAGGTAAAGCGCGTCGACATGGAGCCGGGTGACCTGGTGTTTTTCCACACCCACGGCAAGCATCGTATTTCGCATGTCGGTATCTATATCTCCAACGGCCGTTTCATCCACTCGCCGACCAGCGGCAAATCGGTGGAAATTTCCAGCCTGGACGAAAGCTACTGGGCCAAACGTTTCGCTGGCGCCAAGCGTCCGGAAACCATTGCGTTTACGGCCGACAAGGGCTGAAGTTTCACGCTGCAGACCCGCCATGAATAAGGCCGCCGCCAGGCGGCTTTTTCATTGCGCACCTTGAGTCCCGCCTCGGCCGCTACGATATCGGACGAACGATTGCCGCTGATCGGGGTCAGCATGGCTGCCGCAGCGGCATATGCGTTGCGGCCGATGCGTGTGCCCCACTCCTGATCTCGCGGAAAACCCCCCGATGCCTTTTGATTTGCCCCCCGTCACGCGAAACCTTCTGATCGCCAATGTGGTGATGTTCCTGCTACAGCAAGTGATGGGCAATGTGATCTTGCAATACTTCGCGCTGTGGCCGTGGGGTTCCGACCAGATTTTCCAGACAGCTCACGGGCTGGCGTCGATAGGCTTCCGCCCATGGCAGGTGGTGACCTATGCCTTCTTGCATGGCGGCGTGACGCACATCCTTTTCAACATGATTGCGCTTTACATGTTCGGCGGCACCATCGAACGGACGTTTGGCGCGCGAAATTTCACGATCTACTACTTCGTGTGCGCCATCGTGGCGGCAGTCGCCCAACTGATCGTGGTGCACTGGTTCACGCATGGTTTCTATCCGACGCTGGGTGCATCGGGTGCGATCTTTGGCCTGCTGCTCGCGTTCGGCATGTTGTATCCGCACGAGAAAGTCATGCTGATTTTTCTGCCGGTGCCGATGCCGGCCTGGCTGTTCGTGATCGGCTACGCCGCAGTGGAGCTGACGCTGGGAGTGACTGGCACGCAAGCCGGAGTGGCCCACTTCGCCCATCTCGGTGGCATGGTGGGCGGTATCGTGTTGATCCAGTACTGGCGCGGTCGCCTTCCGATCAAACCAAAGGGACGGTTGCTGCGCTGAAATCCGTCCGTAGGAGCCCGCTTGTGGGCGATGCTCCTGATCGAAGGGCATCGCCCACAAGTGGGCTCCTGCACCATCGGTCGCAGCCATGACTCGTGTTCAACGCAGCGAGAGAAAGTCGCCGCTGACCAGGAAACGTACCGAATCGAGGCGCAGACGTGATCCTGGCAGAGCCTCCAGCAGCTGGGTGCGCTCGTCGGAGACTGCGGTGATTTCCGCTTCGCTGATCGATGGATTGACGGCGCGAAGGGCCAGCAGA
This sequence comes from Rhodanobacter sp., assembly GCA_040006415.1. Lineage (GTDB taxonomy): Bacteria > Pseudomonadota > Gammaproteobacteria > Xanthomonadales > Rhodanobacteraceae > Rhodanobacter. The sequence goes on from JBDTXA010000041.1 coordinate 12,768, forward strand.
CGCGAGAGTTCGGCGTCCAGTGTTTCGGTGGCCAGGGTAATCGCTTCGTCGATGCTGGTCTGACCGCGCACCGTCGCCAGCGCCTCGGCACGGGCGAGCATCGGCGGCACCAGTTTGGCCAGAAACTTGCGGTAGCGCATCACCTCAATATTGCGGTCGCTGGCCCTGCGCAGTGAGGTCTCGCTGGGCGCGAAGTCGACCCGTTCGGCCAGTCGGCTGTCGATCGTCAGCACGATCGGCAATGCAGGCAGGAAACGCTCGGCGTCCAGCTTGCGATCGGCTACGCATTCAAGCACATAGACCGCCTGCAGCAAGGCCGTGCGGGCAGGAAGCACATCGTCGACCATGAACGCGGCATTGCCCTGTTCCCCCGACAACGCCAGATCCATCGCGCCTGCCACCAGCGGATGATCAAGGCGCAACAGCGGCAGCTCTTCGCGTGTGAGTGCGACTTCGCGCGAGAACGTCACCGACTGCGGGCCGTCGGCGAAGCCCGGCAGCGCGTCAGTGGAGAGGTACTGGGGATCAAGCAGCAGGATCTGGCTGCCCAGCTCCTCGGCGTGTATGCCAAATGCCTCCAGCAGGCGCTGCACGAACGCATCGCGGTCGGGATCCTGATCCTCGCGGGCGAACGCCTGCTGCAGCTCGTCGGCATGCAGGTCGCGGCTCGACGCCAGTTCCAGCAGATGATCGCGACCACCGCGGATCAGCTGGGCCATTTCCTCATGCGTGGCATGGGTGTCGGCCAGCAGCGCATCCAGCTCCTGATCCCGATTGTCGGCGCCCTGCGAATGTTCTTGCGCCAGCCGGGCAAGCGGCTCGCCATAACGTCGCAGAAGCTCGCGGCCGTCGGCTGGACTCTTGCGGAACGCGTCCACGCCCTCGTCGTACCAGCGAGCCAGCACATGCTGTGCGCTGTCGGCGACGGCGAGAATGTGGATATTGATATCGTGCTTCTGACCGATGCGGTCGAGGCGGCCGATGCGCTGCTCGAGCAGGTCCGGATCCAGTGGCAGATCCCAGAGGATCAGGCGATGTGCGAACTGGAAGTTGCGTCCCTCGGAGCCGATTTCCGAACACAGCAGCAGACGCGCCCCGTCGGGCTGCGCAAAATACGCGGCGTTGCGGTCGCGTTGAATGATGCCCAGGCCTTCGTGGAAACGGGCGACGCCGACGCCACTGCGCGTGCGCAGTACTTCCTCGAGCGCCAGCACCTTGGCCTGGCTGCGGCAGATCAACAGAAACTTGTCCTGCGGATACTGTTCGATCAGGCCGATCAGCGCGTCCACGCGCGGGTCGACGCTGTAGTCGACCTCGATCAGTGCGGGCGGTTGCTGGATATCGGCGTGGAACTCGGCCAGCATCGCCTGGCGGGTGCCTTCCTCCAGCGTGTCGGCATCAAGCAGATGCCATTCGGGCAGGCGATTTGGAAAGCCGCCGACGCCGGCGCGATTATTGCGGAACATGGCCCGGCCGGTGCCGTGGCGATCGATCAGCGCGGCCAGCAATTCGCGTGCGTTGGCGGGCTTGGTCGAGTCGGACAGCCGGGCAGTCAAGGCCTCGTCGCCGTGGAAGGCATCGGCCAGCGTGGCGCGCTGCAGATCGTCGAGCGCTTCGCCGTCGAGCAACTTGTCGGCGATTCCAGACAGGGTTTGGTAGGTTTCCGACTCCGCCAGATAGCCGTCCAGATCGTGATAGCGCTGGGGATCGAGCAGGCGAAGGCGCGCAAAGTGACCGCTGCGCCCGAGCTGTTCCGGTGTGGCGGTAAGCAGGATCACGCCGGGAATCCTGGCGGCAAGTTCCTCCACCATCGTGTAGCGCGGGCTCGCCTGTTCAGGCGACCACGCCAGGTGGTGCGCTTCGTCGACGACCAGCAAATCCCAGGGGGCATCGAGCAACTGTTGTGCATGTTTCGGTGAATTTTCGAGGAAGCCGAAGTCGGCAATCACCAGCTGCTCGTCTTCAAACGGATTGCCGTCGTCCTGCTCCAGAGCCTCGCAACGTTCCTCGTCGTAAATGGCGAAACTGAGGTTGAAACGGCGCAGCAGTTCGACAAACCACTGATAAACCAGGGTGTCCGGCAACAGCAGCAGCACACGTGAAGCGCGGCCGGTGGCCAGTTGCCGCGCCACGATCATGCCCGCTTCGATGGTCTTGCCCAGACCGACTTCATCAGCCAGCAGCACGCGAGGTGGGCGACGGGCCGAGGCGATGCCAGCGACGCGAAGCTGATGCGGCACCAAGCCGATGCGTGCGGAACCAAGCCCCCACATCGGCGAACGGCGTGCTTCGGCGCGGCGCCTGAGGCCTTCCAGACGCAGCTCAAACTGTGCCGCCGAATCGGTGCGACCACCGACCAGGCGATCATCGGCCTGGCTCACGCTTTGCTCGTCGTCGAGCGAGCCTTCTTCCAGCTCACGGCCTTCGCCGCGGTAAATCAGCAGCTCATCGCGAACCTCGACCCGCTCGACCAGAAATGCCACGCCTTTGCCAGCCACGCGCTGACCGGCACGGAACTCGGCGCGGATCAGCGGCGCCGAATCGACCGCATACGGCCGCAGCACACCGGCCTTGGCAAACAGCACCTGCACCCCGCGTCCTTCGACACGGAGAATGGTGCCGAGGCCAAGCTCGGGTTCAGCAGAAGAGATCCAGCGTTGACCAGGTACGAACATTGTTCAGCCGTGTTGCATCAGGGGGCCGACAATTATCCGCTCCATGGCGGCTGGTGGGAACCGTCGATTGAACATGCACGACGTGACGCGTCGCGTGCGGGTGCCTTGAAACCGTCGTTTCGGTCAGGTTTCGGCCCATTGGCGCAGCAGGTTGTGATAGACGCCGGTTAGCTGCAGCAGGGCGGCCGCGTCGGCACCGGACTCGGTCAATCGCTGGATCGAGGTATCCAGTTCGAACAGCAGTCGGCGCTGGCCGTCGTCGCGAATCAGACTTTGTACCCAGAAAAACGCACCCAGCCGTGCGCCGCGTGTCACCGCTTCAATCCGGTGCAGACTGCTGGATGGGTAAACGATGAGATCGCCGGCAGGCAGTTTCACTTCGTGCTCGCCGTAGGTGTCACTGACGATCAGCTCGCCACCGTCGTAGTCGTCGGGCTCACTAAGAAACAGCGTGCAGGAGATGTCGCTGCGCAACTGGCCGGAGTCGGTGCCCAGGCCCATGACGGCGCCGTCGACGTGAAAGCCGTATTGGCCGCCACCTTGGTATCGGTTGAAGCGCGGCGGCAGCGTACGCAGCGGCAAGTTGGCTGCATGGTAGAGCGGGTGAACGGCCAGCGCAGACAGCACGATCTGCCCCAGTTGCTGGCGCAAGGGCGAATGGTCGGGCAGCTGATGATTGCGTTTGACCCTCGCCCCCTGCACGCCGACGGTTTCGCGACCGTCAGTCCACTCGGCGGCTTCAAGCGCCGCGCGCATCTGGCTGACTTGTTCCGGGTTGAGGACGTCGGGGATGTGCAGCAGCATGGAGTCACCTACTGTGGATTGATCGTTGACGGAGCGGTTTGCAGGAGCGCGTTTATGCGCGATGCTCCTCCTCTGATACCCAAGCAAAAAGCACCGCGCATAAATGCGCTCCTGCACGGCTTGGATTGCGCGTCAGGTCAGAATCGAATGTTGGCCGTCAACATGGCCGATCGGGGCGTGGCCGGTGTGTAGCGGTAGCCACTTTTGTTGATCGCCGCGACGTAGCTCTTGTCGAACAGGTTGTAAACGTTCAACTGCAGGTCAAATTGCTTGTTGACGGGGTAGCTGGCCATGGCGTCAAACACCCAGTAGGACTTGACGTATTCGGGCGTGCCAATGGCACCGTCATGGCCGCGCTTCATCTCACCGGAGTAGCGTGCGCCGCCGCCGATGGTGAGATTGAAGGGCAGGTGATAGGTGGTCCATGCGGTAAATGCGCTCTTCGGCGTATAGGCCAGGTCACTTGAACCGTCGTTGGAGACCGTGCTGCCGGTCGTGACTTCGGCATCCATCGTGGTGTAACCCGCACTGAGCGCCCAATCGTCAGCGAGCTGGCCGACCACGCTGATCTCGATGCCTTGAACCCGCTTCTTGCCGATCTGGGAATAGCTGCCGTCGGTGGGATCCTGCACCAACTCGTTGGTGACTTCGGTGCGATACAGCGCGCCGGTGACCAGCAGTCGGTCACCCAGGAGGTCCCACTTGGTACCGAACTCGGTCGTGCGCGCCTTTTGCGGATCGAAGTCAGGGTTGTCGGCGCTGTTTTCCGAGTTGCTCAGGGTCAGGGTGTTGCCACCAGGCGGTTGCTGCGACATCGCGAAGTTGGCGTAGATGCTGCCGTTGGCGGCGGGCTTGTAAAGTACGCCAAGCTTGTAGTTGGGCAGATTGCCGGCCACGCGCGCATCGACGCTTGGCAACACCGTGCCGGCCGGATGGGCGCCGCAATCCGGGCCTCGACGACCGCCACAGACAGCCGTGCTGTTGAATTCGGTTGTGTAGCGATCAAGCCGAACTCCGGCATTGATCTGCCAGTGTTCGCCCATCTTCATGGTGTCGAACACGTAGGCTGCCATGGTGTCGGTCTTGCCGCTGCTGCTGGCACCGGTTTCGCCATAGTCCAGCCCGCCGACATCCGGATCAGGGTGGTAGAGATTGGCGTCCTGCCAGGTGCTTCCATCGAGCGGCCCCATGCCCAGCGTGGTCGCCTTCTCTTGCGAAAGCTCAATGCCGACGCTGAGATCATGGGTGACCGTTCCGCTGCTCATGTGGGCGGTGAGGTTGGTCTGGTTGGTGACGATGCGGTTGTTCTGGTGCTTGAAGTTCGGATTGCTGCGGGCCACGGTCCAGGTCGACGGATCGGCCGGATCCGGGGTAAGCAAATTCGTGGCGGTGGCCATGAACGAGGTCAGCAGGTAGTCCTGATGGGTGCGTCCCCAGCGCAAGGTGTCGTGCAGCGCGACCCGGTCGGAAAAATCGTGCTGGATGATGGCCGTAAACATATCGGCGATAACGTCGTCGTGGTCCTGACTCGTGCCATAGAAGTGGGTCGGATCGACCAGCGGCGCATCTGCGATGAACGGACGGGTCGGGTCGGGGCTGCTGTAGCCCGGCAGGCCGATGGTTGGCACACCGCCGTCGGGCACGTTGTTCTGCTTCACATGCAGGTAATCGAGATACACCCGGGTTGGCGTGCCCAAACCGAACGCCAGTGAAGGCGCGACGCCGCGGCGATCGTTCTCGACCTTGTCGCGACCGGCGACGCCGCTGTCCTGATCCATCACGTTGAGGCGGAACGCGGCATGGTTACCCAGGCTCTGGTTCCAGTCGGCCGTAGCGCGCTTTCGCTGGCCACTGCCGTAGCTGACCGAGCCCGAGATGCCACGGCCGAGCTGCGGCTGCTTGCTGACCATGTTGATCGCACCCGTCGGTGCCGTGCGGCCGTACTCGGTGCCATCCGGACCCTTGGTGACTTCGATCTGCTCGATGTTGAACACATCGCGGCTGATCGAGCCGATGTCGCGCACGCCGTCGACGAAAATGCTGCCCGAGCTGTCGAAACCGCGCATGTTGATCGAGTCGCCAGTCTGGGTGCTGCCGTTTTCACCGACATAAAAGGTCCCGACCCCCGGGCTGTTGCGCAATGCTTCGGTCAGCGTGGTGGCGCCTTGCTGCTGGATCAGCTCCTTGCTGATGATGTTGATTGTCTGCGTGGTATCGAGCAATGGCTGGGTGAACTTCGGCGAAGACAGCCGATCGACCCGATAATTTCCGGCAGCGTTTGCTTCGACCTTGACGCCTGGCAGGCTCTTCGCATCGACGACCTGCGCGTCGCTGGTCGGCAGTTCCGCGGCGATGGCAGGCATCGATAGCGCCAGTCCAGTGAGCAGGGTAGCCGCTGTTCTCATGCCCGTAGCGGGCCGCGTCTGACGATGACAGGTGGGATGCTTGCGCGATTTGATCGATGGCATGAAGGTTCCGTAAATGAGTGAATGCATGTCGACAGGTCGCGCGGGTCTGGCGAGTGCGAATGTTTTTCGATGGCTGGAGGCAGGCGTTGTCACGATTGGTGCGCCTGGATGTCCGACAGACTCTCGATGTCCGGCAGAAAGGGGCGCATCCATAAATCCGGTTTGTCTGGCTCCATCGAAGCTGCGGCAGAAGGGGTGCCGTGGCTTACAGGTGAAGGCGTTGCATACGATATTGATAATGAGAATGATTTGCAATAACTATTGACCGCAAGCGGTCTCGAGCTCGTTGCTGGCAGTGAGCTACAAGGCGATGGAGAGGCGTCGGCACAGGCAGCGCATCGCACGAGGCGATACATTTCTGCTGCGGGGAAACGCGCCTGGGCAGTTTCGGAGAGGCGCGCGATCATGCTAAAGGAACTGCTGCCCTCGCTTTTTCGATGCGGCAGAATGTTGCTGGCGATATCACTTAGTCATCTGGAGAGACGGTCCATGATCTTCGTTCTCGCTGCCTTGTTGATGGGCATCGTCGCTGGCCTTCGCGCCATGACGGCTCCCGCCGTTCTGAGCTGGGCTGCCCAGCTCGGCTTCCTGCCGCTGGCCGGCACGCCGTTGGCCTTTCTCGGTTTTCGGTTCACACCGTGGATCATCTCGTTGCTGGCGGTGGGGGGAGCTGATTACCGATCAGCTGCCCTCGACCCCCAGCCGCAAGGTGCCGGTGCAGTTCGGTACCCGCGTGCTGGTGGGTGGTTTCTGTGGTGCCGCGATCGGACTCTCCGGCGGCATGCCGTGGGCTGGATTGGTGGTCGGTGCGATCGGTGCCGTGCTGGGCTCGTTCGGCGGCGCAGCGGCGCGCGGTACGCTGACCCGGCGTCTGGGCAGTGATCGCCCGGCCGCCCTGCTGGAGGACGTGGTGGCGATCGTAGGCGCGACTCTGGCCGTGGCGATGCTGCCGTGACGCGGGCGTTCGACGCCATCATCGTCGGTGCCGGTCAAGCCGGTCCTTCACTGGCCGGTCGCCTCACGGCTGCGGGAATGAAGGTGGTATTGGTGGAACGGCATCTGTTCGGTGGCACCTGCGTCAATACCGGCTGCATGCCGACCAAAACGCTGGTGGCCAGTGCGCAGGTGGCGCACATGGCAAGGCGCAGCGAGGACTACGGGGTAACGCTCGGCGGAGCCGTCGGCATCGACATGCTTCGGGTAATGGCGCGGGCGCACAAGGTCACTCTCGACGCTCGCCGCGGCATGGAGGACTGGCTGAAGGCAATGGACGGACTGACCCTGTTTCGCGAACACGCGCGGTTTGTGTCACCGCACAGTCTGCGGGTCGGCGAAGAGACGATTACCGCGCCACGCATCTTCCTCAATGTCGGCGGGCGTGCGCAGGTGCCGGACCTGCCGGGTGTGGGGGATATCGATTACCTCACCAATACCTCGATCCTGCAGCTCGACGCCGTGCCGCGACATCTGGTCGTTGTCGGCGGGAGTTACATCGGCCTGGAATTCGCCCAGATGTTTCGCCGTTTTGGTGCGAAGGTGACGATTGTGGAACGACAGGATCGCCTGATTGCGCGCGAAGACGAGGACATCTCCGCGGCGATCCGCGACATCCTCGAGACCGAAGATATTCACATGCGTACAAGGGCCGAGTGCGTCGCCTTCGCGCCCTCAACCGAAGGCGCCGTCGTGCGCGTCGACTGCACCGAAGGGGAGCCGGAGCTGATCGCCAGCCACGTACTGCTGGCCATGGGCCGGCAACCCAACACCGATGATCTCGGGCTGGAGGATGCCGGTATTGAAACGGACAAGCGTGGGTACATCGTGGTGGACGACATGCTGGCCACCAGCGCGTCCGGCGTCTGGGCCATGGGCGATTGCAATGGGCGCGGAGCGTTCACCCATACCGCGTTCAACGACTATGAAATCATCGCCGCCAATCTGCTCGATGGCGGCGACCGGCGTCTTTCGCAACGGATTTCGGGATATGCCTTGTACATCGACCCGCCGCTGGGTCGCGTCGGTCTGACTGAAACGCAGGCTCGTGCCAGCGGTCGACCGTTGCTGGTTTCCACCCGGCCCATGAGCAAAGTCGGCAGAGCCGTGGAGCGTGGCGAGACACAGGGTTTCATGAAGCTGGTTGCCGATGCCGAAACTCGCCACATCCTGGGTGCCGCGATTCTCGGGGTAAGCGGTGACGAGGCGATTCACGGCGTGCTTGATCTGATGAATGCCGGGCAGCCGTTTGACACATTGCGCTGGGCAGTGCCGATTCATCCCACCGTCTCCGAATTGCTGCCTACCCTGGTCGGGGATCTGAAACCCATCCACTGAGTTTCAGCCAGTCAGAAAAAAGGCCCCGCATTTGCATGCGGGACCTTGCTTTTTCAGGCCGCGATGAGCTGCGGTCGTTACGTCACTCGACTTACCAGATCTTCACTTGCTTGTCGGCCGCTCGCACCATTGCGTCGCCGGGCTTGCACTGGAACGCCGACGCAAACTGCGGCATGTTCGACGGCGCACCCATCGCGCGGAATTTCATCGGCGAATGCGGATCGGCATTCAGATAGACCATCTGCGCCTTTTCGCGGATATCGCCGCGCCAGACGCGGGCCCAGTTGAGGAAGAAGCGCTG
>JBDTXA010000042.1:0-21330 GCA_040006415.1 Rhodanobacter sp.
TCGGGCGGTTGTCGCCGCTGCAACCGCGGCGGTCGTGGCATCGCTGGCAGCACATTTATCTGTGGGTTCTGTACGGCGTCACGGTGATTCGCTGGCATTTGTATGGCGATTTCCGCGACATGATCACCGGTACTATCGGCGAACGCCCGTTTACGCGCCCTCGTGGCTGGGATCTGGCGGTATTCGTGATCGGCAAGCTGGTGTTTTTCTCGCTCGCCCTTGGACTGCCGCTGTTGTTCCACTCGATCGGCGCGGTACTGCTTTTCTATACGCTCACCGCGGCGGTCGCCGGTGTACTGTTGGCATTGGTGTTTCAGATGGCGCATGTGGTGGAGGAGGCAGACTTTCCGGTGCCAGGAGAGGACGGGCTGCAGATCGACACGCCCTGGGCGATCCATCAACTTGAAACCACGGTGGATTTTGCCCGTGACAACCGTGCTCTCAGCTGGTTCATCGGTGGCCTCAATTTCCAGGTCGAGCATCACCTGTTTCCACGCATCTCGCACGTGCACTATCCCGCCGTTTCCCGCGTGGTGGAAGACACCTGTCGCGAGTTTGGCGTGCCGTATCTCGAGCACCGGACATTCGCTGCGGGTATCGCCTCGCACTACCGCTGGCTGCGGGAACTGGGCAGGCCCGTCGCGACCACGCCGATATGCTTGACCGATCCTCTGACGCAGTCCTGAACACGGTACGGCTCATGTGTCGCGCAGGTGATTTGTCTTTGAAGCGTTTCCTGAGACGAATATCCCCATGAGTGCGCATGGAGAATCGCGGTGATCAATCTGCTTGACCGGCCGGTATGGGCCAGTCTGAGTACCGCCCACGCGAGCCTGTCGCTGGGCGACGGTCTGGCGCGGCGGTACGAACCTGACGTCAACCGTTTTGCCTCGGCCCGTGATGACAGTGACGCCGCGCTGGCGGCGCTGGCGCGTCTCGTGCGTCCGTCAGATCAGGTGCTCATCTTGCAAGTGCCGGAGATATGCATCCCGTCAGCGCTGACAGCCAGTCTGGTGACCAAGGGCGTCCAGATGGTTGCGCGAGCCGCTGTTGCAGCGCCTGAAGATGGGCCGGGGGTCGTCGAGCTGGGTGATCGCGACGCAGTAGAAATGTTGGCGCTGGCCACGCTTGCACAGCCGGGACCGTTCCTGCGTCAGACGCATCGCATGGGGCGCTTTTTCGGCATTCGTGTGGATGGTCGACTGGCTGCGATGGCCGGCGAGCGGTTCCGCTTTCCGGGTCATACCGAGGTTAGCGGTGTGTGCGTGCACCCCGATTTCAGGGGGCGGGGTTTCGCCAAGCACCTGTCCAGACATGTCGCCGCGAACATCGCGACACGCGGCGAGATCGCCTTCCTGCATGCGTGGAAGAGCAACGTCGCGGCGATAGCTCTTTATGAAGGGCTTGGCTTCCGGTTGAGGTGCGAAGTGAACGTCGCCGTTCTGGAGCGTGCATCAGGTGATTCCCTCTAAGCTCTTTTTGACCCGGCTTCTCTCCCGGGCTATCTGATTCCTCCTTGACGAACGGGTTCGCAGAGACTCGCTGCCTCAACGAAACGATGGCGATGATCCTCAGAGGGCGGTTGTACCCAGTCGACGCGGAAAGACGGGGCAGGGCGCTGGCCAGATGACGCTCCGTGCGCGAGCGTTCCAGCATCGAGCCGATGGTCACGTCTGGCCACGTATTCGTTCAGTGGTGTTAACTTGGCAGATTACCGATTCGCTTGCTGGAGTTCATCATGTCCGTAGTCGCCTCCGCGGGTTTCACCGCCGCTGTACGCTGCACACTGACGCGTCTTGTCGTTGCCCTGTCGCTGGCTCTGCTGGCGGGTACGGTAAGTGCGCAGGGGACGAGAGTCGGCCAGGTGCCCCCGCCGCAGGACACGCCGTATCCCGGTACGGTCGCCATCCATGTAGACGTCAGTGACACGACGCAGGGCATTTTTCGAGTGCACGAGACCATTCCGGTGACTGCGGGTGCCCTGACGCTGTTGTACCCGCAGTGGATTCCCGGCGATCACTCGCCGAGCGGTCCGGTGGCCATGCTGGCCGGCCTGAAGCTGAGCGCTGGCGGCAAGCCGCTGGCGTGGAAGCGCGACGAGTACGACGTGTACGCGTTCCACCTCGACGTGCCGGCAGGTGTCTCCAGTATCGATGCGGACTTTCAGTATCTTTCCGATCGCAGCGGCGGATTCGAGATGACCGATCGCATGCTGGATCTGGAGTGGAACAAGGTGGCGCTGTATCCGGCGGGTCACTTTTCGCGCGACGTCACTTTTGCGCCCAGCGTGACGCTGCCGCAGGGCTGGCAGTTCGGCAGCGCACTGGAGAAGGTGTCCCGTGCGGGTGACACCACGACCTTCAAGCCAGTGCCGTTCAACACGCTCGTCGACTCACCGATCTACGCGGGCCAGTACTTCAAGCGCGTCGACCTGACTCCCGCAGGCGGTGCGCCGGTGCACATGGACATCGTCGCCGACGCGCCGAAGTATCTGGAGATGACGCCAGCGCAGCTGAAAGTGCATCGCGCCCTGGTGACGCAGGCGACCGCGTTGTTCGGTTCGCATCACTACGATCACTACGATTTTCTGTTCTCGTTGTCCGATCAGCTAGGCGGCAACGGCCTGGAACATCACCAGTCCAGCGAGAATGGGCTCGGCGCCGACTACTTCACCGCCTGGGACGAGAACGCGCCCGATCGTGACCTGCTTGCCCACGAATACACCCATTCGTGGAACGGGAAATTTCGTCGTGGAGCGGATCTGTGGACGCCCAACTTCAACGTGCCGATGGGCGATTCGTTGTTGTGGGTTTACGAGGGACAGACCCAATACTGGGGCTTCGTGCTGACGGCCCGGTCCGGCATCTGGTCGGCGCAGCAGTTCCGCGATGCGCTGGCGATGGTCGCCGCCAATTACGATCGCAATCGCGAGGGCTTCCAATGGCGCACGCTGGCGGATACCACCAACGACCCGACAGCCGCGCATCGCACCGGGCTGCCGTATCGCAGCTGGCAGATGAGCGAGGAGTATTACAGCGCCGGACAGATGATGTGGCTGGGTGTGGACGCCAAGCTCCGCACGCTGACCAAGGATCGCAAGTCACTGGACGATTTCGCCAAGGATTTCTTCGGCGCCGACAACGGCAGTTTCGTGACAAAAACCTATACCTTCGATGACGTCGTGGCCGCCCTGAACGGCGTGGCGAAGTACGACTGGGCCAGCTACCTGCACGCGCGGGTCGATGCGCTGGATCCGCCGCTGGGGGAGGGCATTGAAGGCACGGGCTGGAAGCTGGTCTACACCGACAAGGAAAGCGCGTACGAAAAGGCTTACAACAGCCGTCCCGAATCGCCGCGCCACCTGTTCAACCTTACCTGGTCGATCGGTCTGACCATGGCCAAGGAAGGAAAGATCAATGATGTGCGTTGGAATGGTCCCGCGTTCAAGGCCGGTGTCAGTACCGGGGCCACGGTTGTGGCAGTGAACGGACGGGACTACAGCGACGATGTGCTCAAGGACGCGATCACTGCGTCGAAGGGCAACGGCGTACCGATCAAGCTGCTGCTGAAGTTTCAGGGCTCTACCCGTACTGTGTCAGTGGACTATCACGGCGGTCTGCAGTACCCCCACCTGAAGCGGGTCGAGGGAACACCGGATTACCTGAGCGAAATCGTCGCGGCAAAAAAATAGGCGCTACGCCCGTTCAGCCTGCCGATATCGGCGATGCTTTGGCCTCGTCCAGATCGCTGTCACCGATATCGGCGATGACGCGATTGCGTCCACCCCGTTTGGCGCGATAGAGGGCGGCGTCCGCTTCCACGCAGAGTCGTTGCAGGTCGTATCCGGAAAGATCGGTAGCGGCCAGTCCGACGCTGGCTGAAACCCACACCAGGGATCCGCCCTGTTCCATCGTGGTCTCGCCAATGGCCTCGCGGACGCGGTTGGCGACATCCATCCCGCGCTCGCGCGAACAGCTGCGAAGCAAGATGCCAAACTCCTCGCCACCAAGGCGACCGAACAGGTCGATGGGGTGCAACTGACGTTGGCAGGTGGCAACGGTATGCCGAAGTACCGCATCGCCCACGGCATGCCCATAAGTGTCGTTGATGCGTTTGAAATGATCGAGGTCGATCGATATCAGGCACGCTTCGTCGGACCTCTTCTCCAGCTGCCGCAACACACGTTCGGCTTCGCTGACGAAGTACTGATAGTTGAAAATGCCGGTGAGCCCGTCACGCTGCGACAGTAACTTGAATCGCAACTGTGAGCGCTTGATCCGGAACAGCCAGAACGCGATTGACGCGAGCGCGATCAGCAGCAGCGAGATGTAGAGTCGGCTTGTTTCGGCCGCTTTGGCATCCAGCGCCTGTTGCAGCTTCAGGATGCTGTTCTGTTTGCCGAGCGCTTCGCTCTCCATTTTTCGCGCTAGAACCTGCTGCTGCACGGACTGATAGGCGAGGGCTTGAGCACTGGTGTCAGTGAGATAGCCCTTGTCCTGGGCTACGTAGTGTTCGTAATAGGAGAGTGCAGTTGCGGTATCACCCTGCTTTTTCGCTATTTGATATAGCAGCTCGTAGGCATCTCTCAGGTAGTTGCTGATTTCGCCCTGTTTCTTCATGGCTACCGCTGAAATTGCTGCCTGCCACGCATCTCGGTTCTTTCCCAATTGTTGCAAGGCCTGGGCTCTTTGTACCTGTGCCGAGAGCTTGTGTGGGTAGTAATGATTGGCCTCGATAGTGGGAGCGATTTGGCTTAGCAGGGACAGCGCTTTGTCAGGCTGCTTCTCTTCCAGATACAGGGTGGTCAGAATAAGTTGATCGGCGCTTGCATAGATCGGCTGCTGCGCAGATTGGCAACTGGCGATGGCCTGGCGCAATTCGGTGCTGGACGAGGTGAGCTTTTTAGCACTGTAGAGGGCGGCGCTGAGTATGGATCGGGGGTAGCACTCAGTCATGTCCTCGGGGGCGGTGTCTTCCATCATTCGCGCATATTTGACCGCCAGGTCGGTTTGGCCGGCCAAATTGAGCATCTGTGAAAGCGTTCCCAGAGTTGCTATGCGAGTAGTGCTGTCGTGGAGCTCAGGAAGGCTCGCCGCTAGTCGATGCGCAAGGGTGAACGCGTCTTCGTAGCGACGACTGGCGGCGAGATTGGTGAGAAGAGCGGACGAGGCTTTCGCGGCGAGTGCTGGATCCCCCGAATGTTCGATCACATCGCGAAGTGGCTTTTCCGCAGCGGTGAAGTGTCCCCCAAGAGATGCCTCGAAGGCATCCAGATACTTCAGGTGCCATTGCTCGCTCCCCGACAAAACCGGGGACTCTCGATGAATTTGAGCAAGTCGTTGAGTAAACTGGCGATGATCCTTCACCCTTACGCTTTCCGTCTGATCCAGAAAAGCACCGGGATCAGCAATTCTTTGCATAGTCGAGGCGTGGCCCGCGTACGTCAAAATGCAGAGAGCCAGACCCATGATGATGGGCCCGGTTCGACTGCCTTGATGCATGAGGGCCACGATGCGCTCGCTATTGCGCAGTGGGCAACTCGGTATGACCAGGGACTGGTGGCTCAGGTGGTGTCTGGTCGCCGTGGTGATCCGGCTCGTCGTCATGCCCGGGTGCATGAATAATCTGCGGTTCAAACCTGGGCTGGTTTCCCAGCTCTTTTACCAGCAAGGAGCTATCCCCGGCAGCGACTGCTGCCTTCAGGGTGTCCGATGCTCCCTTTTGTTCGAGCACGGACGCCAACTCCTCGGCAGAGGCGTGACGGAGCGATGCGTCACCCCCGATGTTCGCGAGCAGTTCAATCGTGTCAGACATATTTTTCCCTTGAGACCGCTGAAATTGCTGGTTTGTGGTCGCCTAACGTCGCGACCGGATCACAAGTAATTACGCGTTTGAGAGTTCTTTGTCGAGCGCCGCCAGGCGTGCGCGGACCCCCAGATTGTGCTTCAAAGGCTCAGCTGGCGGCAACACCACCGTTTCCTTGGCTGTCATTGCAGCGTCGGGCAGGTCACGTAGCGCCACCCGACGAACTTCTGGCTGATCAATCGGCAACGTAGCAGCCGCGTAAATGATGACTTGATGATCCAGTGGATAGGTCTGGCTGAGCAGATCCACCAATACCTTTCGATAGGCGGGACCGGTCGTGAATCTCGTCAGCGAGAGATCGCCGACCAGACCGACCTGCCAAAGAATCAGGTAGCCCGTCGGATCGATGCGGCGCTCGTAGAACAGCAGCTGGCTGGCCTCGAAGTGCTGACAGCCAAATCGGCCCGGATCGATGCCGAGATCCGCATAGAGGCAATCTTCGGCGGAAATGCCGGGCTCCATATGAGCAGAAAACCCTTCCGATCGAGCGACCTCGATGACCTTGTGCGGCGACCATGCAAACACGCCTGGATGCCCGTAGAACACTCCGCAGACCCGCTTTCCGTCGCGCACCTGCGCCATCATCACCTCGACCCACTCGCGATAGGTGGTCATGCGCGATTTGCCTTGGCCGTAGTAGGAATGAAGGCTGCGCACGTCGGGGTGCATGCGCTCCAGCCACATTTCCACGATGCCATCAGACAGCGCAGCAAAGACCACGTCAGCCTGTTCGATATGGCTGCGCGCCAATGGCGTCAGATGGGAGCCCAAGGTCATGCCAAGGCCGACGCACGACAGGCGGCCCCGTTGCGTGTGGTTCGGTGAAACGAGGGCCGAAGTATTCATGCCCAGATAGTAGGGGAATTCAGGTTCGACGAGAGCTGAAGGTGGGTATCTATCACGCGGCAGGTGCAGAGAAATCGTCACGACGTGTGTTATTTGGGACGCCCTTGACGCCGTTCACAGCTGCCCCGCGCGCAAGTATGAAAATTCTCCTTACGCACTTATTTGACCAGCAGCAGGATCAGCGGGTTATTGCACGAATTGCGTGTTCACCCGCAATGACATCAATGCCCGTTGAAACGAATGCTGTTCATGGTTCTCGGCCTGGCTTTGGGCATCACCGCAGCTGATGCCACGCAATGGCCGAACGGCGCCAAGGCGGCAGTGGTATTGACCTACGACGATGCGCTGAGGTCGCAGTTCGATCATGTGATCCCGGTGCTTGACGCAAAGGGTTTCAAGGGGACGTTCTTTCTTGCCAACGTGAAGCTGGGCGATGTGCAGCGCTGGCGTGCGGTTGCCAACGAGGGGCATGAGCGGGCAAATCACACCATCTTCCACGCGTGCGCGGCGACCCAGTTTCCGGCCGATCCGCGTTACACCACCGAAGCCTACACACCAGCCAGCATGCTCAGGGAAATCGAACAGCATAACGTTCTGCTCACAGCACTGGATGGGCGCGAAGAACACGGGTTCGGCACACCCTGTGGCAAGACGATTGCCGGCGGCGTGGATTACCTGCCGGCTTTGCGCAAGGCGAAGCTGGTGAGCTATGTGCGTGCGCCGATGGCTTCACTGGCCGAACTCAGTGCGGATGTGTCCAGCATGGATTCGATGCATATCCCGTCGACGGACTTTCCCAAAGGCGTGACCGGCGCGCAACTGATCGATTTCGCAAAGAAGGCGGAGGCTGGAGGGAGCATGGCGGATTTCGTCTTCCACGGTGTCGGTGCGGATTATCTGCGGGTCTCCGATGCGGAGCATAAAAAGCTCATTGCATGGCTTGCCGAGCATCGATCCGACGTGTGGGTGGCCAGCCTGAGGGATGCGCTGGCCTGGGCCAAAGCGCATGCGGACAAGGCGAGCTGGACGCCGACGCGACAAGCGCACCCAGGTGATAGCTGATCGCGCGATGCAGGCAGCGTTTCCCCTCCGTGTAAGCACGAGGCGTCGCAGGTCTTATTTTTCGAGTGCCTTCACTGCATCAAGCGATTCCTGCACGTGCTTCTTCGGGCTGAGGTTCGAATAGACGTGGCTGATTCTGCCCGACGGAGCGATAACGTACGAGGTGCGGTCCGACCAGCCCGGTCGCATAAGCAAGGTGGCGTCATATTCCTTGGCGATCTTCGCGCCCTTGTCGGCGGCAACTGGAAACTTGCCGCCGCAATGCTCGGTTTCCTTCGAGAAGTCGGCGAGTTGGTCGAGATTACCTGCGGTGACGCCGATCACGGTCGCGTGCAACGCCTTGAACTGATCGGTCGCCTCAGAAAATAGATGTGCTTCCACATTGCATCCGGAGGTATGCGGGGCGGGGAAGAAATAAACCACCACCGGCCCCTTCTTCAGCGCGTCGGCAAGCTTGAAGGTGAACGGTTGGCCGGCAAGATAGGCGGGCGCGGAGAAGTTCGGTGCTTGCGTCCCTTCCTTTAGCGCAGCGAAGGCGGGCGAGGCGAGAGTGGCGGTGGCGAGCAGAGTGAGAGTCGCAAGCTTCATCGAAGACTTCATGGGGTGATTCCTGGAGAATGGAGG
The DNA here is from genome assembly GCA_040006415.1 of Rhodanobacter sp. Taxonomy (GTDB): domain Bacteria; phylum Pseudomonadota; class Gammaproteobacteria; order Xanthomonadales; family Rhodanobacteraceae; genus Rhodanobacter. The sequence goes on from JBDTXA010000042.1 coordinate 8,398, forward strand.
ACGCAACAGCTTTATACGCCAGAAGCGTCCTGGCGGATGCGATGACCAGAACAGGGCGCTGGTTACGTGGGCGTCTGCGGGCTGTTTTCGATCCTGGTCAACACCGAGCAGGGGCGGGCGTTGTTCGATGCCGGTCTGCGACATTCGCGCACGGGGATTCCGCGCAAATGAAATCAAGTGGATTCCCAGCTCGCAGGTGGATTCGGACTCCTCGACTTATCCCGACGTTGGCGGCTTCTGCCAGAAGCACGGGCCGCGCAGGTCGGATACGGATACATGCCGAATCCTTGATCGATGTCGGGGCCTGTCGAGACGCTGTCGCAGCGGCTGCGAGAAAGCTGAATGTGAGGTGGTTGCTGGAGCAATCAAAAACGGAGACGAGGTGATTGAATCAATTGCCCTTTTCTGCTCCATCGCCATGGCCGATTACTTTCTTGCGTCCGTCATTCCATCACCAGCGAGCGATGGGCGCAGACGCCCGCCATGGTGCCCGCCGCGGCTGCCATCGAGGCGTTGTACATGGCGGTCGCCGCGTCACCTGCGGCAAATACGCCAGGCACGTTGGTCTGCTTCATAGCATCCACGCGCAGGTAAGGACCCCATGGGCCGTCCTCCGTCGCGCAGCCAAGCTGATCAGCGATCGGATGCGTCAGCGCAGTTCGTGAGCCGGTAAACAGTGCATGTAGCGGAAGCGTGCGGCCGTCGGCAAGCCGCACGGCCTCCAGTTTGGGGATCGGGCCGAGCAGTTCGATCACCGGGGTGTGTTCGACAGTGACGCCGCGACGCTCGAGCAGCATGGATTCGTCGGCATCCGGAAGATATTCGCCTTGGGTGAAATAGGTGGTAGGGCCCCAGTCAGGCAGCAGGGCGGCCTGATGCGCCGACATCGGGCTTACCGCCAGTACGCCCAGCGGCTGGTCGGCGACCTCGTAGCCATGGCAGTACGGACAGGGCAGAACGCTCTGTCCCCAGCGCTCGTCCATACCGGGCAACGGCAGCGTGTCATGCACGCCCGTGGCGAGAATCAGCTTTGCCCCCACAAACTCGCGTCCGTCGGCAAGCGTCACCACGAAGCCGTTGCCATCGGCTTTTGCGGAAACTGCCTCGCCCGCTAACCGGCGGAAGGCCGGATAGCGACGCAATTGGGTCAGGGCCTCTTCAACAATGGCCCGAGGTGACTTGCCGTCATGGCCGAGGAAGCCGTGCGAGGCATCCGAGAAGCGGTTTCGCGGCATGTCGTGGTCGATCACAAGCACCGGACGCCTGGCGCGTGCAAGCTGCAAGGCGGCGGAGAGTCCTGCAAAACTTCCGCCGAGGATGATGACGTCAATCATCTGGTACTCCATGTCGAAACAAGTGAAGTTACATATTAAGCTGAATTCTATAAAAAGTAACTACAGGAGTTACGATAAGAAAATTTCCTGAATTTGGAGCCCTGCCATGCGCCATGACAGTCGTCTATCCCGCGTGCTTCACGCCCTTATCCACATGGATGGGCATGACGGGCGAGCCACATCTGAAACTATCGGACGCATGCTCGGCACCAATGCGGTAGTGGTTCGGCGCACTATGGCGGGTCTGCGAGACGCGGGCTACGTGCGTTCGGACAAGGGGCCTGGCGGCGGCTGGACGCTGGTGCGTCCGTTGTCAGGGATCACCCTGTTCGACGTGTACAGCGCGCTGGGCTCACCACCCGTGTTCGCGCTTGGACTGGCTGAGGACCAACCCCAATGTCTGGTCGAGCAGGCGGTGAACGCAACCGTTGCTGGCGCGCTTCACGAGGCTGAGTCAGCGCTGATGACGGGATTGAAGGCCGTAACTCTGGCCGACATCGCACAGGATTTCGGGCGGCGATTGAAGCGATCAGGCGCTCACCGATCAGCGGCGTAGTCAAGAGCGTTCCATCGCTACCTTCTTGTCGGGTCAATGCCTTGTCGCGAGCACGCCATCCAACGCCAGGTCCACCTTGAATCCCGCTTTTTCCAGACGTTTCGCTACTTCGCGCGGCACGTCCCGACCGCTGGTCAGCTTGTTTGGGCTGCCGGTGTAGTGGAACAGGCGGCCGCCGCGACGCAGCACACGTGCCAGTTGATCGTAGAACAGTTGCGAGTAAAGCTCACCGGCGATGCCGAAGCGCGGCGGGTCATGCAGCAGGGCATCGATCGAGTTATCCGCGATCCGGGTGATCGTCTGTGAGACATCGCCCTGTTCCAGTTGAAGCCGGCCACCGCTGTCCGATGCCTCCGGGTCCGGCGACCACGGATTGAGCGTGCGCAGCCAAAGCACATCGGGATTGTTTTCAAATGAAAGGATGCGTGCAACGCCTGCCTTCAGACAGCAGGCCGCGAAATAGCCGAGACCGCCACAGGTATCGAGCAGGATCTTGCCGCTCGGCTCGACCAGCGCCACTTTGCGCCGCGCATCCTCAAACGGAGATATCTTCGCCGTCGGCAGCATCTTGATGCCGTCGATTTCGAAGGTCGGTGCGCCCCAGTCCGTCGGCACCAGCTTGATCAGACCTTCGGAAAAACGCGACGCTGGCGCAAAGTCCTCGCCGTCCCAGTAGTAGATCGTGCGATCCTTGATCCTGGCAGGATACGGATAACGCTGGTCTTGCCATTGCCATGTTTCCTCACCCAACAAGGCCTCGGCGTTCGAGATACCCAGGTCGAGCGAGCCGCGCCATTCTTTGGTGCCGGCATCACGTCCAGCCAGCAGCGCATCGGTGAGAGAGCGCGTGAGCAGGGGGCCGGAGTAGTGCGGCACGTGGGGCGATCTCCTGGAATGGGCTAGGCGATGGACGGGCGAGCATCGTAACCCATGCCAAAAGGGGTCCGGGACCACAACGTCGTTTTGTGCTTCTCGCAGGATACCCGCACCATGCGACCCCTGATGCACGCTCGACGATGATGGCATCGCCACCCGGCATCACCCGGGATGACATTGGCTGAAATCGATGGTCGTGGCACCAGGATGGCGATGATCGTCATGGCCGCAATGCCAAGGCAGGCAACCAGCAGGGCCGCACTATTGACGTAGCAGCGCGTACTTACCCTGGGCAAGCGACTGCGTAGATGTCAGGGACCCAACGCCGCGGCCACTCAGTCGGGCGATCAGATCCGGCAGCAGGGGTATCTCGATAGCCCTTCGAGGCCTTGCAACAGCACCAGTGCGAGCATCAGCGCCGTTTCTGCAGCAGCACACAGCACCCTCTTGTACACCACATCGAGCCGAGCACGACTGCTCCTGTAGGCGCTGAACGCGGTGAGCACAATCGATGCCCGGCGCTCGGTCAAGAAGACGTTCCCGACCGGGCGGACGATGCCAGCGCCCCGCTATCGAGGAAGGAGACCGGGTATCAGGCGCGTTCATTATTTCCCACCGCCGCCGGGAAGTTAAGCACACAGACACTCAACGGCAGAGGCGGCAGGGAACGTCTGCTGAATGGTTTTTGAGGCCCGCAGAGATTTTGACATTCTCCAACGCTGCCTTTGGCAAGATGGCAATCGGGCACAAGTGCCCGCCCGCGTGGCGCCGAGATCACCTCGCGGGAGCCGCCCGCAGTCCCTGTTTGGACGCCCCCTGTTTATTTGTGTCGTGCCGAGACGCCGGAGTGGAGAGTCGATGGATATGGTTGGTGTGGTCTACGCGAGTCGGGCGACCAAGGAGATGCAGTCCGATGATATCGATCGTCTGCTTGTTTCCTCACGCGCGTACAACGCGAGCGTGGGCGTCAGCGGCGTCCTGCTTTATGGCAGGAAGCAATTCTTTCAGTATTTTGAAGGCACGCAGGAAGGCGTCGATGACGTCTACGAGCGCGTGCGTCGGTCCAGTTTGCATACCGACATTGTTGAACTGGAGAACGCCCCGATTTCGCACCGGGTGTTCAATCGCTGGTTCATGGGGTTTTCCGAGGTACCGGAAAGTGTCTTGCAGAAACTGAGCCAGGAGCAGTGGGTCCGCGAACGGCCCTGGATGGAAGGTCACGAGACGACGTCCGACGGTCTGCGTCGGCTGCTGGCCTTCATTGACGAGAGTACGGTCCAGCAGGGCAACTGAGCGCCACGGGCCGGGGAGTCACCACAGGTAGGCTTGCAGCGTTGGCTCTTTCAGCCGGGAAGGAATGCGCTGGAGCAGTTCGCGGTGGTCAGGGAAATTCATCGCGCTGCGCTCGATCAGATTGTCTATTTCATCAAGGCTGTGTTTTGCCTCGTCGGTGGTCGGCCGGCGCAGGTCCTTGGCATCGGGAAACACGCCCATGCCGGCCAGAATGCTGTACCAGGACATGATCGGATAGCCCTGGCCGAAGCTGTTGTTCTGCAAGCCCGGGATGATGGGTCGCCTGGCCATCCACGTCTTGAGCAATCGTTGGAGCGGCTCCGACAGGTTCAGGTTGGCGGCATTGGCGCGCCAGTAATCGGTGTCTGTGCGGCTGTTGGTCTTGTAGTGGGTGACGATGTAGTCGCGGGTGCCTTCGAACTGGGCGTTGACGGCGTCGTTGAAGGTGGCCTGCGCGCTTTCGTCTAGGTCACCTTTTTCCAGCGCCGCGACCAGCAAGGCAGCGGTGCGCTGGACAAACAACAACGTGGTCGCTTCGAGAGGTTCGATGAAGCCCTGCGACAACCCGACAGCGACGCAGTTGCGATTCCAGTGATGGGTGACGCGACCGACCCGCATCTTCAGGTGCCGCGCGGAGGTCTCGTCGTCGAGCAGGCCCAGGTACGTGCGCAGCTCGGTTTCGGCCTCGTCCGCCGAGCAGGACGCACTGCTGTAGACGTAGCCATTGCCATGACGGTCGGTCAACGGGATCTTCCACGCCCAGCCGTGGCGGAGCGCGGTCGAGACCGTCTGCGACATGATCGGTCCTTCCTGGGGCGTGGGCAGCGCGATGGCGGCATCGTTGAACAGGTTGTCGGCATAGGAAATAAAGGGCGTGTTCAGTGCCTTGCCGATCAGCAGCGAGGCAAAGCCGCTGCAGTCGACAAAGAAATCGGCGGCTATGTTTTCGTCGCCCTCCAGTTGCAGCGACGTGATATCGCCGTTTTCTTTCAACGTGGCGCCATGCATGTGGCGTGCCGTGTAGTGCACGCCGCGCTCCAGCGCCTTGCGATGCAGAAATTTTCCCAGCAGTACCGCATCGAAGTGGTAGCCGTACCAGACGTCGAAGGGAAAGCTGTGCTGCGGCTTGGGGGCCAGGCCGTCGCGAGCCAGTTTGGTGGCGATGAAGAAACGATCGGGCTGGGCATAGACGTCGGCACCGTCGAGCCGCGTATGCACGTTGTTGATGAACTGCGTCATGGTCAGGTTGTCGAGCATCGACGCGAACGGATGGAAGTAACTCTCGAAGCCGGGTTTCGTCGACCATTTGTCAAAGGTGATGCCGCTCTTGTAGGTCGCGTTGCACTCGGGCATCCATTCGGACTCCTCGATGCCGAGTTGCTCGAAAAAGCCCCGCAGCCAGGGAGTGGACCCTTCGCCCACACCGATGATGCCCACTTGCGGCGATTCCAGCACGGTGATGTCGAGGCGTGCCCCGAAAGCCGAATTCGAAAGCATCAGCGCCGTCATCCATCCCGCGGTGCCGCCACCGACCACGACCAGTTTCCTGACCGGCGGTTCCGCGCTTGGGCGTGCAGCGGCGGGGAAGGACGTCGTTGTCTTGTTGAACACAGTGGCGGTGTCAGGCATCAGGCAGGCTTACCAGTGAGGCGAGTGAGGTGTGCTTCCAAACCACCATCCGGAGTCAGGTCAAGGGGGCTGGGACACGATGACGGAGATCGAAAAGATGTTAGCAGGACGGCTGCCGTCTGCGATTCGCTGGGCTCTGGCGGGCGGTGTTTCGGTTCCGACCTCCGCGGGACGCGCCAATCATCGACGTTCGAGCGATACTCCGGCAGATGAAACGCCTGCTGATGATGATCGCTTGCCTGACGCTTGCCACCCAGGTCTTCGGGGCCGAGGCTTCCGTACCCAACGTTCGCACCATCGTTCTGGTCAGGCACGGCTATTATCTGCCGGATCCGGCGGCGGACCCTCGACTCGGCCCGCATCTGGCGCCGATCGGCGTGGCGCAGGCGCTTCTGGTCGGGGCAAGACTGGCGGGGCTGCCGCCGTTCGATGCTTTCTATGTCAGCCCGATGTTGCGCGCACGCGATACCGCTGCCGCTATCGCCGAAGCTTTCCCGGGTCGCCATTTTCAGGTGGTGGACGATCTGGCCGAATGCACGCCACCGACGCGGCGGTCAAAGGTCGTGGCGGAAGAAAAGCCGGTGGATCTGGCTGCGTGCAAAGCGCGGATGGATCGCGTATTTGCACGCTTCTTCCGGCCAGCCAGCGGGCGTCCGCAAACCGATTTGCTGGTGTGCCACGGCAACGTGATTCGCAATATGGTGACCCGTGCGCTGGGCGTGGACAACATGGCCTGGCTGGAAATGTCCGTGGGCAATGCCAGCATCACCCGTATCCGGGTCGAAGCCGATGGCAGCTTCAAGGTGCTGGCGGTGGGTGATGTCGGGCATCTGCCACCCAGTCTCCAAACCGGTGCCACCGGTGACCCGGAGCGCAGTCTCGCCATCCCGGACTTGCCGGTGGCGCCGATGAAGTGAACCGGCGGCATCCCCCGCTTGAAGCCTGGCAAAGTTGCGGGCATGGTGCGGACATGACGACAGAAAGGGCCATCCAGACTTGCGCACCCGATACACCACTGCTGGAGATCGACGAGGCCAGCGTGGTGCAGGGCAATCGGTTGGTACTTGACCGGCTGAGCCTGCGTATCGATGCCAACCAGCACACGGCGATCCTCGGGCCGAACGGCTCCGGCAAATCGACACTGGTGAAACTCGTGGCGCGCCAGCTTCACCCGCTTGCCCGTGGAGGTCGCGCCGGTTCGGTACGTATTTTTGGTCGGGAGCGTTGGAACGTGGCGGCACTGCGCTGCCGACTGGGCATCGTCTCGCCCGGCGTGCAGCTCGACTACACCACCGACACACCGTTGGAGGTGCTCGATGCGGTGGTGTCGGGCTTCCACGCCGCACGTGGCGTGGCAGGGCACCATGTGGTGACCGCTGCCATGCATGAGCGAGCGCGTGAGGCGCTGGAACAAGTGGGTGCCGAGCAGCTGACAGGTCGCTGGATGCAGACGCTTTCCACGGGCGAGGCGAGGCGGGTGCTGATCGCAAGGGCTCTGGTCCATCGACCTCGCGCATTGTTGCTGGATGAGCCTTGCGTTGGTCTGGACATGGCCAGCCGTCGCCACTTCATGGAGAGCCTGCGCTTGCTGGCCGCGAGTGGTACGACGCTGCTGCTGGTCACGCATCATGTCGAGGAGATCATCCCGGAGATCGATCACGTCGTCCTCCTGCGCGATGGCCAGGTATTACGCCACGGCCCCAAGAAAGACACGCTCACCAGTGGCGCGCTGTCGGCAACTTTCGGGGTGTCGGTGGAGGTCAAGCGGCAGGGCGACTATTACGTTGCCGCTCTTACCTCGTAGTGGTGCAAGACGTACTTCCCTGCGGCGCGCTCCGGCGATGACAGAAACTGCACCTGGATGCTGGTCTGATACCTGCCTGATGATCCTTCGCTCTCACACGCCGCTCGTCGGCAAGGTCGCGTCACATGCTCAAGATCCATAGCCACGGCAACCAGGACACGATCAGTTGGAACGAGGGCGAGCCATTGCCCGACCGTGCCGAGTGGCTCGACCTGGTGGATCCGACGCCAACGGAGCGCGCTGCGGTTGAGAAGCTGATCTGCGCGCCATTGCCGGAAAAGAAGCAGATCAACGGGCTCGGCCTTTCCAGTCGTCACCACGACAACCAGCGCGTATTGTCCCTGCATGCGCATCTCTATGGCGACCATGCGCATGGCAAGCCCGAGCCATTCGGAATAATGGTCATGCAAGAGCGGCTGGTGACGCTTCGCTATCAATCCTCGAGACCTTTCGACATGGCAGTCGGTTGCTTGCGAGGGAGCGAAGAACGGCTCGATGGCTCGGACCTGCTTGTGGTTCTATTCCAGGCGGTCGCCAATGACGTCGCCGAGCAGATGCAGCGCATTGGCGCGGATGTCTCCGAACTTTCGGACGATGTTTTCACCGAGGTTAATGAACGAACACGTGTATTGCGGCGAAAACTGCTGCGCATTGGTCAGCTGGAGGGGCGGTTGGCCCGTTACCGTACTTCACTGCTCGGGATGGGCCGCATCGTCGGATTCGTGCAACATCGTGCGCCGGACTGGATGGACGATGATGCCCAAGGCTGTATCAAGGTGGTCGCCAACGACCTCAAGACGCTGGATCAATTTGATGAGCAGATCACCGGCAAGCTGCAATTCCTGCAGGACGCTGTGCTGGGTTTCATCAATACCGACCAGAATGCGGTGATGAAGCTGCTGACCGTTGCCTCGGTAGTGACGATTCCGCCGGTGATCCTGGCCGGCGTCTGGGGAATGAATTTCAAGCACATGCCTGAGCTGGACAAGATCTGGGGATATCCCATGGCGTTGGCGGCACTTTTGATCAGCATGGTGGTGCCGCTGATGTGGTTTGGCATTCGCGGCTGGCTGTCGCGAGATTGATCTCGCGAAGTTCACGGCATTCGGCGCAGCCTGCCACAAGGTCAAGGTGTATCCGGGGCTTCGTCGCCGATCATGAGCAATCCCGGTGGATCATTTCCGGTGTTCTTTGCGGGGCAGGTGCGTCATCAACGGAACCTGTTCCAGCTCGTGAGGCTGCGACCGTGGCGTTGACTATTCCCTGATGAAACTCGTCGCAGGCTCGAGAAATGTCCGGATCGACCAGAGTGATGACGTATTCAATGGCACCTGCCGATATTGGCGGCGACCTGCCCTGGTCGTGGCCCGGCGGCGCGGCATCCGGGCAACGAGGCATGGTCGCCGAGATTCTGGCGGAGGTGTCGATGGAGGCGCTGCAGGGCGATTCGCTGGTGGACGTGCTGCAGCGGATCGTCAACTGTCTGGCGCGGCATCTGCCGATCGCCGTTGCCAGCATCATCGTGCTCAATGATGAGCGAACCCATTGTGTGCAGGAGGTCTGGGCCGGCATCGAACGTGATCTGCGCGACGAGTTGCCCTGGCCGGTGACACTGGGCGCATCGGGCCGCTGCGTCCAGACGGGTCAGCCACAACTCGCCGATGTGGGCCTCGATGCCGACTATGCGCCTCGAAATGACGGGGTCAAATCCGAATACCTGGTGCCGATACGCCACCGCGAGCATCTGCACGGCATACTCAATCTGGAAAGCACCTTCAAGGACTTTTTCACGCCCCCGATTTGCGCGATGTTCGATGCCGTCGCGTTGCAGATCGCCGGTGCGGTGCACCTTGCCCGCTTGGCCAGCGAGCTGGAAATCGCCAACCGCAAGCTTGAGCACCTGTCGATGAGTGATGGGCTGACCGGCATCGCGAACCGCCGCAGCTTTGACCAGGCGCTGGCACGGGAATGGGCCTCGCATCAGGACCGCGGCGCATCGATGGCCTTGCTGCTGGTGGATGTCGATTACTTCAAGGCGCTGAACGACGCCCGCGGCCATCCCTTCGGTGATGACTGCCTGCGCGCGCTGGCGCGGATGTGCGCGGATATGGCACCAGATGCGCTGGCGCACGTCTCGCGTTACGGCGGCGAGGAGTTCGTGTTGATTCTGCCCGACAGCGATCTGCCGATGGCGCATGATTTTGCCGTAAATCTTTGCCGTGGGGTCGAGGCACTGGCGCTGGAACATCCGGCGTCGCCATTGGGGCCGCATATCACCGTCAGCATCGGCGTCAGTGCGCTATGTCCGGGGCCAAAGGTTGGCCCCAAGTCGCTCCTCATGGCCGCCGATCGCGCGCTTTATGCCGCCAAGGCCGAAGGTCGCAATCGGGTGGTGGCGCGGGACCGTACGTGAGCTGGTGAAAGTGCCGTGGGGATCGCAAGCTCATCCCGGATCGGTGTAGTCGAGACTGGGGTACCAGTGCGCAGCGCGCCCGTCAGGCGTCGAGTCGAAAATCGTCCACAGCGGCATCAGATCGGGAGCACCTCGGGGATCCTGTCCGGGGTCAGCAGTTTCGCCGCCCATTTCACCGCCCCAGAAATGCCGGATTTCGCCGCCACGACGGGTGAAGACGTGGAAGGCCGGTTCGTCGCTCCCTTCTTCGCTGATGCCATGGTAGTCGCGGCTGTAGTTGCCGTTAGGGTCGCAGTAAAGGGGAAGATCCCGCCAGCCACGCTCGTTCGCGAAAGCGATCAGGCGGTCAATCGGTGAACGTGCCACCACGGCCAGTGCGACACGCTGCCCGATGTCGCGCGCCTCGCCATTCCATGCGCCGAGCAGCGACGTGCACATCGGGCAGGGGCGTTCGCGTTGCGGCCCGAACATGTAGCTGTAGACCACCAGTGTCTGTCGGTTGCCAAACAATCCGGAAAAATCGAGCGCGCCGTCCTTTCCCACAAATCGGTAGTCGCCGCTGACCTTGCCGCCCGGCGGCAGTGCACGTCGCTGCTCGGCCACGCGCTCGATATGTCGGCGCAACTCGATTTCCTCCGCCAGCAGGGCCGAGCGCGCAGCCCGGTATTCGGGCGATTCATGCGGAATGCGCATCTCGTTGCGACGGGCGAGTTCCGCGGCCGGAACGAGGGGTGTGGCTTCTGTCATGGCTGGATTCCTGTCGAGGTGGCAAGTATCAGTCGCGATCGGGTGCGCCAAGTGGGAAATACGACCGGTAGGGTCGGGCCTCATCGACGGCGCGAGCAAACGACGGCCGTGTCAGCAAACGCTTCCGGTACGCTTTGAGCTGCTGATGCGCAGCGGCAATCGGATGGGTCCAGTCAGCGTAAAACAGGGCAGGGGCGGCCGAACAATCGGCCAGGCTGAAGTTGTCGCCTACAGCCCACTGGCGTCCGGTCAGGGCCTTATCGAGCCATGCATATGCGGTATCGAGCATGCGGCGCGCTTCGGTAACGCCATGTGGATCGCGGTCTGCCTCGGAGCACATGGCGTCAAACACGATTTTCTGCAGCGGGGTGGAAACGTAATTGTCGAAAACACGGTCCATCAACCGCACGTCGAGCGCCGACTGCGTTTCAGTGGGAATAAACCGAACGGCCCCGGGATAGCAGGTGTCGAGGTATTCAATCATCAGGCTGGCCTCCATCACCGTGCGACCATTGTCGACAAGGACGGGAAAGCGCTTGATCGGCCATAGCGTGGCGAATCGCGCACTGACCTCGGCGTTGTCCGGTGAGATCAGGCGCCATTCAAAAGGCGTGTCGTTTTCATACAGGGCAATCAGCGCCTTCTGGCAATAAGACGAGAAGGGATGGCCGTAAAACTCGATTGTCATGGTTTGCCGTCCAGGTGTGTCGTCGACTCCTGAACGACGAACGGGCGCAGGCGTTTTCGACATTGCCCCTTCTCGCGAATCGCCTTTCACCTTCGACAACGTACGAGCGCCGCCTGGGCGGCGCTCGTGGTAGCGGACCAGCTCAGGGCTGGTCGAGTCCTTCTTCGGTCAGCACCTTGGCGACGGCGGGATCAGCCAGCATGCGCTCGAAGAACCGGGTCAGGTTGTCGTAACCAGTCAGATCCACGTCCATGGCCTTCGCCCAGCGGAGTATCACGAAAAGGTAGGGATCGGCGATCGAGCGGGTTCCGGTAAGCCAGTCGCGATCTTGCAGTTGCTGGTTGGCGCGCCCGAACAGATCACGCAGTTTGCTGCGCGCCTTCTTTTTGGTTTCCTCCGCTGCCGCGTCATCCAGAAAGCTGGTAGAGCCGAACAGCGGATGAAACGCGGGGTGGACATCGGCGTTGAAGAAGGCCAGCCAGCGATTGACTTCGGCACGTCCCTTCGGGCTGCCATCACCGCCAAGGGAGGCCTCGGGAAAGGCGTCGGCCAGATAATTCAGGATGGCGGCATTCTGGGTCAACGGCCATCCGTCGATCTCCAGCACCGGCACGGCGCCAGCTGGATTGAGCTTCAGGTATTCCGGTGACTTCAGGCTTTCCTTGGTCATCTGCTGGGTGGTGTAGGGCTGGCCAATCCACTCCAGGGTGATGTGATCGGACATTGAGCAGGCGCCGGGCGCGTAGTAAAGCTTCATGGGGGATCCTCATGCTGAGTGGTCGTCGATTGTGCGGCGCATGGCGTTGGCGCAGCGTGTTCGCAGCCTCCGCCGTAACCGCACGATGATCGGGAACGCACGTGCCAATGGCGTGGCTGCGATGTTTCTTCTATGTTGGCGTATCCATCCATCTGGGCCGAATGCATGACCGTACCTCCCGAGCACCCCGATCACCTCCGGCGCAGCCTTTCGAACCGACACCTTCAGCTGATCGCCATCGGTGGGGCGATTGGCACGGGGTTGTTCATGGGCTCGGGCAAGACCATCAGCCTGGCCGGCCCGTCGATCGTGCTGGTGTATCTGATCATCGGTGTGATGCTGTACTTCGTAATGCGGGCGATGGGCGAGTTGCTGCTGTCGAACCTGGAGTACAAGTCGTTCATCGACTTCTCCACCGATCTTCTCGGACCATGGGCCGGATTCTTCTGCGGCTGGACGTACTGGTTCTGCTGGATCATTACCGCCATCGCCGATGTGATAGCGATCGCCGCCTACGCACAGTTCTGGTTTCCGGGGCTTGCGCCGTGGATTCCCGCGGTGCTGTGCGTGTTGCTGTTGCTGAGCCTGAACCTCGCGACGGTGCGGATGTTCGGCGAAATGGAATTCTGGTTTGCGCTGATCAAGATCATCGCCATCTGCGCGCTTATCGTGACCGGATTCGGATTGGTGGTCTGGGGCTTTCATTCGCCATCGGGAAATCAGGCTTCGCTGTCGAACCTGTGGAATGACGGCGGCTTCTTTCCCAAGGGCCTGGGCGGCTTCTTCGCCGGTTTCCAGATTGCGGTGTTTGCCTTCGTCGGCATCGAGCTGGTCGG
>JBDTXA010000043.1:0-21025 GCA_040006415.1 Rhodanobacter sp.
TGGACCGTGCAAACGGATTCGCAGACCGGCCAACCAAAGTCCGACAGGCTCCTAGCCAATGCCCATGCCGTAGGGATCGTTGCCGGCCAGTTCCTCATTGTCGGTGCCGCCTTCGGCCAGCCGGATCTTCAACGCCAGTCCATCGCGCGAGTCGGACTTGCTCAGCACTTCTTCCAGGTCCACGCGGCCGTCCTTGTACAGCCGGTACAGCGACTGATCGAAGGTCTGCATGCCTTCCTGCAGGCTGCGATCCATCGCTTCCTTGATTTGGTGGATCTGGCCGCGGCGGATCATGTCGCGGATCAGCGGCGTATTCAGCAACACCTCGGCGGCGGGAATGCGGCGCCCGTCCTTGCCGATCACCAGGCGCTGGCTGATCACCGCGCGAAGGTTCAACGCCAGATTCATCAGCACGTTCTTGTGCGCCGATTCCGGGAAGAAGTTGAGAATGCGCTCCAGCGTCTGGTCGGAGTTGTTCGAGTGCAGGGTGGCAAGGCAAAGATGGCCGGTTTCGGAAAACGCGATCGCCGCCTCCATGGTGTCGGTATCGCGGATCTCGCCGATCATGATCACGTCCGGCGCCTCGCGCATCGCGTTCTTCAGCGCCTCATGATAGCTGTGCGTGTCAAGCCCGACCTCACGCTGGTTGACGATCGACTTCTTGTGACGGTGCAGGTATTCGATCGGATCCTCGATGGTGAGGATGTGGCTTGACGAATGCATGTTGCGCTGGTCGATCATCGCCGCCAGCGTGGTCGATTTGCCCGAGCCGGTGGCGCCAACCACCAGGATCAGACCGCGTGGCTCCATGATCAGGTCGCGGAAGATGCCGGGAAGCTGCAACTGGTCGACGCTGGGGATTTCACTCTTGATCGCACGAATCACCATGCCGACTTCGCCGCGCTGCTTGAACACGTTGATGCGAAAGCGACCGGTTTCTTTCACCGCCAGTGCCATGTTCAGCTCGAGATTGCGCTCGAATTGAGGCACCTGGCCTTCGTCCATCAGCGAATAGGCTATCTTCTTGACCATGCCGCTGGGCAGGCCGGTATTGCCCAATGGATACAACTTGCCCTCGACCTTGATGTTCACCGGGGCGCCGGTGGTCAGGAACATGTCCGACGCGCCCTTGTCTACCATAAGCTTGAGGAAGTAGCCGATATCCACGTTTGTCCCCTGGTTTCCCACATGCACATTGCAATGATGGATTATGCCTGTTCACAATACGCTGCGACATACCATGAGGTCTGTGATGCACATCTTTTCTCCGCCCTACGCCTCCGCTTTCCGCCGTCATGGAGTAACGGCCGCCCTGCTGTTGACGCTAACGCTGGCTGGTTGCGCCAGCGTGCCTCCGCCGGACAGTTCAATGAACCAGGCACAGACGCAATTGCAGTTGGCCCGCGACGCCGGCGCTGCGGACTATGCCCCGGTTGATCTGGATTTTGCCCAGAACAAGTTCCAACAAGCCCAGGCGGCAATGGTCAGCCGAGACTATGCCGATGCCGCGAATCTCGCGACGGAGTCAGTAGCCGACGCCGAGCTGGCGCAGGCCAAGGGCCGACTGGGCGCAGCGCGCGCCCAGATGCAGAGCAAAGTGCAGGAGAATAGCCGGCTACGTGCTCAAGGCGAAGGGAATGCGGCAGATGGTTCGACGCCGCAGCGGGAGATGCCGACACAGTCGTCGTTTGATCCCGTGCCAGCGCAGGATATGCCCCCGTCCGCGTCATCCACCTTGTCGGCTCCGGCGGCTGGGGGTTTCCAAACCGTGCCCGATAACAGCAAGCCAGCAGATTCCAACCCCCAGGGAGGCCAGCCATGAAGCGATTCACCAACATGTTCGCCGCGATCGGCCTCGGATTAATGATGGCGGGCTCGGCACATGCCCGCCAGGACGAGCTTGACGTCAGTCGTCTCAACAGCAGCCTCGATCAACTGGCCAACGATCCCACCATGGGCAGTTACGCGCAGGCCGAACAGGCGCGCGCCCGCGACGCCATCAATCGGTTGGCTCAAGCAAGTTCGCGTGACCGTCCACACGATCTTTATCTGGCCGAACGACGCGTCGATCTGGCCAAGACCGCCGCGCAATATCAGAATGCCGAGGTCAAGATTTCCCAGCTGGATCGCGAGCACGACCAGATCCTTCTGGCCAATAGCCAGCGTGAAGCCGACAAGGCGCGCCAGGAACTGGAACGGCAGCGCCTGCAATATCAGCTTCAGCAGGAAGAAACTGCGCGTCTGCAGCAGCAGGGTCTGGAGTATTCGGAGGCGGCCGACCAGGCACGGGCGGATGCCGAAAGAGCCAACAAGCTCGCGGCAGCACAGTCCCGCGTTGCCAGGGCGGCCAAGCATCAGGCAGCGTTGGCTTCTGACGCTGCCAGGGCCATGCGTTCCCAAATGAATGAGGACAAGAGCCCTGCTCAGGCCGCTCCGGCCAAGCCCAAGAAGTCCGCCGGCAAAAAGTCGGACGGTGGTCCCTGAAGCCACAGTGATCTGAGGTTTTGCAGCCGCTGCAGAACGCCTTGGCGCGCGCTGCAGCGGCTTCAGTTGTGCAAATGCAAAATGCTGTTTTGACAGCTATTTTTATCGAATATGTCGCGCTTGCACCTCCCCAATCGGGAGAGTAGGGTCGAACTCCCGGCGAGGCATCCAGGCCCGACGGGTTACGACCCGAACCATGCGCCCAACCTTCCTGTTCATGCACTGCTCGCGCTCCGGTGATCCGGTGCGAGCGGCTTTTGTGCGCATGCGTGCGGCCAGCGGCGGACATCGATCGTACCGAACTCCGCCTTTCATCCCCCAAGGAGGTCGAACCATGTTTGAAAACCAGCAACGTGACGATGTCGAAGCATTGATGAAAGCCGATGTGGAATTTCGCCGGCTCTACCAGCGGCACAAGCAACTCGACAGCAAGGTGCATGACGCCGATATCGGCGTGCTGCCCATCGACAGCTTGACGCTGTCTGGCATGAAGCGCGAAAAACTGCTGGCCAAGGAACGACTGGAACGCATGTGGGCGGACCGGAAGCACCTTATCCACTGAGACGGCAACGCCACCGACTCGCGGCCCCGGGCTTTTTTCGTTGCATCGGAAAAATCGCCGGGGCCGCTGCTTTTCCGCTCCGATCAGGCGGCTCGGTTATCATGGTGTTCTTGCCGGGTTGATGCGCTGCCTGCGTTACCGGCGTCGCATTGCACGGAGCCCACATGACGGTCCACCAGAGCGTTCTTGAACTGATCGGACATACCCCGATGGTGCGCGCACAGCGCCTGGATACGGGGGTGTGCGAACTGTTTCTCAAACTGGAAAGCGCCAACCCCGGTGGGTCGATCAAGGACCGCATTGGTCTGTCGATGATCGAGGGCGCAGAGAAGGACGGCCGGATCCGGCCGGGCGACATCCTGGTCGAGGGTACCGCCGGCAACACCGGCCTGGGACTGGCGCTGGTCGCTCAGCAGAAAGGTTACCGGCTGATCCTGGTCGTGCCCGACAAGATGAGCCGCGAGAAAATCTTCAACCTCAAGGCAATGGGTGCCGAGGTGGTGCTGACCCGCTCGGATGTGGCCAAGGGTCATCCCGAGTATTACCAGGACATGGCCGAGCGCATCGCGCGCGAGACGCCGGGTGCCTACTTCATCAACCAGTTTGGCAATCCCGACAACCCGGCGGCGCACATCGCGACCACCGGCCCGGAAATTCTCGAACAGATGGATGGCAATGTCGACGCGGTGGTGGTCGGCTGCGGCTCATCGGGCACGCTGAGCGGACTGTCCCGGTATTTCGCCGAACGCTCGCCGAAAACGGAGCTGATCCTGGCCGATCCGGTCGGGTCGATCCTTACCGAATACATCAACGAGGGCACGCTCTCGGCCAAGTCGGCGAGCTGGATGGTCGAGGGTATCGGCGAGGATTTCCTGCCGGGCATCAGCGATTTCACCAGGGTGAAGAAGGCCTACGCGATTCCCGACAAGGAGAGCTTCCTCATGGCCCGTGAGTTGCTTGCCAAGGAAGGTCTGCTGGGTGGCTCTTCGACCGGTACGCTGGTCGCGGCGGCCTTAAGGTATTGCCGCGAGCAGACCACCCCGAAACGGGTCGTCACCCTGGTCTGCGACACCGGCAACAAGTATCTGTCCAAGCTTTACAACGACTACTGGATGCTCGATAACGGCTTCATCGAGCGCGAGCAGCACGGGGACCTGCGCGATCTGCTGTTGCGCCCCTTCGCCCAGCGCGACACCGTCGTGGTCGGCCCTAAAGAGCTCTTGATCACCGCCTACAACCGCATGAAGTTGTATGACGTCTCACAGTTACCGGTCATGGAAGGCCACAAGCTGGTCGGCATCGTTGACGAGTCGGATGTGCTGATGCACGTGCACGCGGACGAGAGCCGTTTCCGTGACTCCGTTTCCACCGCGATGATGAGCAATCTTCAGATGCTCGATGTCCGTTCGTCGATCGAATCGCTGTTACCGGTGTTTGAGCGCGGCCATGTGGCCATCGTGGTCGACGGCGAGGAGTTTCTGGGGCTGATCACGCGCATCGACCTGCTTAACTATCTGCGCCGCAAGGTGAATTGATCTGATGCGTCGAGGCTTCGCCCGGTGTGGGACTGAAAGGCTGGGTTAAGCGCTGGTTGTCAAAATGGCGGCTCCTGCGGGGCCGATCGTTCCTCCACCATGTAAGGAAATCCGTCGATGTGTGGAATTGTTGCTGCCGTGGCCCAGCGCGATGTCGCTCCGCTGCTGATTGCCGGTCTCAAAGCACTTGAATATCGTGGCTACGACTCATCGGGTCTGGCGGTGTTGAATACGCACGGCATCCAGCGCGTGCGCGCGAAAGGCAAGGTGCGCGAGATGGAGGCGCGCTATCTGGCCGATCCACTGGCCGGCGGTACCGGGATCGCGCACACGCGCTGGGCGACGCACGGTGTTCCGAGCGAAGCCAACGCCCATCCGCATATGGCAGGAAGGGTGTCGCTGGTCCATAACGGCATCATCGAGAACTACGCGACCCTGCGCAGCGCGTTGCAGGCCCGCGGCCATGTCTTCACGTCGGAAACCGATACCGAAGTCATGGCGGTGCTGATTGACCAGCGCATCACGGAAGGCATGAACCTGCTTGAAGCAGTTCTGGCCACGGTGCGTGACCTGGAAGGTGCGTATGCGATTGCGGTGATCAGCAGCGATCAACCGGATCGGGTCGTCGGTGCACGCCGTGGTGCGCCCCTGCTGGTCGGGCTGGGCATCGGCGAGAATTTTCTCGGCTCCGACGCGCAGGCGCTAATCCAGGTCACCAACAAGATGCTTTATCTGGAGGAGGATGACGTCGTCGAGATCACGCGTGAGAGCGCGCAGGTGTTCGGTCTCGACGGTCAGCCAGTCCAGCGCGAAGCGCATGAAAGCGAGCTGTCTTCCGATGCCGTAGAGCGGGGCGAATACCGGCACTACATGCAAAAGGAAATATTCGAGCAGCCGCGAGCCGTCGCCGACACGCTCGAGGCACGCATCGGTCCGCATGGCGTGCTGCCGAATATTTTCGGCATCGAGAGTGAGACCCTGCTGCAAGCCACCCAGGGACTGCACATTGTCGCCTGCGGCACCAGCTATCACGCCGGCCTGGTCGCCAAATACTGGATCGAGGAATTTGCGCGCCTGCCGGTTAGCGTGGAGGTCGCCAGTGAGTTTCGTTATCGCGATGGCGTGGTACCGGCCAACACCCTGTTTGTCGGTATTTCCCAATCGGGTGAAACCGCGGATTCGCTGGCCGCTCTGCGCGACTCCCGCCGTCGTGGCTATCTTGGAACGCTGGCGATCTGCAACGTGCCGGAGTCGTCCATCGTGCGCGAAGCCGATCTGAAGTTGATGACCCGCGCCGGCCCCGAGATCGGTGTGGCATCGACCAAGGCCTTCACCACCCAGCTCGCCGGCCTCGCCCTGCTGACGCTGGAGCTGGCCCGTCGCAACGGCCTCGACCCACAGCGCTATGCCCAGTTGTGCGCCGAACTTCAGCATCTACCCCGCGCCCTGGAAGACGCGTTGAAGCTGGAGCCGGCAATCATCGAACTGGCCGGTGAATTCATTCATCATCAGCATGCACTCTTCCTTGGCCGTGGCGCGCAATATCCGGTAGCGCTGGAAGGGGCGCTGAAGCTCAAGGAGATCTCCTACATCCATGCCGAGGCCTACCCCGCGGGCGAACTCAAGCACGGCCCGCTGGCACTGGTCGACGAGCACATGCCGGTGGTGGCGGTGGCACCGAGTGGTCCGCTGCTGGAAAAGCTGAAGTCCAACCTGCAGGAAGTGCGCGCCCGCGGCGGTCGCGTGATCGTGTTCGCCGACGGCGAAGCCGGCATGGACGACATGGACGGCCAAGCCAAAACGCTGCGGGTGGAATCGGGCGGCAGTTTCATCTCGCCGGCAGTATTTACCGTGCCGTTGCAACTGCTCGCCTACCACGTCGCCGTACTGCGCGGAACCGACGTCGACCAGCCGCGCAATCTGGCCAAGTCGGTTACGGTGGAATAGCAGGCGTCTCGGGTCTTCCCGTTTGGCAAGACCTGATAGAAGTTCTAACTCGATAACAGAGTTGCCAACTGGTCGGCTAATTTCGGGCCGGTGGCACTCATAGAGTTTCCAACTGCGCTGGCCTTTCTGATCAGGATGATGACGAGGCGACGACAGCTCCCCCCACGCGGATCGATCCGTGCGTAGGGTTACATGACTTGTGGGTACCAGACTGAACTGGACGATCGGCTTGCACCGACCCATAGGAGCCGTTGGCACCTAAACCGGACGTCTGTGAAGCCGGCAATAGTTCAGTCCTGAAATCACTTGGCGAGGAAGGCGCTACAAAACTGGTGTGAACTCGTTCTGGTGCCACCAGCAACCGACTGCCTGGACGTCATGCGGTTGGCGATCGGGGGCGTTTGAACCAAGTCCATAGGTTGACAAGAATTGGGCGAACGCAGAGATGAATGACCGCCGATACGGCGGCGATTGTGTAGCCAATAGCAGTAGGTAACACTGCGCCAAACGTAAAAGTCATGCCGAGGACGAACCCAAGCACACACTCTGCGTGGTAAACCGGCAAAAACACGTCGGGCCAATCCGCGGGCCTCTAGGCGATTTTGCTGGGGCCGTCTCAAAAATTTACCGATGATCACGACATGTTTCGGCACGGCTTGGGCAACTAAAATGCTCTTTACATGATGCAAATCCGGCCGTGCCGAAATCCACACATATCCATCCCCATCAGCACGAGTTGCTGACGCACACCCACCCGCACTATCCGGACGTCGGCCACCAGCATCGGCATTGACCGGGTTCTATTTCGTTAGCGCGGACGCTTCCAAGGAGGAAGTCGATCAAGATCTCATCGAGGGAGGTCGTTTTTATCCACTGCCGCTGATGACCCACCACGAAAGTTTCAAAGGGACGGTATCGGTTCGTCTACCAAAAAGACCAGCGCCGACATCACCCTGTGCTAAATGCGCGCGCCGTCTGCGCCTTCGTGACTCCGGCAAGCAGTCGCCCGGCGGCGCCTTCGGACAAAGGCCTGTGCAGCAGAAAGCCCTGGAATCCATCGCAGCCCAGTGATTTGAGCAGCCTGTGCTGAGAGGGTGTTTCCACACCTTCAGCGACCACCGTCAGACCCAGGTTGCGAGCCAGCGCGATGATAGTGCGGATGATCGGGGCCTCATCCCGACCATCAAGTGGCTGCGCCCCGATCTCGCATACGAAAGACTGGTCGATCTTCAACCGGCTCACCGGCAGCTTGTGCAGGTAGCTAAGCGAGGAATAACCCGTGCCGAAATCATCAATCGCAATGCCTACACCGAGCTTGCGCAACTCAGTCAGATTGATCGAGGCCTCGGCGGCGTTCTGGAGCAGCACGCTTTCGGTGATTTCAAGCTCCAACGCCGTCGGGTCGAGACGGGTGTCCGCCAGCACGCGACGTACCATGTCCACCAGATGCCCGCGGTGGAACTGCACCGCCGAAACGTTCACCGAGATGGTCAGCGGCTTGTACCCGCTGCGATGCCAGGCTGCCATGCGGTTGCAGGCTTCACGCATCACCCATTCGCCGATTGAAACAATCAGCCCGCTCTCCTCGGCCACCGGGATGAATCGCGCGGGCGGCACCATGCCCAGCGTCGGATGCTCCCAGCGTAGTAGCGCTTCAAACCCATGTATTTCGCCAAGCTGTCCCAGCTGAGGCTGATAGTGCAGACTCAACTGCCCCAGCGCTATGGCATGCCGCAGCTGCCCCTCCAGCTCGACGCGTTCCATCGTCCGCGAATTCATCTGGGGCGTGAACCACATATAGTTGTCGCGCCCGGCCTCCTTGGCGCGATACATGGCAGCGTCGGCGTTAGCCATTAACGTATCGGCGTCTTGGCCGTCGGCCGGATAGATGCTTATGCCGAGCGAGACGCTGACAAAGAATTCATGCTCGCCCACCCGGAATGGCGCGCGCAGGGATTCCATCATTTTTTCGGCCACGCGCATGGCATCCTCAGCGTTGTTCAGTTCCGGCACCACCAGCATGAACTCATCGCCGCCCAACCGCGCCAATGTGTCGCTCTTGCGGATGGAGCCCTCCAGCCGGCGCGCCACCTCGCACAGCAGGATGTCGCCGTGGGAATGGCCCAGCGTGTCGTTGATTTGCTTGAAGTGATCCAAATCCATGAACAGCACGGCGACCTGGTGCTGCTTACGGCGCGCCAGTACCAGCGCCTGGCCCAGCCGGTCCTGCAGTAGCAAACGGTTTGGCAGCCCGGTCAGGGCATCGTGTTGGCCCTGGTGCGCGAGCCGGTCGGTAAGCCGGCGGTGTTCGATCGCCACCGCGGCGAGGTGGCTGGCGGCGGTCAGGAAATCCAGCTCGGGCGAAGTGGGTGCGCAGGGCCGGCGTTGGTACACCGCGAACGCGCCCAGCACGCCGCCATCGCTGGACGGAATCGGCGTCGACCAGCAGGCGCGCAAATCGTGCGGCAAGGCGAGTTCGCGGTAGCCTTTCCACAATGGGTCAGTGGCAATGTCCTGCACCACCACAACCCGATTGAAGTGGCAGGCGGTGCCGCAACTGCCCACTGCCGGCCCGATCGGCAACCCTTCCAGTGCCTTTGAATACACTTCCGGCATCGACGGCGCACTACCCATGTAAAGCCGTCCGGCGCGCAGCAGCAGCAGGGAACAGCGGGAGCCGGGTATTTGTGTTTCCAGCATACTTACGATGCCTGCCAGGATGTGTTCCAGCGGTTCGTTCCGCGCCACCTGTTCCAGGATCTGCCGACGATCGCGGTCCAGCAGCTCCTCCAGCTTGCGCGCACTGATGTCGATGCAGGTGCCAAGCATGCCAGTGGCGCTCCCTTGCGGGTCGACGCGCACTTCGACCTGGCTTTGCAGGGTACGGATTTCGCCCCCCTCGCAGCAGATGCGCATTTCCATCCGGAATGGCTGGCAGTCCTCCTGCGCCTTGATCATCATCGACTCGATCGCTGCGCGATCATCGCAGTGGATGCGACTGAGGAAATCGCTGACCCGGGGCACATACTGCTGCGGATCGAGCTCAAAGATCCGATACAACTCCTGCGACCAGGTCAGCACGTGTCCGTGGATATCCCATTCCCAGCTGCCCAGTTGAGCCAGCCGCTGCGCCTCTTCCAGTCGCGCCTCGCTTTCGCGCAAGGCCACCTCGGCCTGCTTGCGCTCGATTGCTGCGGCGACCTGGCCGCAAACGAACTCGAGCAGCGACTTGTCCCTTTCGGTGTAGCGGACGCTGCCGTCGTAGCTCTGCACCACCAGCGCCCCGAGGGTGCGTGACTTGGACTTGAGCGGGACGCCGAGCCAGTCCAGCGAACCGGTGCCGGCATAGGGTAGATCTTCCAACTTGCCGTCGTTGGTGCTGTCGGGCGTAAACAGCATGGCCTCGCCGCGCTCGATCACTCGCCCGGTGACGGTGCCGACGCTCATCTTGAGCACGTCAGGATTGGTGTCGAACTCGTCCTCGTAATAGGGAAAGCTCATCTCTTCGCGCTTCTCGTCATACAGTGCGACGAAGAAATTGCGCGCTGGCAGCAGGCTGCCGACAATCTGGTGAATACGCGGGAACAATTCTCCCAGCGTCTCGGTCGACTGCGCGGCCTCGGAAATCTCCCAGAGGGCACGCTGGATCCTCTCCTCGCGCTTGCGATCGGAGATATCGCGCACGGTGGCGATCAGCAACTGCTGCTGTCCCGACAGGACTGGTGTGAGCACCACTTCCGCCGGAAAGTCCTCGCGCTGTGGGCTGCAATGCACCCACTCGAAACGATGGCTGCCCTCGTGCATCGTCGTGGCGATGATTTCGTTGGCCTTGTCCAGCGAAGACCGACCATCGGGCTGCTGCGAGGGCGAAAGTTGCGCGGGATGCAGGCTGAGAATCGCCTGCTTGCTGGCGCAGCGAAACAGGGCTACGGCCGCCTCGTTGCAATCGACGAAATGCCCGTTGGCGCCATCGAGAATCAATAGTGCATCGGCGGTCTGCTCGAACACGAGGCGGAAACGTGTTTCGCTGCTAAGCAAAGCCGACTCTACCGACTTGAGCGCGGTGATGTCGCGAAAGCTCCAGACCCGTCCCGCAGGCACCCCGTCGACGATATGCGGCTGCGAGTGGCGCTCGAACAAGCGACCATCCTTGAATGGAAGGATGTCGCTGCTGCTTTCTGCGGGACGCTCGTAAAGCGATTCCACCAGGGTGATGAACGCCTCAGGTTCCTTCAGCTGCTTGAGCACGTAACCGAGCAACCGCGCATCGTCCTCACTGGCAATCAACTCGTCGGGGATGCGCCAGAGTTGCTGGAACTTGCGATTGGTTCCGACTACGCGCCGCTGCGTGTTTACCAACAAAATGCCGTCGGCGGTGGCATCGAGGGTTGATTTCTGCAGGGCGAGCACTTCTCGCAAATGCTGCTTGGCCTGTACCGTCGGGGTCACCTCGCGGTAACTGATCACCCAGCCGGTGCGCCGGTCCTCCAGCATCTGCGGCTCGGTTCGCCGTTCCACCACACGCCCGTCCTTGAAATACAGTGTCGCCAAGCTGCTGACGTCCGAACGCAACGACGTGCGCATGGCTTCCATAAAGGCCGCCGGGTCGACCATTTGCTCGGCGACACAGGCCTGCAGCGCGCTGAAGTCGGCGCTACCCAGCGTCTCCTTGGGGAGATTCCACAGCTTTCGAGCAAGCTCGTTGCCATGAATCAGTTTGCCCTTGTTGGACACCACCACGATGCCATCGCCGGAGGCATCCAGCACCGCACGCAGTTCGATGGCGGACATCAAGCCGCGTTGGCGTGCGACTGCTGTGCGCAATGTGTCCGCCAGGCGAGACAGCTGTTCGGCATTGCAGTTCACGTACTCGGTCGCGCCACGCTTGATCGCTTCGGCGGCCATCGCCTCCGAACCGCTCCCCGCAAGAATCACTAGCGCCAGCCGCGCATCCCGGGCTCGCACCACCTCAATGATTTCCAACCGGCCGAAACCCGGCGGCTGCCAGTCGCACACCACCGCATCCCAGGGTCCACCGCAGAGCAGCAGCTCGAATTCACCGCGATTGGTGGCAAAACTCGTCTGAAACTCCACGGATAGCCGCGCAAGCGTGCGCTTCGCGGAGTTTTCTACTGAAACGCAGAGGACGCGCAGCGGCTTGTTCATCACGATCTGGGCCTGGCGGGCGCGGCCAGGCGACCTTGCCGGAAAAAAGAGTAAGGCAGAGAGCCATGCACCCTGTGACGCACCAAAGGCGAGCGCTCCATT
Source organism: Rhodanobacter sp. (assembly GCA_040006415.1). GTDB lineage: Bacteria > Pseudomonadota > Gammaproteobacteria > Xanthomonadales > Rhodanobacteraceae > Rhodanobacter. Next base: position 11,797 of record JBDTXA010000043.1, read on the forward strand.
TCCCTTATCGGCCTGTGGCGGACAGGCTTGAGGACAGCCGAGGTCAACTCTTGACCCATCGGGTTAGCCGTTGCCACCGCATGCCGCCTTGTCATGATGAAAATCCTACGCCCATCCCATTTTCGATTCCGCACCGGGTGTCTTGCAGATGAGCAAGCAACGACCATGCCATCCCCAGCGCTGCTGGATCAACCGCGATGGTCAGCCTGGCGCGCGGTAGCAACGATCAATGCGCTCCCGGCGCTGGTGGATTGGCCGCACCACCTCGCCGATGACCTGCGTGCTTTAGCACTGCCAAACCGATATGGAGAGCCAATCAGGCGGCGTGCCCTGAGTGTTCGTTATCGCGCGCAAGCGCAGTAGCTGCATCGAGTCCAAAGCAACAAACATTGCGTGACGGGGTCCGATGGCACTTATTGAAGCTTGTCGCCTTTGCGAGGCGCGTTTCAACAGCCGCAAGGCTGGTCAAGCAGGGATTCAACGCCTCGGGCGACCCGCAGAAAGCCGATGCCACTGGCTTCCTGCGTTCGCAGGAATGACGGAGAATAAGGCCTCCCGTTTAAATAAGTAACATTCGTGTCAGGGTTGAATACGCGAAACCAGCGGCGGCAAGCCCCGATATCGCAATCCGCTGGCTGGTAGCCGTTAGATGGTCAGTGAGGTCAGGCCGTGCTACCTGTAATGGGGCGGATGCCGCCGGTCTCTTGTGCCGGACAGGGGAACCTCCATCAGCTGGTCAGCCGGTTGGCGAAACCGGTCAAGTCGTGTGGAAAGAACGATCCAAAGGCAAAGGGCATCGCGGCTGAAGCCGCTCCTGCAAGAGCGATAGCCATCTGCAGGCCATGCGCCGCAGCGAAACATCGAGGCGCTCCCCACCGGCGACGTCGAAGACCGGTCGCCATGCCAACGAGTGCGATACCGAGTTCACCAGGAACCGCTCGTCAGCGTCTGAGCTCACGACGGGTCGCACGTCGTAGCGCAGTGTTCGGGTTCATCACCGCGCGCAGGAATCCAGTGACCTCAGCCTCTGCCGAGTAGCCGAAGGCACTGGATCCTCGCTCGACCAACCTTGCGGCTGTTGAAACGTGTCTCGCGAGGGTGACGAGATTGAGCAAGTGTTATCCGGCCGGCTATTAAAACTCCTGCTTGAAGCTGACGCCGAGTGTGCGCGGCTGGCTGAAGCCGGTGTAGACCTGTCCCTCTGGATACAGTGGCGAGCCGGCTCCGGTCGCAGGGTCATAGTGGGCCGCGCAGACGGTCAAGCCGCATTCGGCGAATTTGTACTGCGCGGCACGCTTGTCGAAGACGTTGTCGACGTAGATTTTCACGGTCCAGCTGTCTTGGTGGATGCCGGCGGAAAGGTCGAGCGTGTTGTAGGCGGGCAAGTTGCCCAACAAGCTGTTCTCGATCTTCCGCAGATCCGTGGTGCGAGCCCCTACATGCACCGCCGCGGCCTGGATAAAACCGTCGTCGTTGCCCAGGTCGAACGTATAACGCGCGATAAGGTTGCCCTTGAAGCGCGGTGTGACCGGCAGTCGCGTACCAGTGGGGGCCTGCGGGCCGTCCGTGCCGGTCGACGGGTTGAGCGTACCGGCCGGGCAGTCGGTGGACGGGTTGCCGCTGGGGTCAGTAAAACCGCAATACGGCGCGGTCAGCTTGGCGTTGTAGAACGCCACGCCAGCACTGAGATTGAGGTTGTAGCTGGCCTGCCAGTTGAGCTGCGATTCCAGTCCGGTGATGCGGGCCGAGTTGGCGTTCTTGATGATGGTCAGGCCATTGGGCCCGAGCACGTTGAACTGGAAGTGGTTCCAGGTTTCGCGAAAGATCGCGCCGTTGAACGAGATCTTGTTATCGAGCCAGGTGGTCTTCCAGCCGAGTTCCAGGTTGGTCAGGAAGTCGGGCTGGTACGGTGGCAAATTACCGGCACGATTGACGCCACCGGGACGAAAGCCCTTCGAGTGGGTGAGGTAAAGCATCTTGCTGGGTGTGATGTTCCAGGTCAGATTGACCTTGTTGAGCGAGCCGGTCTGCTTGACCTGCTTGTTGAAATCCAGGCAGGGGGCTCCCTCGAATGGGTCAGGCGAGATGCAGCCGGCCTCGCCATAGGTTGAACCCGACGAAAAGCCCTTGCTGTAGCCGTAGTAGCCGTACAGATTATTGCTGGTGCGGAAATAGCGCTCGCCGATGGTGCCGGTCAGCACGTCCGGAATGAAGTCCCAGGACAGCTCGCCGAACACGGATTTATCGCGGTCGTAGCGCACTTGCCGGGTCAGCCAGATGGTGTTCGGCCAGCCGGTCACGGACAACGAGGAGGCCAGGCCATCGATCTGGTAGTTCTGCAGGATATCGTGCTTCTGCTTTTGCCAGAACGCACCGGCGACCAGGCGCAGGCGATCGTCGCTGGGCGAAGCGATGCGTAACTCGTGGCTGCTGTTGGTGTAGTGATCCCGGTCGGTGATGTGCTGGGATGGGTTGATCAGGGCGCCACTGTTGTCGTAAAAACTCGCGCCGGAGCCGTTCAAGGTGTCGTACCAGAACGCGTAGTCGTTGTAGTCGGTCTGCTCTTCCTGGTTGCGCTTGAGATGGGCGTAGGCATAAGTCAGATCGAAGTCGCCGATCTTGCCCTGCACGGTCAATGCACCCTGCCACCAGCGGTCGTTGACGCGCTCGGGATAGAAGTGCGTCACCGCCAGGTCGCCGACGACCGGATCGCTGGCGAAGGTGCCGTGCGAGATCGTCTGCTGCCCCATCAGGGTGGGGCTGATCGACCAGTTGTCGTTCAGGTCAACTTTCAGTGCCGCGCGGGCGCCGTTGGTGTTGACGTCGTTGTAGTCCTTTTTTGCATGGCCGAAGCACTGCAGAGTCGCGCTCGGAGTGCAATGGTCGGCGTTGCTGACGGTGATGCCCGACGATGGAAAAGTACGCGAGCCGGCCTTGTTGTCGATGTAGCCGGCATCGTGTTCATGCCAGCCGACCAGGCGCACGGCGGCGTTGCTGCTGATCGGGATGTTGAGCATGCCGTCGAAAGTCTCGCCGATGCCGCCGTGGGCGACCTGGTCGAGACTGATCTGGTAATTCGCCGCGAAGGCGCCCGCATCGGGCTTGTTGGTGATGATGCGCAGCGCGCCGGCCTCGGCGCTGGCTCCATACAAGGTGCCCTGTGGCCCGGCCAGTACCTCGATGCGGGCAATGTCGTACATGTGGATGTCGAGCGGCCCCTGGATCGTGGTGATCGGCTGTTCGTCGAGATACACACCCACGCTCGGCTGCGAACCGGAATGGTTGGTATTGCCGCCACTGGCCACGCCACGCATGAAGATCGAGGCGAAGCCGGGGCCGGTGGCAATACCGCCGCCGCCCTGCTGGAAGGTGACGCTGGGCAGGTAATTCACGTAGTCCTTGAAGCTTTGCACCTGCAGTGCCTCCAGCTGATCGGAGGCCAGCACGCTGATACTGATCGGCACCTTCTGCAGATTCTCGGTGCGCTTCTGCGCGGTCACGGTGACCTCGGACAGAGTCGTGGACTTCTCTTTTTTTGCCACCGGCGTTGTGCTCGGATTGGTCGGCTGTCCGGTGTTTTGGGCCAGGATCGGTGTGGCCACGGCGAGACAGATGGCTGCCGCCAGCGGCAGCCTGACCAGTCGCACCCTTTGCATTTTGGTACCGAGGTTTAAACTTCTATCGCGCATGGTGACTCCCCTTTCCAGTTCACGGCAATTCAGCGGCAATCGTTGTGTCTAGTCCGGCTCCGACACGCCCGGATAACTCCCCCATACCGGCCCCAGGGTCGATTCCAGTGGCCCCAGCCATTCTGCGTAGTGCCGCCAGTGATCCACCCCTTCCCGGTAGATCGGCTGACGCACCTGCTCCGAACTGGCCGTGCGCACCGGCCGCGGATTCTGGAAGAAGCGCAGGCATGACGCCTCGAACGGCAAGCCGCAATAGTCCAGCATGCGGCGCACCTCCCCTTCGGTGTCCTCGATCATGCGCTCATACATCACCCGATGGATACGCCCGGGCAGCACGGCATCGAAATGCGCCATCAGTGCGACATAATCGTTGTAGTAACGCCCCATCTCCGCCAGGTCGTAGCTGAAGTGCTGGCCGCGGGCGAAGTGCTGCTTGAAAGCTGAGAAGCCACAGGCCAGCGGATGCCGGCGAGCATCGATGATCTTTGCATTCGGCAGCATCAGGTGAATCAAGCCGATGTGCAGAAAATTGTTCGGCATCTTGTCGATGAATTGCGGCGCTGTGGTCTTGCGCTGGATGCGGGTATGGGCGAGGTAGCGTTCGCCGAGCGCACGCAAACCGTCGGCATCGAGCGCGGCCAGCGCGCCGTGGTACGGCAGCGCGCTGTCAGCATCGCCCTGCTGGCGCAAAACGCGGGTGATCGAGGTGACCTCGGGCAGTTCCATGGTGCCTTCGACCTGGCTGTGGCTGGACAGGATCTGCTCGATCAAGGTGGAACCAGCACGCGGCAGGCCGACCACGAAAATAGGGTCGTGCGCCTGGCTTCCGGCGTCGGCGCGCGCGGCGAAAAACTCGCGCGTATAACGCTCGCAGATATGCCGCACCCGTGCCTGGGTGTCGTCGGCGCTGTAGTGCAGTTGCGCCCGGCGCAGTGCATTGCCCTGCGCGTAGTGGCGGAACGACGCCGCATACTCGCCGGTGTCCTCCAGCGCCTTGCCGACCGCGAACTCCAGGTGCAGGCGATCATCCTCGGCCAGATCGGTGCGTGCCAGCAACTGGCGCATGGCGTCCAGGTCGTCGACGCCGAAACGGAACGTCTTCAGATTGGCCAGGCTCCACCAGACTTCGCCGAAGGACGGTTCGAGCGCCAGACCTTGGCGATAGGCGTCGATGGCGCGGTCGGCATGACCGGCGGTTTTCAGCGCATGGCCATAGCTCACCCATACCTTCGCTTGACGCGGATACTGTTCCAGCAGATCGGCATAGATGCGGATGGCGGGCTCGTAGTCGCCGATGCGGCACAGCACCACCGCTTTGAGATTGCGGCCGCCGGGATGATCGGGTTCCGCCGCCAGCAGCTGTTCGATCTCCACCAGCGCTTGCTCGGGTTGGTTGCTGCGATGCAGGAGCAGGGCATAGTTCTGGCGTGCGGCATGGAAGCCGGGGGCCAGCTCCAGGCAGCGCGCGAGCAGGTTCAGCGCGTCCTCGTTGCGGCCGACCCGCGCGGCGACCTCGGCGAACATGCGAATCGCGGCGACATCGGTGGGAGCCTGCTTGAGGTGCTCGCGCAATAGCGCCTCGGCCTGCGGGACACGGTCCTCGGCCAGCGCCACGGCCGCCTCCATCAAGCGCGGGTCGTGAGTGGAATAGCGCACATGACTGGCGTACGCCGCGTCGGCGGCTTCCTGTTCGCCGGCTGCCATGAGATGGTCGCCGAGCGCACGCCACGCCTGCGGCAGGTCCGGCTTCAGCGCCACCGCCTTGCGCAGCGCTTCGATTGCTTGCTGGCCGCGCCCGGCACGACCCAAAACCACGCCCAGATCGAAATGCAGCACGGCCCAGTTCGGTTGCTTCTGCGCCAGCGGGATGAGGATGTCGAGCGCGCCGGCAACATTCCCCTGCGTGAATCGCGCAGTGGCCAGCAGCCGCAGTGCGGCCGGGTGTCCTGCGGCTACTTCGAGGATCTCGTCGAGCTGCTCGATCGCCTGTGTGGGGTCACGCTCCAGCAGATGCGCGGCGTGAGCCAGTGCTTGTTCCAGCGTGCCGCTGGCAGCCGCCCCCGTCATGGGGTGCCGCGTCGTGATGAGGCGGTTTGCGCATGTGGGCTGGCGTGTGGGCACCGCGGCAGCGGCGTGGCGCTTGGCATGGGCAACGGCAGTTCCTTCCCCGGTCTTTTGGCAATGTACTGCCGAATGCAGGTGACGGGTAGTGGGCAATCACGCGATTCGTCGCAGCATGCAGAAATGCGAAGCACAGACGCCACGCGCAGCCACGGCATCCTGTCCAGGCGCCGGGTTCGCCGATCTACCGATCCACCCCGTCGCCCGCGCGCGCATCGGTTTCGTTGCGCCCAAGCGCGGCAGGTGTGCATCGACGGCCCAGGCGGTGGCGCAGGAATGCGAACCGCGCATCCGCATACACTCGCGGGCGGGCAGCCGGGCGCGGAACCGCTATGCTCCTGAGCATGGCCGCTGCTCGCCCCTGTCCTTCCCGAGGCTGAATTTGCCCATGCACAACGACACTGTCGCCGAGGAACTCAACCGCGCGCACGCGCTGGCGCCACGCTACTACTCGGGCGAGGCGATGCTGGCGATGGAGCAGCGCGCGGTATTCGCCCGCAGCTGGCAATTGATGGCCCAGCAGGGGCAATTGGCCGAGCCGGGCGACCACGTGGTCGAGCAAATCGGCACGGTGCCGGTGCTGCTGGTGCGCGGACAGGATGGCGTGCTGCGCGCCTTTCCCAACGTCTGCCGCCACCGCGCCGGGCCGCTGGCGCTGTGCAATGGCCAGGGTGCACGTGCGCTGCACTGCAAGTACCACGGCTGGACCTATACGCTTGAAGGCCAGCTGCGTAGCGCGCCGGAGATGCAGGATGCAGCAGACTTCCGGGTCGAGGACATCCACCTGCCGCTGCTGCGCGTGCATGAATGGCAGGGCTTGGTGTTCGTGGCGCTGGACGATGCGGTACCGCCGTTCGGGGACGTCTATGCCGGCATCACCGAACGCATCGCACCGATCGACCTGTCGGCGATGCGTTACCTGCGCCGCGACACCTACGACATCGACTGCAACTGGAAGGTTTACGTCGACAACTACCTCGAGGGATATCACCTGCCGCACGTGCACCCGGGCCTGTCCAGGGTGCTCGACTACCGCGCCTACAACACCGAGCTGTTCCCGTGGCATTCGCTGCAGTCCTCGCCACTGCGAAACAGCAGCGACATTTATGGTGACGGCGAGGCGTTCTATTACTTCATCTATCCCAACGTGATGCTCAACATCATGCCGGGCCGGCTGCAGACCAACCGCATCCTGCCGTTGAGCCCGGGCCGATGCCGCATCGTGTTCGACTATTACTACGCGCAGAACGACAAAGTGCAGGCTCGGATCGAGGCCGATCGCAATTTCAGCGACGAAGTGCAGAACGAGGACATCGGTATCTGCGAGGCGGTGCAGCGCGGGTTGGCCTCCGGTGCTTACAGCGCGGGCCGGCTGTGTCCGAAACGCGAGGGTGGCGTGTGGCACTACCAGAACCTGCTGCGCGCGGCTTACGCCGGCCCGGAAGGCGAATCCGCATGAGCGCTGACCCGTCGGGGCGGGGTAGCCGCGCCCCTGGGCTGATTGGCGTCAAACCTCAGCTGATTAGTCCTTCTCCCACTGGGACAAGGTGGCGCAAAGCGCCGGATGAGGGTACGGGCGAAGCGTGGCGTCGGCACGTCGAGTGCTGCCGCGGTTCACTTCATCCGAACCCTCTCGCCAGCCCATCTCCTGCAGGCGATCCCGAGAGAGTCCTTTTGCGGCTGAAGGGGGACTTTTTCGACCTGGCTTCGACGCCAATCAGCTTCCCCTGAACTGAACCCGGGCGCGTACCGACATGCAGGATCGCAACAAGATCGGTTTCTGGACCTGCACCGCGCTGGTAGTCGGCAATGTGATCGGCATGGGCATCTTCCTGCTGCCGTCGTCGCTGGCGCCGTACGGTTTCAACGCGCTGATCGGCTGGGGCATCACCTTGTTCGGTTGCCTCACGCTGGCGCGAGTGTTCGTGCATCTCTCGGCCGCGTTGCCTGGCGCCGATGGCCCCTACGGCTATATCAAAAGCACCCTCGGTGAACTGCCCGCTTACATGGCGATGTGGGCGTACTGGATCTCGCTATGGTTGACCAATGCCGCGCTGGCCACCGGCGTGGTCGGTTACATGATTGTCGTGATGCCCGGGCTGGCGGTGATTCCGCCGGTGTGGTTCGCGCTGGGGCTGGTGTGGATGTTCGTGCTGGTCAATTTGTTCGGGGTGCGTACCGGCGGCGTGGTGCAGATCGTGACCACCGCGTTGAAATTGCTGCCGATGCTGGCGATCGCCGTGCTTGGCGGCTGGGTGTTGCTGACGTCGCCGGGCAGCTACGTAGCGCATCCGCCGACCACCCCGGTGACGTTCGGCGGCGTGCTGGCGGCGTCCACCATTGCGCTGTTCGCGATGCTCGGGATCGAGTCAGCGAGCATTCCGGCGGCGCGCGTCGACGATCCAGGCCACACGATTCCACGCGCCACCATGGCCGGCACCGTGCTGGTGGCGGTGATCTACGTCGTGGTCTCGGCGGTGCCGCTGCTGCTGCTGCGGCAGGACGTGCTGGCCCATGCCAGCGCACCCTTCGCCTTGTTGATGGACCGCTTCGGTCGCGCCGGCCTCGGCCGCTGGCTGGCCTTGTTCGTGGTGATCAGCGGGCTGGGCGCGCTCAACGGCTGGACCTTGCTCGCCGGCCAACTGACCCGCACCATGGCCGACAATGGCGTACTGCCAACACTGTTGACGCGAAACAACCGGCACGGCACGCCGGCGCTCGCCCTGATCATCACCGGCGTGCTGGCCTCGGTCATGGTATGGATGAGCTACAGCCGCTCGCTGGTGGCGGCGTTCACCTTCATCACCCGCGTGGTGACCGCGGCCAATCTGCCGCTCTACCTCGGCTGCGCGCTGGCGCTGGCGGTGTTGTGGCGGCGCGGTACTCCCGGCTGCCGGGGGCGCCACGTGCTGCTCGTCGCGGCCGTGGCCACGAGCTACGTGATCTTCGCCTTCATCGGCATCGGCGGCGAGCCGTTTCTCTACGCGTTGGGCCTGATCGCCGCCGGCCTGCCGCTATACGCATTCATGCGACGGCGGCGCAAGCCTCTCGCACCGACTGAGGCCTGAGCCACATGCGCGATTCACGCTACGACATCCTTTTCACCCCGCTCAAGATCGGCCCGGTCACCGCGAAGAACCGCTTCTTCCAGGTGCCCCATTGCAACGGCATGGGCCACGCGATGCCGCTGGCGCATGCCGCGATGCGCGAGGTGAAGGCCGAAGGCGGCTGGGCGGTGGTCTCTACCGAGGAGTGCGAGATCCATCCCAGCGGCGACCTCACCCCGTATGTGGAGGCACGGCTGTGGGACGACCGCGACATCCCCGCGCTGGCGCTGATGTGCGACAAGGTGCACGCGCACGGTGCGCTGGCCGCGCTGGAACTGACCCACAACGGTCCCACGGCATCCAACCTGTATT
>JBDTXA010000044.1:0-20807 GCA_040006415.1 Rhodanobacter sp.
CGTTTTGCGTATCTGGCGGAGAGAGGTGGTGGACGAACCTTCCCGGTTATTCGGCACGTCCTGTGCCTCGCCCTTCGGGCCGTCGTCTGCGCGGACGCTCGCTCCGGCACCTCAACTGGGCATGGATCAAAAGCGCAACAACGACCCTGACCATCCGCTATTCTTGAGATCGACAGACGGTGCATCTACCGATGATCGGATGACGTCACAGGGGAGCGTTATGTGGGGGTATTACGTTGCGTTGGCGTTGCGCAGCAGTGCGCGAAGCAAGGCGTTGACCGCGCTAGTGGTGCTGCTGCTGGCGTTCGGGGTGGCGGCGTGCATGGTGAGCTATGCGGTGTTTCGTGCGACCACGAGTGATCCCATTCCCGCCCGGTCTGGGCGGCTTTACGTGCCGCAGATCGACAATTTCGGTCCGTCGCCGTTCGGAAACGAACCCCCACAGACGTTGAGTTACATCGATGCGGTCGCGCTGTGGCAGGCGCGCAAGGCCAGTCGCCAGACGCTGGTCTATCCCACGAAGTGGGGGGTTGCGTCTGGCAATCCGCTGGTTCCGGACATGTCGCTTGGTGGCGACGCAGTGACGGCCGATTTTTTCGCCATGTTCGATGCGCCCTTTCGCTTTGGTGGCGGGTGGAACGCAAACGATGATGCACAGCACGCCACTGTGGCGGTCATCAGTCGCCGCTTGAACGACAAGCTGTTTGGCGGGCGGGACAGCGTCGGGCAAGAGATTCGGATGGATAGCCATGTCTTCCGCATCGCCGGTGTGCTGGACGACTGGAATCCGAAACCGCGTTTCTTTGATGCCGCTGCGTACGGCGTCCTGGAGGCGTTCGATGACACGGGGGACATCTATATTCCGTTCACCCGTGCGATCGATATGAAGAAGACCAGCAAGTACGACCTGTGCCCTTCCTATTCGGATTACTCGGCGGATACGGGCGTCTCCGGTTTCGACAACTACCTGCACAGCGAGTGTGTGTGGATCGCTGCCTGGGTCGAACTGGCGACGCCGGCGCAGGTGACGGGTTACCGCGCATACCTGCGCCACTATGCGCAAGAGCAGCAACGCGTCGGTCGCTTCTCCTGGCCACCCAATGGGCGCCTTCGCAATCTGATGGACTGGATGGCATACCTGCAAGTCACGCCCAAGGCATCGCGCCTGTCTGTACTGGTCTCGGCCAGTTTTTTGCTGATCGTATTGGTCAACGTGGTCGGGCTGATGCTGGCTCGCTTCATGCGACGGGCACCGGAAATCGGCATTCGCCGGGCATTGGGGGCCTCGCGCGCGGCAGTCTACCGACAGTTCCTGATCGAAGGAGCCACCATTGGCTTGGTCGGCGGCCTGTTCGGTGTGGCGTTGACAGTGCTGGGCTTGTGGGGCATCGGCGGATTCTTCGAGCCGAAGATTGCGCGCCTGGTGCACGCGGATGCCTCGCTGATGGCGTTGACCGTGCTGCTGGCGACGGCCGCCACGCTGGTTTCCGCCCTGTATCCGACCTGGCGCGCGGCGCAGACCCAGCCCGCCTGGCAAATCAAGATCAACCATTGAGGTCTCCGGCATGGCACTGAGCAGGGTATTGATGCAGCTGCGGCCGATCCTGGCTGCGCTGCGGCGACACAAGGTGGCCACCGCGCTCATCGTCCTGCAGGTGGCGCTGACCTTGGCGGTAACTTCCAATGCGCTGTTTATCGTGGCCACGCGCATGGTCCATCTTTCGCGCCCCACCGGGACGGACGAAGCGCATATCTTCGTGATCCGCAACGAGTGGAAGAGTGGTCAGAGTGCTGCCCAGATCGATGCCAACATCCGCGCCGATCTTGATGCCTTGCGCGATGTGCCTGGCGTGCACGATGCGTTTTCCAGCGAGGCGTTTCCGCTGGAGGGCGGTGGCGGCATACCGGTGGGCGTGAAACTCAAGCCGGAGCAGACCACGCGCCCGAAATTGTCACTCGCCTATTTAGCCGATGATCATGCGATCAATACGCTGGGCGTTTCGCTGGTGGCAGGACGCAATTTCCGTCCCGAGGAAATCACTGCCATCGGCCCTTACGACAAGATATCTCCGCCGGTCATCATCATCGCGCGCAGCCTTGCCAAGAAACTGTTTCCCGAGGGTTCGGCACTGGGCAGGACGGTGTATCTCCCGGGCGGGCCCGCCACCGTGGTGGGTATTCTCGCCAGCCTGCAGGGGCCTTACGCTGGCAGCACGACACGTTCCATCGACGAGGACAGCATCCTGGTTCCCGCGCGTTGGCTCGATCCGGAGGGTGTCGTGTATCTGGTGCGCACCGACGCTGCCATCACGCCGATGATAGGTACCGCACTGAAAGCGCTGCATGCGCGTGGCGCTGGACGCCTCATGGATCCGGAAGACGGCGTGCTTACCTTGCTGCAGGCGCGTGAGCGCGGCTACGCCACCGATCGCAGCGTGGCGACGCTGATGATAAGCATCTGCGGCTTGCTGCTGCTGGCGACCGCAGGCGGCATCGTGGGCTTGAGCAGTTTCTGGGTCAGCCAGCGGCGGCGGCAAATTGGCGTGCGCCGTTCGCTGGGCGCAACCACCGGCGACATCCTGCGCTACTTCCACGCCGAGAATTTCCTGATCGTCAGCGGTGGCATCGTGCTGGGGACGCTGCTGGCATTTTTGGCGAATCTCGGCCTGATGCACATCTATGAATTGCCACGCATGCCCTTGTACCTGCCACTGCTGGGTTCGCTGCTGTTGTGGCTGCTCGGTCAACTGGCCGTATGGGGACCGGCACGCTATGCCGCCAAAGTGTCGCCCGTGTTCGCCATTCGCTCAGAGTAAACGGCGGTAGTCATTGCCATGATCGGACAGCCTACCGAGGCCGTGTAAGTCAGGGCCGGTCGCCTTGCCGCTGACCTGATCGAGAACGGCTCGCGCGGGGGATCCGGTACACGGAACGATGGATGCAGCCGGATCCCGGTTCAATCCACCGATAGTCCTCGCAGCTCCACGCCCTCTCGATCCACTCGCAATACCGACCCGTGCTCATACCAGTCCCCGAGCACGATCCTTTGCGCAACTTTCCCATCCACCGTCAGCGAATGCACTGCCGGTCGATGCGTATGCCCGTGAATCAACCGGGTCACGTCAACCTTGCGCATCACGTCCGCGACCGCATCGGCATTCACATCCATGATGCTTTCCATCGTGCTGCCGGTATGCGCCCGGCTGTCTTCGCGTGCCTGATCCGCCAGCGCGCGGCGTGCGTCCAACGGCATCGAGAGCACGTGTGCCTGCCACTGGGGACTGCGCACTTGCTGGCGCACCGCCTGATAGGCGACATCGTCAGTGCAAAGCACGTCTCCATGCATCAGCAGGGTCGGCTGGCCTTCGATCTCGTGCACGGTGCCATCATCCAGCAAGGTCATCCCTGCGCGCCCGGCAAACGCTTCACCGAGCAGGAAGTCGCGATTGCCGACCATGAAATAAACCGGGACGCCAGCATGGCGTACGGCGGACGTGGCTGCCGCGATACGCCGGGGAAGTTCCGCGTCATCGTCGTCGCCGATCCAGGCTTCCACCAGGTCGCCAAGGATGTACAAGGCGTCGGCATGGCGAACCTCGTCGCTGGCGAGATAATCCTCGAACAGGGCGATGATGTGTGGTCGGCTGGGATCCAGATGAAGATCTGAAATGAACAGCGTGCTCATCGTTCGATTCACCCCTTTACGGCGGGCTTGGCCGACTTGGTCTTCTTTTGTGCTGATGTTGGCTTTGCCGGTGCAGCAGCGCTGGTGGCAGTTGCTGGCGCCTCCTCGCCGATCACCTGCGCGCTTTTGATCACCACCAGTGGATTGGGTACGTCGCCGGCAAAAGGGCCGAGCGCCCGGGTGGGAAGGGCGGCGATCTTGTCGACCACATCCATGCCCTCTAGCACTTTGCCGAAGACGGCATAGCCCCAGGTGAGGCCACTTTGATTGCCGACGAAATCCAGCCGGCGGTTGTCGACCAGGTTGAAAAAGAATTGCGCGGTACCGGAATTGGGATCCGCACCGCGGGCCACGGACACCGTGCCGCGCAGATTGGAGAGGCCATTGTCGGCTTCGCTGGCAATTGCCGACCGTGTGCGTTTGGGCTGCAGGTCGCGTGTATATAGTCCGCCCTGGACCAGGTAGCCGGGAATCGCACGATGCATCAGCGTGCCGTCGTAGAAGCCGTCACGGACGTATTGAAGGAAGTTGGCCACGCTCTTCGGCGCCTTGTCCGTGTAGAGCTCCAGCGTGATGTCACCCTGCGAGGTGTGAAGCACGACTTCCGGAGCCGGCGCGGCAGGCGTTGCGGGCGCGGGTTTGGCGGCTTGTGCCGCCAGCGTCAGCGGCAAGGCGAGTAGCAGAGTGGCGAGCAGGGATTTCAACATGGGCATCACATAGTCTGGGCGTTCGAACATGATACGCGGCGAGGCCGGACTTGGCAGTTCACCACCATCAGCCGCTGGAGATCTCCAGCTTCACGCCCAGTTCGTTCATTGGCGACTGCTCCTGCTGCAGATCCGCTTCGGTCAGCGGATGCTGTTCCAGCCAGCCCGGTGGCAACGTGAGCCGGAGTAACTTGCTGCTGGCGCGCAGCGTCATTTGCGGCAGCGACTCGGCACGACGGGCACGACGGAACAGCACGGCCAGGCGCAGCAGCGCGGTGATCTGCCGGGCCAGTGCGCGATATCGCTGCGGCAAGGCGGTGATGATGGACTTGTCCGGCTTGCGCCGGTGCAATTCGACCACGGCGGCCAAAAGTTGCTGTTCCTGACGCGAGAAGCCGGCAAGATCGGCGTGACGCATGATGTAGGCACCATGGTGGTGGTGTCCGCTATGGGCGATGGCGAGACCTATTTCGTGAACACGGGACGCCCAGGACAGCCACTCGCGCGCCTCGGCGTCCAGCTTCCAGGCGCGCGCGACCTGGTCGAAGAACATCAATGCGGTCGATTCGACCCGGCGCGCCTGGGCGCGATCCACGCCGTAGCGAGCGGCCAGCGCATCGACGCTGGCGGTGCGTGGGTCACTGCCGCCGGCACGACCCAGCAGATCCCATAGCAGGCCTTCGCGCATCGAGCTTTCGCACACGCGCATGCGCTCGATTCCGAGCGCGGCGAATGCGGCTTCAAAGATGACGACGCCGCCGGCAATCACCGGCGCACGGTCATCGCCGAGGCCGGGCAGCTTCAGCGTGCTCATCTGGCCCTGCTCGATCAGTGCCTCGCGCAGAGACGCCAGCGAGGCCGGGGTGATGCCGTCGTCGGAAAACTTCATCGCCTGCACCACCGAGCCGATCGACTTGGCAGTACCCGATGAACCGTAGACATCCTGCCAGCCCGATTCGCGATAGTCCTCGGCAAATTGCTGCAGCAGCAAACCGATTTCGCTGCTGGCCCGTTGCCAGCGTTTGCGCGTCAGCTTGCCACCGGAAAAGAACCGCAGAGTCGAGGCGATGCACCCCGCTTGCACGCTTTCGGTATGCAGCGGCGCAAGCCCGCGACCGATGATGAATTCGGTGCTGCCGCCACCGACGTCGATGATCAGCCGCGGTTCGCGTGAGGCGGGCAGGTCATGGGCGGCGCCGAGAAAAATCAGTCGACCCTCCTCACGACCGGACACCACCTCGATCGGATGCCCAAGCGCGGCTTCCGCCGCGGTGAGAAATGCCTGCGGGGACGCCAGTCGGCGCACCGTGTTGGTGGCGACTGCACGCACACGTAGCGACGGAAGCCCGGCAATGCGTTGACCGAAGCGGGCCAGACAATTCATCGCCAAGGCCCGGCGATCGGCATCGAGGGTGCCGTCCGCGCGCAAACCAGCGGCCATGCGGACGGTGTCACGCAGACGGTCGATCACGCGAGGTTCGCCGTGTTCCATGCGTGCCACGACCATGTGGAAGCTGTTGGAGCCCATGTCCACGGCGGCAATCAATTCACCATCGCGGATGGGTGTCGGGTCGGCTGAACTCACGCCTGGACTCCGGCGATGACTGATGGCGGATTCTCGCATGCAGGCGTCAAGATGATGAAATCCCGGGTCATGTGGAAGCTGATCATGGGCAATACTGATCGAGCAGGTCCTGCTGGGCGTTGTAAGGCGCGTTTTCGCCTGCGATAGCCTGGGTATAACGACCGTTGCTCTGAAGCAGCCACGCCTGCGTGTTGTCGGCGAGGCCGTTGGCTAGCGTCTCGTTGAATACGCGAGCGGCCAGCGCGGGATCGAGGATCGGAAAGGCGACCTCGATGCGTCTCATCAGATTGCGTTCCATCCAGTCTGCGCTGGCACAATACAAGTCTGGATTGCCATCATTGGCGAACCAATAGACGCGGCTGTGCTCAAGAAACCTCCCCACGATCGAGCGGACCCGGATGCGTTCGGAAATGCCAGGCAATCCCGGGCGCAAGGTGCAGGCACCACGCACGATCAGGTCGATTTGGACGCCCGCCCGTGACGCGCGGTACAACGCGGCGATCACTCGCGCCTCGTTCAATGCATTGAGCTTGGCCACAATGCGCGCTGGCCGCCCGGCCTGGGCATTGACGGTTTCCCGCTCGATCTTCGCAAGTACCGCGGGATAGAGCGTGAAGGGTGAATGCAGCAGCCGCTTCAGCTCGATCGTCGGCCCAAGCCCCGACAGCTGCTGGAAAACCTTGTGCAGGTCTTCACCTATCTCGGGGTTGGCGGTCATCAGTCCGATGTCGGTGTATGTGCGGCTGTTGACCTGATGATAGTTCCCGGTGGACAGATGGGCGTAGCGCCGCAGCGTCTTGCCTTCACGCCGCACGATCAACATCATCTTGGCGTGAGTCTTGTAGCCGACCACGCCGTAGACCACCTGCACCCCGGCCTCCTGCAGGCGCGTGGCGAGGTGGATGTTGGCCGCTTCATCGAAGCGCGCCCGCAGTTCGATCACCACGGTGACATCCTTGCCGTTGCGGGCAGCCTCGACCAGCAGGTCGACCAGCGGTGTGTCCTGACCGGCACGATAGAGGGTCTGCTTGATGGCCAGCACCTGCGGATCGGCGATGGCCTGTCGCAGCAGATCGATCACTGCCGCAAAGCTCTGGTAGGGATGATGCAGCAGGACATCGCGCTGGCTGATCAGGTCGAACTTGTTGCGATTGCTTTCCAGCGCCGATGGCAACTGCGGGTTGAAGCGGGGAAATTTCAGATCGGGCCGATCAATCCAGTCATAGATCAGTCCAACGCGAATGATGTTGACCGGGCCATCGCAGCGGTAGACGTCGGCCTCCTCCAGCTCAAAATTGCGCGTCAGCATCGTGGTGATTGCCTTTGGACAATCGCTGGCGATCTCCAGCCGCACCGGGCGTGCGTAACCACGGCCGACCAGCTCCTCGGTCAGTGCGTGAGCGAGGTTTTCCACCTCGGCCTCCTCGACGACCAGCTCGCTGTTGCGCGTCACCCGAAACTGGTACGAACCGACCACTTTGAAACCGGGAAACATCAGCTCGACGAAGGCTTGCAGCAGTTCGGCCAAAAACACGTAATGCTCGCCGCTGCCGCTGACTTCAGCCGGCACGCGAATGATCCGCGGCAACGAGCGCGGTGCGCGTACCAGCGCCATGTGACCCTCGTGTCCAAACGCGTCGCGGCCCTTGAGCACCACCGCGATGTTCAAGGTCTTGTTCAGAATGCGCGGAAACGGATGTGACGGATCCAGTCCCAGCGGTGACAGAACCGGCAATACTTCCTGTTCGAAATAACCCTGCAGCCAGCGCTTCTGGCGCGAACTCCATTGCTTGCGAGTCAGCATGTGGATCTGTTCGGCGTCCAGTTGCGGCCTGATCTGCTCCTGCCAGGTGGCGTATTGCTCGGTGACCAGATCCAGCGCCCGACTGCGTATCAGCGTCAACAATTCACCCGAGGGCATGCCGTCGGGCCCTGGCGCAGCAGAGCCGTAAGCGTGATGGTGCTTGAGCATGGCCACCCGAACTTCGAAGAATTCGTCCAGATTGCTGGCCACGATGCTGAGATAGCGCAGGCGTTCCAACAGCGGGACGGCCGGATCCCTGGCCATGGCCAGCACGCGGAAATTGAATTCCAAAGCGGTCAGCTCGCGGCTGAGGTAGAGGCTGGGGTCGGCTAGATCGGGCGAGGCGGGGTCGGAGGCAGGTGGTTGTTCCATGCCTTATTCTGGCCCAACGCGGGTACCAAAGACACGCCGTAGCGTGGCGGAAATCAATTTTCGTCGTTGCCGCCCGGAACGAGCAGACGCGCGTTGTCGAATTGGCACGAGAAGGTGGAACCGGCGCCCGGCGCGCTTTCGATCTGCAGCTGAGCCTGATGCAGCCCGAGTACGTGCTTCACGATCGACAGTCCCAGCCCGGTGCCACCGCTGTCACGGGAGCGACTGGAACTTATCCGGTAGAAACGCTCGGTGAGCCGCGCCAAGTGCGAGGCCGGGATGCCGAAGCCGGTATCGCTGACGGAATATATCGCGCCGTCCGGTGTGCGTTGCCAGCGGATGGTGATGCTGCCACCACTGGGCGTATAGCGAACAGCGTTGCTGACGAGGTTGGACAGGGCGCTGTGAAGATCTTTCGGCGAACCGAGCAGGTCGGCATTTGCGGTGGATTCCAGCGAGATCTTGTGGCGTCCCTGACTGAGGGCTTCGGCCTCCTTGCGGACTGTCGCCAGCAGGCCGGCCATCGGTACCCGTTCCTCGAGGACGTCGTGTTGGGTTTCGAGGCGCGACAGGGTCAGCAGATCTTCCACGATCTGCCCCATGCGCTTTGACTGCGCGCGCATCTCTCCCAATACCGCGGCCAGCTCCGGCACGTCTTCTGGATCGATCAATTCGAGATAGCCGTGAATGACGGTCAGCGGCGTGCGCAGTTCGTGCGACACATTGGCCACGAAGTCGCGACGAACTTGCTCGAGACGATTCAGGTGGCTGATGTCGCGCGCCAGCAGCAACTGCTCCTGATCGCCAAACGGCAGCAGGCTGACGTTGAGTTGGCTTCCGGAGTCGCCGGGTCCGATGGTGTCGTTGAGTGCTTCTTGCGCACCGGCACGAAACCATTCAGCCATTTCCGAGCCTTCAAGCCGTTGCTGCAGCAGGATGCCGCGATCCTGTGGACGGCGCAGTCCGAGCAGATCTTCGGCAGCGTGGTTGAACCATCGAATCTGCTGCTTCTGATCGAGCAGCACGATCGCATCGGGCAACTGGCTGGCGGCGTTGCGCAAATCGCGCAGATTGGAGGCAAGGCGGCGGGAGCGCGTCATGAAACGGTCATGTTGGAGAGGGCTGGCAGTAGTCGATGCAGCCATCATGGGCTGGGTTTGATGACGAATTCGAGTCAATAGCAAGACGACTTCCGCCACGGCGACAAGGGCAACTCCCAGGAAAATGTGGCCACCGGCAAGCCAGCCGAGCAACGCGCTGCCCACGAGCGCGGCTGCCAGCTTGGCGGGCAGTTTCCAGAATGGCGTTGCAGGGAAAATCATGTGAGCGTCGCGGCCGAGGTTGCAGGAGGCTCAGCATCGGCAAAAGCCGTCGCTGTCGCAAGCCCTCGATCCGGTCACACGCTGATCGAGAAGCGATAACCGGTGCCGCGGACGGTTTGCACCAGGTTGTCCAGCTTCCACGGCTCCAGCGTCTTGCGCAGCCGACGGATGTGCACGTCGACGGTGCGCTCCTCCACGTACACGCTGCCGCCCCACACGTGATCGAGCAGTTGCGCGCGGGAGTACACGCGTTCGGGATGGGTCATGAAAAAATACAGCAGTCGGTATTCGGTCGGACCGATAGACACCGGGTCGGCGCCGGCGAACACGCGATGTGCCGGGCCGTCGATACGCAAGCCGCCCATTTCCACCACGCCGGATCCATCGTCACCCTGACTGCGTCGCAACACGGCCTTGATACGGGCGACCAGTTCGCGGGTAGAGAATGGCTTGACGACGTAGTCATCGACGCCGGCTTCCAGGCCGTTGACGCGATCCATCTCCTCACCGCGGGCAGTGAGCATGATGATCGGGATTTCCCGACTGAGTTCCTCCTTGCGCATGCGCCGGGCCAGCTCAAGTCCGCTGGTGCCAGGCAGCATCCAGTCAAGCAAAATCAGGTCGGGTACCTGCTCTGCAATGGCTAGCTGGGCGGCGCGTGCATCGGCTGCCTGCATCGCTTCCATACCCGCTTTGCGCAAGGCAAAGGCGATCATTTCGCGAATGGAGGCTTCGTCTTCAACGATCAGGATGCGTTTGTGCACGCCTTGGTCTGCCAGTGGTTGTGACGGGGATATTGCAACGCATGAATGTTACGCGCCCATGACATGCCGCCAGCGTGACAGGAAAACGTCACCAGCGCTGGCTCGAAATGTCAGGGCTCGCCGTGCCAGCATCGACGCCGAAGCAAAGCTGACCGGAGCAGTCGTTTGCCTGCTGCAGCTGATGATTCCTGTCGGGTCTGTCATCGGTCTTGATGTTGCGTTTGCGCAGTTCGAGCACGAGCGGGGTCAGCTCCGCGATCCGTGCCTGGATCCGCACCCGTGCGTAGTAGTCCAGATCGTCACGCTTCATCAGCCGCTTGAGCTGTTCCATCGCATCATAGGGGCGGCCCGAGTAATAGCTGGCGTCGGCAAACGCCTCCCCGGCGCGGACACTGTCTCCCGCCTTGTTGCTGGCGCGGGCGTAGGTGCTGTAGATATCCGGTTCGCTGGCATTGTTCAGCAGGGGTCGCAGCAGGTTCGCCGCGACGCTGGCCTGACTTTTTTCGCCTGTTTCGGTGAGCGCCTTGGCATAGGCCAGCGCCACCGCCCGATTTCGCGGTGACTGGGAATTCAGGTCGCTGTAGATGGCAAGCGCGGTACTGCGATGTCCGCCCTGCAGATTGGCATCGGCTAGCGCCAGCCGCAAAATCAGATTGCCCGGAGTGGATTTCAGCAATGGCTGCAATTGCTCGATAGCCTGTTCGCCGCGTCCGCTGGCCACCAGCGCAAGGGCGTAGCCATACCGGTTGGAAGGAGTGTCAAAGCCGGGTTGGTTCTTCAGGCTGGCGCTGTAGTAGGTGACGAGCCTGCGCGCATCGCCGGCCAGCACCCGAGCCCGCTCGCGCATCAACGCGTAATTGCCAAGTTTGCCGGGGTCGGACGCCGCCATCAGCACGGTGGGATCTTTCACGAACGCCATTGGCGCGGTGCTCTTTTCCCACTGTTGCCGGTCCATCAGGGAGCCGGAAGGCCGCAACTTCTGTGCGGCGATCAGCGCGCCGGCCCGTGATTTCGCGTCGCTGATGCGCATGGTCGTCACCGGATGGGTCTGCAGCAGGGCGGGAACGTCCTCGCCGCCCGCGCCAGCACTCATGACATCTTCCATGCGCTGGAAGAAGTCGGCCATCGCGTTTGGATCGAATCCGGCATTGGCCAGCGTCTGAATGCCCACGCGATCAGCTTCGATCTCATCCTTGCGGGTGAAGTTGATCGACTTCTGCGCGAGCAGGCCCTGGCCGCCAGCGAGCACGGCCATCGGCGCGTCACCGCTATGGCTGCCGGCGCCGGCGACAATAGCGCCCAGCAGCACGAGTGCCATCAGTGGCGCGTCCTTTTTCGAATCCTCGAACGCGCGTTGCAGGTGATTTTGCGTGATGTGGCCGATTTCGTGGGCGATCACGCCAGCCAGTTCGCTTTCATTGCGGGTGATGTCAATCAGGCCCGAGTTCACCGCGATGTAGCCGCCCGGCGCGGCGAAGGCGTTGATTTCCTGGTCTTTCACGATGAAAAAGGAAAAGTGTTCTTTCGGCTTGTCGCTGCCGGCGACCAGTCGGTAGCCAAGGTCATTGATGTAATCGTCGAGCAGCGGATCATCCACCACCATGTCGAGCGCGCGCATCTGGCGCAGCATCGAAGCGCCATAGTCCTGGGCTTCCTGCGGAGAGATCAGGGCATTCGCGGAGCTGCCCAGATCAGGCAGGCGGATGTCCTCCTGCGCACCCGCGGCAAAGGACAGGCCGGCGGCGATGATCGCCGTCAAAAGCCGCGGAACGAGATGTCGTGGTGCGATGCTCATGGGTAAGTGAGAATAGCACCCGAGCAGGTGTTCCATGCGGGCTCCGGTCTGCCGGAAGTGCTTGCAGTACGGGGATGGCAGCCCCATCTGATGGGAATCTTTTCCCCTGTTTCGGAGTGTTGTGATGTCCAAGATCGAGGTTTATTCCACCGCGGTATGTCCCTACTGCGTGGCGGCAAAGAATCTGCTGAAGTCCAAGGGTCTGGAGTGGACCGAAGTGCGCATCGACACCGATGCGACCGGGCGCGAGGCGATGCTGGCCCGCAGCGGGGGTCGCCGTTCGGTGCCGCAGATCTTCATCAACGACCAGCATGTAGGTGGCTTCGACGAGCTGGTCGCCGCCGATCGAAGTGGCAAGCTTGCCGAGCTCCTGGATTCAGCAGCGTGAGTGACACGTCGGGCGAATTCAGCGCGTTCCGGCAGCGGAGGAACGACCGCATCCTGGCGGAGGACAATCAGGTCGTGCGGCGGGTTTTCGCGCTCGACACCCAGACCTGAAAATCCGGTGCGCTGGACGTAAAAACCAGGGAGATGCTTGGTTTGGTGGCGTCGATGGTGCTGTGCTGCGACGACTGCACCAGCTACCACGTCGCACAGCGCAAGGAAGCTGGCGTGCAGCGAAACGAGTTCTTCGAAGCGTTCAGCGTGGGTCTGGTGGTGGGTGGATCGATCGTCATTCCCCATCTGCGCCGCGCGGTGGATCTGCTCGATCAACTGGAGTCGGGTGCCGCGAGTGATTCGTCGGCTTGCGCCGATCACGTCTGATGCGGCGTCACCAGCTGGCTCTGCAGCTTTTTGCTACGCAGCGTGCGAGTATTTTCAACACCTTGTCAGCCTCTGACTCTGTTCGCTCCATGTCTTATCGGCAATAATGGGTGGTTTCAGCGCGTGCCTGTCTCTTCGCCGCTCGCGCTGCTCGACGTTTTTCGTTTCAAGGAGTTACCCCCATGAGCAAGACGATTGCCGTGATCCCGGGCGATGGCATTGGCCCCGAAATCATGACCGCCACGCTGCGCGTGCTCGACGCGCTGGACTGCGGCCTGACCTACGATTTTGTCGATGCCGGCATGGTTGCGCTGGAGAAGCACGGTGACCTGCTGCCGCAGGCCACGCTGGACAGGATTGCCGAGCACAAGGTGGCGCTGAAGGGCCCGCTGACCACACCGATCGGCGATGGTTTCACCTCGATCAACGTGACCCTGCGCCGACACTTCGACCTGTACGCCAACGTGCGACCCGCGGTGAGCATTCCCGGGACCAAGTCGCGCTACGACAATATCGACATCATCACCGTTCGCGAGAACACCGAAGGCGCCTATCGCTCGGAAGGGCAGACGCTGTCCGACGATGGCGAGATCGCCGAGTCGGTGACCCGCAATACGCGCAAGGGCAGCCGCCGCATCGTCCGCTACGCGTTCGAACTGGCGGTGAAGAAAGGCCGCAAGAAGATCACCGCCGTCCACAAGGCGAACATTCTCAAGACCAGCTCGGGCCTGTTTCTCAACGTCGCGCGCGAAATTGCCAAGGAATATCCGCAGATCGAGTTCAACGAGATGATCGTGGACAACACCTGCATGCAGCTGGTGATGAAGCCCGAGCAGTTCGACGTGATCGTTACTACCAACCTGTTCGGCGATATCATTTCCGATCTGTGTGCGGGTCTGGTCGGTGGACTGGGTCTGGCGCCGGGCGACAACATCGGCGAGAACGCGGCGATCTTCGAAGCCGTCCATGGTTCGGCACCGGACATCGCAGGCATGGGCATTGCCAATCCCTGCGCGCTGCTGCTGGCTGCGGCCGACATGCTCGACTACCTGGACATGGTCGCCAAGGGCGACAAATTGCGTCAGGCGATTCGCGCCACGGTCGAGAACGATCACGACCAGGTGACGCCGGATCTGGGCGGCAAGGGCAGCACCGGCAGTTTTGCCGACGCCATCGTGAAGCGCCTCAACAGCTGAAGTGTTTGATCTGTCGTTATCCGAAGCCGCGGTTTTGCCGCGGCTTCGCTTTTTTCAGCGCTCAGAGTTTTGTTAGCTCATACGTGTCCGGTGCTTTTTGGAACGGAATGGCGATTCGACCCCACGCGTTGATCAGGATCGCTACCGAATAGGGATATTCATTTCTTTCTCGCTGAACTGAGCGCTCGACCTCGGGCTGCGCGCGGTTCGGGCAGCCATCGGCCGGAGTAACTTGCGCGTTTTTTCCTGGCGCGGGCCGCGCCAGCCGGGCGGTGACGTTCACCAGCCACGCGCTGGCATCTCCGAGTGCATTGGCATCCTGCGCATGCCGGCGCAGCCAGGCGTCATGCAGCACTTCTTCCGCGTTCCCCGGGGTGCCAAGCATCGGAGAGCCAAGCCGAACAGGCGAGGGCAGGCTGCTGAAATGGCGCGGTTTACGGGGCCTATGACGTTTCTTTTTCGAGATACGCAACGAGGACCGGGTCGGGTCAGAAGTCGCAATCGATCAGTGCGAAAGCGGCCACGGCGCGAGAAAAATCAGCCAGAGCAGCAACGCGATACCCAGATATTTGCAGGACTTGTACAGCGCTCGGTAGCGGCGCTTGAAGCGGGCCTTGAAGCCATTGCTGGAACCGGACTTGCGCTGGCTCAGGGCGAAGATACGGTTGATGAAACCGGTCTTCTCGGTTTCGCCCTCGGTGTTTGGCGAAGCGGTGATTCTGCCCATGAATGCACCGACGCGGTGGTTGATCGTATTCATCCAGCGTGTGCGTAGCGGTCGCTCAACATCGGCAAACAGGATCACCCGCGTCTGGTCGCTGTTGTTCTCCGCCCAGTGCACGTAGGTCTCGTCGAACACGACGTCCTTCCCATCACCCCACGCATGTTCTTCGCCGTCGACGAAGATGCGGCAGCTTCGCGCGTTGGGCGTGATCAGACCCAGGTGATAGCGCAGCGAACCGGCGAACGGATCGCGATGCGGGTTGAGCTTGCTGCCCGGCGGCAACAGCGCAAACATAGCCGCCTTCACGCTGGGTATCGACTTCAGCAAGGCCACCGTTTTCGGACACAAGGTTTCTGCCGAGGTTAGTGGCTCGCCATACCATTTCAGATAAAAACGCTTCCAGCCCTGCTTGAAGAAACTGTTGAAGCTGGCGTCGTTGTTTTTCGCCGCGGCGCGGATATAGCCCTCGTCGAAGAGATGCGACGCCTCATCGCGGATAACCCGCCAGTTGGCCTGCAGCAGGTCCAGTTGCGGAAAGCCGGCTCGATCCAGGATCGGACGCGCCGGCACCGCCGAAAAGCCGTACATCAACAGGTTGTACGGCGCGAAGACTGCCGAATGATCGACCAGTTGGCGATCGAAACGCAGGCGAACGCGTCCACGCAGGTGCACCAGCAGCACACAGAGGACGAAGAAGGCGAGCAGGGCGAGCAGGATGAGGCGGGCAAAAAGGATCATGTCGGCACGTGTTACCTGGCAAAGTCAGCCAAGATGGCATTCTACTCGCTTGCCTCCTCT
Organism: Rhodanobacter sp.; assembly: GCA_040006415.1. Taxonomy (GTDB): domain Bacteria; phylum Pseudomonadota; class Gammaproteobacteria; order Xanthomonadales; family Rhodanobacteraceae; genus Rhodanobacter. The sequence goes on from JBDTXA010000044.1 coordinate 15,518, forward strand.
TGCTACTGCGCTGTTCCACGAGGCTGATCGCGTTGTTGCCGGCATGCCACTCTGCGGTGAGCGGGCAATCCTTCAGATACGGCCTGGGCCTCGACGCCATGAGGGCGCAGCCCGCAAACCCTCAAGGGACGCCGTTGGCGTCCCTTGAGCAACAAGGCATCGGTTACAGAGATTCGGCCGCGAAATCCGCCAGCCGCGAACGTTCACCGCGACGCAGGGTGATGTGTGCGGAGTGGTCCCAGTTCTTGAAGCGGTCGACGGCGTAGGTGAGACCCGAAGTGGTCTCGGTGAGATACGGCGTGTCGATCTGTTCGACGTTGCCGAGGCAGACAATCTTGGTGCCCGGACCGGCGCGGGTGATCAGGGTCTTCATCTGCTTCGGGGTGAGGTTCTGCGCCTCGTCGATGATCAGGTAGCGGTTCAGGAAGGTGCGTCCTCGCATGAAGTTCAGCGAGCGGATCTTGATCCGCGATGCGAGCAGATCATTGGTTGCCTGGCGCCCCCAGCTGCCACCTTCCTCGGGATTGGTGAGCACTTCGAGGTTGTCGGTGAGCGCACCCATCCACGGCGTCATCTTTTCCTCTTCGGTGCCGGGCAGGAAACCGATGTCTTCGCCCACCGAGACGGTGGCGCGAGTCATGATGATTTCGCGATAGCGCTGTTGATCCATCACTTGCGCCAGTCCCGCCGCCAGGGCGAGAAGGGTTTTGCCGGTACCCGCGTTGCCGAGCAGGGTGACGAAATCCACGTCGGGATCCATCAACACGTTGAGGGCAAAATTCTGTTCGCGGTTGCGTGCGCCGATGCCCCAGACGTGATGATTGGCATGCGAATGGTCATCCAGAAGGACCAGCGTGGCGCTGCTGTCGTCCAGTTCCAGTACGCGCAGTTCGAGCGCGTTCTCTCCCGGCAGAAAGAGGCACTCGTTCGGGTACCACGCATCGTCTCCGCCGCGATCGAGCTTGTAGAACGTGCGCCCGCGCTCGGTCCACGATTCGACCTCCGGGTGTTGCTCCCAGAAATTTTCGGGGAGTTCGGCCGCGCCGGTGAACAGCAGCGAAAAATCATCCAGCGCCCGGTCGCTTTCGTAGTCCTCGGCAACGATGCCGTTGATGCTCGCCTTGATCCGCAGGTTGATGTCCTTGGTCACAAGGATCACGGCGCGATCGGGATGCTGCTCGCGCAATTCAATCACGGCGGCAAGGATCTGGTTGTCCGCCTTGGTATGCCCGTTGCTGCTGGTGCGGTGCTGGAAAAACAGCCTGCCGACCGCATCGCTGCGCTTGAGCTTGATGCCCTGCGGGTTGTACAGCTCCAGTCCTTCGCTCAGATCATGGTGTTTGCCACCCTCGACCAGTTCGTTGAGAAAGCGGCTGACCTGACGGCCGTTGCGTGAGACTTCGGAAGCGCCTTTCTTCTTTTCGTCGAGTTCCTCCAGCACGGTCATCGGGATGAAGACGTCGTGTTCCTCGAAGCGGAACAGCGAGGTCGGGTCATGCAGCAGGACGTTGGTATCGAGAGCGTAGATTCGCTTGCTTCCGGTCATGCGGAAGAGTCCTCAGCTGGTGGATGAAAGAAGAAAAGGGGCCGCGCCGGGCGCCAACCGCGATGTCTCGCGGCGGATGGGGGCGTCGGGGTGACCAGGTTGGGTGCGACTGGGCGATGCCACCATGAGTGCTCGGACGTTCACCGTGCGGAAATGGCGTCAAGGACAGCCTGTGCGTGGCCGGCGACTTTGACGCCGCGCCACTCTTCAACGAGTTTTCCATTGGGGTCGATCAAAAACGTACTGCGAACCACACCCATGTGACGTTTTCCATAAAGTACTTTTTCGTGAATGACGTCGAACGCCTTGCACCAGGTTTCATCCGGATCGGATATCAGCGGGAACGGCAAATCCTGCTTTCCGGCGAAGTTCGCGTGAGACTTCACCGAGTCGCGTGATACGCCGATGATTTCGGTCTTACGCTCGCGAAATGCCGGATACAGATCGCGAAAGTCCTTCGCTTCGGTCGTGCAGCCAGGGGTGCTGTCCCTGGGATAGAAATACACCACCACCCACTGGCCTTTGAAGTCGGTGAGCTTCAGTGGCGCGTCGTTGCCGGTGAGGCCTGTGAGTGAGGGTGCCTTCTTGCCAATATCGGGCATGACTGATCCTGCACGGCACCGAAGCGCCATGATCGTAGTTGGGAATGGGGGATAAAGGAGGGTGAAAGCGGCTTGCCGCCTCGTGCTGCGCTGCTGGCAATACCTCGCCCCGATACGTCCGGAGCCTTCGGCATGAATCGACACGCTCGGTGCAATGCAACGTTCCTCCAGCAGTTCACGCAGACAGACTAGCGCGTGCAGGGAGACATATAACAGCCCTTGTCAGACGATGGCTATCGCGCGATGCTCAACGGCCGGCCTGACTCTGTCGAGGGCGCTCAGAATTTGACCGGATCCATGATCGCGTCGAGATTCAAGCCGTCGCACAACTCCAGGAAATCATCGCGCAATGCCGCGATATGGATTTCCGCCGGAATACCGATGGTGAACTGGGCCTGGAACATTTCGGCGCCGGTCTGCATCGCGTGGTAGCGGGTGGAGTTGAGCTGCTCGACGCTGATGCCGTGCTGGGTGAAGAACTCAACGATATGCGCCACGATGCCGGGCCGGTCCGCCGCCACCACTTCCACCAGATAGGGCAGCAGGTGCGAGCTGTTTTCACGTGGCGCGGTACGATAATGCACCAGCCGCAAACTTTCGTCGCGCGCCAGTTTGGTCAGCGCCGTCTCCAGCTTGGCCAGGGCATCCCACGCGCCACTGGCCAGCAGCATCAGCGAAATCTCCGTGCCGATGGTCGAGACCCGCGATTCGCTCAAATTGCAGCCGGCGTCGGCAATGCGTTTTGCCAGCGCCAGCAACGGCGACTGCAGTGCTGGTGTCAGCGACTGGATCAGCAGCTGATTGTCATTGCCCGCACGTACAGCCGCGGGTGAAGAGGCGGAAGAAGATTTCAAGGGCGATTACCTGTGAGCATCATCCCGCGTGACGCGGAAACTTGAGACTACTCCCATCGAGCTTACTTGCCCGCCCGACGAGGCGGCAAGTAACATGCAGAGCTTGATACGACTGGAATCGGGACTTGAATATTCGCGGAAGCATTTGCGCCCTGGTCACGCCGTTTGCGGCGGATGGTGCGCTCGACCTCGATGCGTTCGGTCGACTGCTCGATTACCAGCTGGCCGGCGGAACCCAGGCGTTGGTGATCGCCGGCTCCACTGGCGAAGCGCACATGCTGGAACCGGACGAGTTCGACCGCCTGGTGACCTATGCCGTCGAACGTGTCGCGGGTCGGGTGCCGGTCATCGCCGGCACGGGAGCGGCTGGCACCGCCAAGACCGTCGCCATGACGCGACGCGCCAGGTCGCTGGGCGCCGATGCGGCGCTGGTGGTGGTGCCCTATTACGTGCGACCCACGCAGGAAGGTTTGCGTCGGCATTTTATGGAAGTGGCCGAGCACGGTGGTTTGCCGGTTCTGCTCTACAACGTGCCGACCCGCACCGGCTGTGACCTGTTGCCGAAGACGGTCGCCGCGCTGCGCGACCATCCCTCGATCATCGCCATCAAGGAAGCGTGCGCTGATCGTGCCCGCATTTTGGCTCTGGCGGAACTTGTGCGTCCGGATTTCGTCTATCTGTCTGGTGACGACGCCAGCGCGGGACAAGCCATGCTCGCCGGTGCAGCTGGAACTATCTCGGTGGTGGCCAATCTGGTGCCGGAGGCGTTCCGTTCATTGTGTGACGCTGCCTTGGGCGATAATCGGGCATTGACCGAGCAATGTGGGCAGGCGCTGGCACCTCTATTGCGGGCCCTGGATTGTGCGCCCAACCCGATTTCGGTGAAGGCGGGCTTGCCCGTATTGGGGTTGGGTCTGGCTCTGCCGAGATTGCCGCTGGTTGAATTGAACGACGGACCGGACCGCGCCCGATTACACGAAGCGCTGTCCAGTCTGGCATCCTTGGCGACTGTGGCCGGCTGACAGCGGCCTGACTTACTTACGGAATTTGACTACATGAAGAAAACCTCACTCCTCGTGGCCTTGCCTGCCGTTGCCCTCAGTGGATTGCTGCTATCCGGCTGCGGCATGTTCCGTTCGCACAAGGCGTGGGAGACCGCCCAGCAGGAAGCTCCGTTGGAGATTCCGCCGAGCCTTGATCGTCCCTCCACCAGTGAAGCCCTGATGATCCCGCCGCCGGGTGGCAATCAGCCGACGTCCAACGGTGCCACTGCCAGCGTCGGTGCTTCTGCGGGCGCCAATCCGGGCCAGATCGCCGATGGATTCGTGCTCACCGAGAATGTTGATGAGGCCTATCGCAAGGTCGGCCAGGCCCTGGAAAGTGGCAGCGTCGGTGAGGTTGTCGGGCATGATGATGCGGCACACACCTATACGCTGAACGTTTCCGACACCCTCGCACAGCAGAAAAAGAAAGGTTTCTTCGGGCGCATGTTCGGTGGCAAGAAAGAGTCGGACAGTGCTGCGCCGGGCGCGGCTTCGCATCAGGTGCAGCTCACCATCGGAAGCAGCGGTGCCAGTGGTAGCCAGGTCCGGGCTGTGGGCAACGCGGCGGCCGTGTCCAAGGTCGTTGACACATTGAGGTCGCGTCTCGGTGGCTGATGTCTGAGCCCCATGCGGCTGTCAACGAAGAACGCCGCCCAAGGGCGGCGTTCTTCGTTGCATTCGTTGGGATAGCGCAATTCAGCGTTGCAGAAGCTCGCGCTTGCCCGACTTGCCCTCCCACTCCTTGGCATCGGCAGGAGCGTCCTTTCGCTCGGTGATCACTGGCCAGCCCTTGGCCAGCTCGGCATTCAGGGCGACAAAGTCTTCCTGTCCGGCGGGCACGTCATCTTCGGGGTAGATCGCGTTGATGGGGCACTCCGGCTCGCACAAGGTGCAGTCGATGCACTCATCCGGATCGATAGCCAGGAAGTTCGGGCCTTCGTGGAAGGCGTCGACCGGGCAAACCTCAACGCAATCGGTGTATTTGCACTTGATGCAGTTATCGATGACGACAAAGGTCATGGAGGCAATTCAACCGTAAGGGAGTATGGAACGCTCTTGTAAAAAGTGCGGCCATGGATGGCCGCTTCTGATCCAGCCAACGGCCGAGGGCTACTGGTCGTCGAGTCCCTTCCAGACAACGGCGATCATGGAAGATCGCACAGCTAACGCTAGATTACACGAACTAAAAATGGTGCTCCCTACGAGACTCGAACTCGTGTTCCCGCCTTGAGAGGGCAGTGTCCT
>JBDTXA010000045.1:0-20790 GCA_040006415.1 Rhodanobacter sp.
TCGGAGACGTAGCTGATGACGTCCGGCCGGTCATCGACGAAGCGCTGGTCGATCACCGACCAGCTGCCCCAGGCGTCCGGAGCAGCTGCACCGAACGGACGCGGGCGATTGGGTACCGGGTGCGCAGGGTCGGAAAGGTAGGTGTCGGACGCGGCCTCGGTCGCCAGGGGTGGCTCGAAATCGATACGTCCACCGGAATGCAGGTACAACGGTTTCGACTTCACTGCGCAGCCTTGCTCGCAAGCAGGTGGCCAGCGATCCATGTGCTCCCAGTGGTTGCTGCCGGCGTTGTACACGGTTACCGGTGACAGCTTGGCTTTCGGTGCGCCCTCGAGCAGGTATTGGTTGAAGAACGGCAGCAGCATGTCGCGGCGAAATTGCAGTGACGTATCGCCGGCCCAGTGGAATACACCTAGCGAAAACCCGGTGAAGTTCTGCTGGCCGTGCTGCCACGGCCCCATCACCAGGTAATTCATGTCGTTGCCGTGGTCTTTGGCTTCCACCGCCGCATAGGCGTGCACCGCGCCCCACATGTCGACGTGGTCCCATGAGCCCTGCACCCACATCGTCGGCACCTTCAACGGCTGGCCGGCGAGAATCCGGTCGACCGCCTGCTTGCTCCAGAAATCATCATAGGCGGGGTGGGTAATTATCTTCTGCCAGAACGGCAACTGCTCCAGACCAGCGGCCTTGGCGAAATCACCGGACGACCCGGCCTGCAGGAACGCTGTGTAGTCATCGAAGGCCGCCATGGGTATGTTGGGGCCTAGCGCGCGCGTCGCGGTCTGTTCGGTGTAGTAGCTGAGGTTGACGTTTCGATAGGCGCCATAGTGGAACCAGTCGTCGCCCATCCACCCGTCGATCTGCGGGTTTTCGGGCGCCGCTACCTTCAGCGCTGGATGGGGGTTGATCAGCGCCAGCGCCGTCGTGAATCCGGCGTACGAATAGCCGGTCATGCCGACGCGACCGTTCGACTCGGATACGTGGTGCACCAGCCAGTCGATGGTGTCCCAGGCATCGGTCGAGTCGTCGACCTTGACAGAATTGATGGTCCCACTCAGCGGCGGTGCCATGAAATAGTCGCCCTCGGAGCGATACTTGCCGCGGACGTCCTGGTAGACGCGAATGTAACCTGACGCCACGAACACGTCGTCGGCTAGCGGCAGGGTGTCGCGCAGAAGGCGTTCGGACTTGCCCAACGCGATGTCGTGCGCGTTGTACGGTGTCCGCGTGAGCACCATCGGCGCGTGGTCGGCGCCCTTGGGGATGACGATGGCGGTGTACAGCCGCGTGCCATCACGCATCGGTATCATTTCCTCGCGCACCGAGTAGTCGAACATCGACGCCGGGAACTCGAAATGTGCCGGAATGTCCGGGGTGTCGGGCGTGACCTGCGCCGGCGCGGTGACTGCGACCCATGCCAGCATCCAACCAGCAACTATCGCAATGCTCGTTCTGCCCATGACATGACTCCCCGCGAATTGGCCCGGTTGCCTTCAATCAGACGTCGATCCGCGCCCCTCAACATGTGCCTCAGCATAGAGACAAGCGCGCGCACGCTGCCAATGAAAAGACCGGCATATGGCATAACCTAAATCGCACCATTCAAAAACCTCGCGGCACCCAGCAGCGCCGCAGCTTGGGCCTAGTGGCTTACATTCACTCCACCAGCACGTGCGCATCCCACAAACGCTGACGCAATTGATCGAGCGCGTTGCCAAGACGTACGTTGCGAGGTGTCGCGATGCATGGGCTGTCAGGCCTGCGGCACTGTGCAAGCTCAGCACGGCAAACGACGTCTGGTGAAACTCAAGACAGGCGGGATCGAATGGCAAACCGCAGAAGTCCATAACCGATAAATCACGGGCTCCGGCTCGGCCATGAAGCCTTCGGATTGAAGGTCGAGTGCGCGGGCTGGGTACTTTCCCACCTAGGAAGGGTCAGATGCAGGAGGTCGATCCGGGAATCGGCCACTTCCTCAAGGTCGCGGGCAAAATCGGCGTTCTCGGCGAAATACTGGTGGAAGCACGCCAGGCAGGCCTGCAGCACTCGCGTCGAACGACCACCACGCGCGCCGCCCGCAGGTGTGGGCGTCAATCAGCCGCGCGTAGCGTTTCTTCAGCCCGGCGCGAGCATCTTTTGCGCAAGCTGCCGCACCAGTTTGAGAAAGTGCTTTTGAACCGGGTTCAACGGGCTGTCCAGTCGGTAGACCGCGTAGAGAACCACGTCGAGTTGCAGCTTCAGCGGGCGCATCTGCACGGTTTGCCCGCCGCCCCGCGATGCCGTAAACGGATCAACCAATGCCATGCCCTCACCTTGCGCAACAAGTGAATAAGCCAACTGGTAGGTCTGTACCCAGACCGAGATCTGCGGTGCGGGAACCACTTCGGCCAGGTGACTTTGCAACATGCGACCCAGTGCGTCCTGCACCGTGATGCCGATCATGGACTGGTTGGCAAGTGCCGCGACAGGCAGCGGCTGTGCCAATTCCGCCTCCGACCACCAGCCAAGTGGAGCGATGACCATGATTCGACCCCGGCAAAGCGGTTCGTGCCGCAGTCCGTGGTGGCCGGTATCCTGCAGAGTGAAGCCGATATCAGTTTCATGGAGTATCAGCGACTCGCACATCTCTGCCGAGTGCTGGGTGGACAGTTCAGCGGTGGCATCAGGGAATGCCTTGCGTAACAACGTGGTCGCTTCGGGCACCAACGCCTGCGCCAGCGTGGGTGTGCAGGTCACTCGCAAGGGGTAGCTTTCCGGGCGGGCGATGTTTGCGGTGAGGCGCTGCAGGTCGTGCAACTCGCGCATGATCTTCTCGACGCGGGTACGCAGCAGAAGTGCTTCCTGTGTCGGCTGCAACCGACCTCGTACGCGGCTGAACAAGGCGAAGCCGAGCTGGTGTTCTGCGTGTTGCAACGCCTTGCTGGCGGCCGGCTGCGAGATGTTCAGCAGGTTTGCCGCTGCAGTCAGGCTGCCGGTAGCCAGCACGGCATGAAACAGCTCAACGTGGCGCAGACGCATGGCGTACCTCACCCCTTGCGCCACGGTGGCGCCCGCCACGAGTGCACCATAGGCATGGTTTCGGGGCAAGTTTTCCGCCGGGCGACTTCGGCGACACGGGCTGCTGTGCGTTGGCAGGAAGCAGGCATTGATGAGGGAGCGAGACTCCGCTCTCCCCAACCCAGATTCCATGAACGCGCAAGTTCCTGCGGCAAAGAGGGCCAAGGCTTGCTAGCATCAGCCCAACCGGCACTGGGTCGGCCCGTGGTTGCTGCAAATTTGACCGAAGGAGATGCGCATGAGCGTTCCACCCGAATCCGTCATCCCACCGCCGCCGCCGGAAGTCCCGCCGCCGGAAGATCCCTCGCAGGCCGGGTTACCCGCGCCCGAAGAGCGTCAATGGGCCATGTTCGCGCATTTGTCTGCGCTGATCGGCCTGGTGATTCCGCTGGGCAGCATCCTCGGTCCGCTGGTGATCTGGCTGATCAAGAAAGACACCATGCCGCTGGTCAACGATCAGGGCAAGGAAGCACTGAATTTCAATATCACCGTGGCGATTGCTGCGCTGGTCGGCTGGATACTGATGTTCGTGTTGATCGGTTTCCTGGTGCTGGCAGCGGTGTTTGTCGCCTGGCTGGTATTTGTCATCATTGCCACGATCAAGGCAAATGAGGGCGTCATCTACCGATATCCGTTCACGCTTCGATTGGTCAAGTGACTGACTGAAGCGTAGAACGTGCGCCCATCTTCAGCCCGTGTGTTTCGACGAGGCTCTTGCCGCAACACGTGGTTCGGTGGGCCTTACAATGGCTTGGGGAGAGCGGGCGGACAAGCAGCCTTGCAGCCGTTCGCGTGGACTACATGAATTTTTCAGGGAGGATGACTGATCGGGTTCTTTGACTGGTATCTGAAGTGCGTCAAGGGTCACTACGCCGATTTCGACGGGCGTGCCCGACGTACCGAGTACTGGATGTTCTTTCTGGTCAATCTGATCATCGCGATCGCGATTGCCCTTGTCGGCAGGATCATTCATCTGACCGTTCTCAGTACGCTTTACAGCCTTGCAGTGCTGGTGCCAGGTCTCGCTGTGGGCGCCCGCCGCCTGCATGACACCGGGCGCACGGCGTGGTGGTTGTTGATCTGGCTGGTTCCGGTCATCGGATGAATCTGGCTGTTCGTGCTGTTTGCGATCGAGGGTGACCAGGGTTCCAATCCTTACGGTGCGGACCCGAAGGGCGGCGCGGCTTGATGCCGGGTGCGCTGTCACGATGAAGCGAGGGAGGCGCAAGTCGCCCTTTTTCGTTTGGGCGGGTCACCGCTTCAGTAGCGCGATTCAGTGCGAGCGATGGGCAGCGTAGTTCGCCAGTTCCTTCAGCAGAGCACCGCTTTCACCCAGCGGCGCAATGTCGGCCAGCGCGGCGTTGGTCAATTCGGCCAGCCGCGCGCGTGAGGCGTCGAGGCCGATGATCGAAGGGAAGGTCGGTTTGTCGGTGGCCGCGTCCTTGCCGGCCGTCTTGCCAATGACGATCGAATCGCCTTCCACGTCGAGGATGTCGTCGCGGATCTGAAAGGCGAGTCCGACCGAGTGGGCGTAGCGATCCAGTGCCGCCATCTGATTCGCATCAGCCTCCGCAAGCAAGGCGCCGAGCTGCACCGAGGCACGAATCAGTGCGCCGGTCTTGCAGGCATGCATGTGTTCCAGCTCAGCCAGGGTCAGCGTACGGCCCACAGCAGAAAGATCAAGCGCCTGACCGCCGGCCATGCCTTCGGCACCGCAGGCCTGCCCCAGCGCGCGCAGCATGGCTACCGTCGTACTGGGCTTGATCGTGTTGTCGCGATCGTTTGCGAGCAACTCGAATGCCAGTGCCTGCAAGGCATCGCCCGCCAGTATCGCCATCGCGTCACCGAACACGATGTGGCAGGTCGGGCGGCCGCGGCGCAGGGCGTCGTTGTCCATGGCCGGCAGGTCGTCGTGCACCAGCGAGTAGGCATGAATCAGCTCCACTGCGCAGGCGGCCGGATCGAGCTGATTGCCGTCGATGCCGAAGGCATGCGCGGCGGCGTATACCAGCAACGGGCGCAAACGCTTGCCGCCACCGAGCACGGCGTAACGCATGGCCCGATGCAACTCGTGGGGGGATTGTTCGGCCAGCGGCAGGCTTCGATCCATGGCCTGTTCGGCACGGACAATCAACGTCTGCAGGGCAGGACCAAGCTCAGAGTTCGGGTTCAAACGGTTCGGCGCTGTCAGGTGCATCGGGATCCAGCAGCAGTTTTACGCGTAATTCGGCCTGCTGGAGCGATTGCTGGCAGTGGCGAAACAGGCCGATGCCACGTTCGAATGAGGCCAGCGATTCATCCAGGCTCAGCTCACCACCTTCCATCCGGCCGACCAGCTGCTCCAGCTCGTCGAGTGACTCTTCGAAGTCAACGATCGGTGGTGTTTTTGCGGATGCGGGTGTGGTCTTTGCCATGGGCCGCAACGCTAACGCAGGGGCGGCCCGGAATCAATCTGAATATGTCGGAAAAGTGCCACGCGAGTGGCCGGTTCAGTGCGGCGATTGCCAAAGCGGCTGCGCGCCTGCCTGCTCGAATATCGCCATGCCGCGGTCGCTGATCCAGCGATCGGCTACGGCCACCAGCTCGTTGCCGGCATCGATAAGGGGCACTGCGGCTCTTCGCCACGGTGGTGTCCCCGCCTGCTGGAACAGGTCGCATAGTTCGCGGGTATGCCGATCCCCGGCGGGCTTGATCCGCTCGCCACCGCGACGCAGGCGCACGCGCAGGGGTTCTGCCAGACGGACCGCGGGATGGCTCAACGAAAGCATGCCGCCATCGGGCAGGAGCAGCTGCTCACCGTGCCACAGGTGCTCCCATTCGAGATTGATATCCGGCGCGGGCGGCGTGGCCCACAACCGCCCCCGCCAGATATGCAGCTCCGCGCCGCGCCAGCGGATGCAGGGCTGCTGACCGGCACGGGCGCCACACTGGTGTTCAATTTGAAGGCGCTGCGCGGTGGTGGGGGCAGGCAGGCCTCGTGCGCGCAGCCAGTGATCAAGCATGGGCTCACGCAGTGCACTTTCCGTCGCCAGCCAGCCGGCGGCGTCCAGACTGCCTGTGGCAGGATCGTGCAGAGTTTCCAGGGCGATGAGCCAAGCTGTTTGCAAGGCATCTGCTGCCTGTTGGCTGAGTCTTGCGCTGTGCACGATCGAATCCACCGCCTGCGGCCAGTGCTGGGTCAGCAGGGGCAGCACTTGCCGCCGTAGATGGTTGCGCGCCAGTCGCGTGTCGTCGTTGGAAGGGTCGTGGATACACTCGAGTTCGCGCGCGGTGACGTACTCACTCAACTGCTGCCGTGGCAGTTCCAGCAAAGGGCGCCAGAGCTTGCCGCCGGCGAACGGACGCAACGCCCTCATGCCGCCCAGACCTTCCGGTCCGGCGCCGCGCAAAAGTTTCAGCAGTACCGTTTCGGCCTGATCATCGCGGTGATGGGCGAGCAGCAGATATTCGCCGGCGCGCAACCGTGTGGCGAGTGCCGCGTAGCGTGCATCACGCGCCGACGCTTCGATGCCTAGTCCGCTGCTGGTGTCGACGTGGACCGGCAGTACCTCGCATGAGACCCCCAGCGCCGCGCAGACGTCCAGACAATGCGTCGCCCAAGCTCCACTTGAGGCATGCATCCGATGGTCGACATGCAGGGCACGCAGGCCGCGTGCGCGGGCACTGGTCAGCTGCGCCAGCGCGTGCAGCAGGGCGGTCGAATCGGCACCCCCGCTGAAGGCAACGCACAACGCCGCGGGCGACAGCGATGCCAGTGCCGCATCCAGATAGTGGCTCAGCCTTTCGCTCACTTCTTGCTGCTGCGGGGACGAACGTAAAGATGTTTGCCGTTGCCGATCTGCCGCTCCTCGGTTTCGAACAAGCCGAGGCCATTGACCAGCCCACTGAGCTTGCCGTATCCGTAGTTGCGCGAATCGAAGTCGGGGGACTGTTTGCTGATGATGCTGCCGATTGCACCGAGGCTGGCCCAGCCGGTGTCGTCGGAAGCCGCCTCGATCGCGTTGCGCAGCAGGTTCATCAGCTGGCTGTCACCGCGCAGCTCCTTGGCGCTGCGTTTTTCCGGTGCGGCCTCGGATTCGTTTCCCGAGTTGCGTGCCAGCACTTCGGTGTAGATGAACTTGTCGCAGGCGGTGCGGAATGGCTCGGGCGTCTTCTTCTCACCGAAGCCGTACACGATCAATCCCGATTCGCGGATGCGCGAGGCCAGGCGGGTGAAGTCGCTGTCACTGGAAACAATGCAGAAGCCATCGAAGCGACCGGAGTAGAGCAGGTCCATCGCGTCGATGATCATGGCCGAGTCCGTGGCGTTCTTGCCGACCGTGTATCGGAACTGTTGAATCGGCTGGATCGAGTGACGCAGCAGCACTTCCTTCCAGCCGTTCAGATCAGGCTTGGTCCAGTCGCCATAAATGCGCTTCACATGCGCGGTGCCGTATTTGGCGACTTCCGCGAGCAGCCCCTCCACGATGGCCGGCCGCGCGTTGTCGGCGTCGATCAGTACGGTGAGCTTGGTAGTGTCGTGTGCCATGTCGGGTTCCGTCAGCAGAATGCGCTGCCGATGGTAACGCCATGCGCTGGATGATTGAGGCGGCCTGCAGGAGCGGCTTCAACCACGAGGCTCTTTTGCTGACAAAAGAAAACACGCATCGCGGTTGAAGCCGCTCCTGCAAGCCTCCCCAAAAAGTGGCTCGCAAGTCGCTCCCGCGGAACAGGCTGTCTATTCCTGATAGGCGCCGTAGCTGCGTAGGCGCTGGTAGCGCTGCTCCAGCAGATCGGGAATGGGCATGGCTTGTAGCTCGTCGAGCTGGTTCATCAGCACGACCTTCAGGCGTATCGCCATCGAGCGCGGATTGCGGTGGGCGCCGCCGAGCGGCTCGCGGATCATCTTGTCGATCAGGCCGAGCTCGAGCAGTCGCGGGGCGGTCATGCCCAGCGCCTCGGCAGCGTCCTTCACCTTGTCCGGGCTCTTCCACAGAATCGAGGCACATCCTTCGGGGGTGATCACCGAATAGGTCGAATACTGAAGCATCAGGGTGCGGTCGCCCACGCCGATCGCGAGGGCGCCGCCGGAACCGCCTTCGCCGATCACAGTGCAGATGATCGGGGTTTTCAGGCTGGCCATTTCGATCAGGTTGCGGGCAATGGCCTCGCTCTGGCCGCGCTCTTCCGCACCGATGCCGGGATAGGCGCCCATGGTGTCGATGAAGGTGAACAGCGGCAGCTTGAAGCGCTCCGCCATCTTCATCAGACGCAGTGCCTTGCGGTAACCCTCGGGCCGCGACATGCCGAAGTTGCGCTTGAGTTTGCCCTTGGTGTCGCGGGCCTTCTGGTGGCCGATGATCATCACCTGACGCCCGTTGATACGGCCAAGACCGCCCACGATGGCAGCGTCGTCGGCATACATGCGGTCACCGGCCAGTTCGTGGAATTCCTCGCAGATCACCCCGATGTAGTCGAGCGTGTACGGCCGCGCCGGATGGCGTGACAGCTGGGTGGTCTGCCACGAGTTCAGATTGCGGAAGATCTCGGCCGTCTTGACCTTGAGCTTTTCGCGCAGGCGCCCAACCTCGTCTTCGATGTTGAACGCCTGGCCATCGCTGGCGTGGCGCAACTCTTCGATCTTCGCCTCCAGTTCGGCGATCGGTTGTTCGAATTCGAGGAAGTTCGGGTTCATTCGCTACTTTTCGGGCAACAGAAGCGGACAAGTATACCGGTCTGCGAAAAAACGCGAGAACGGCGGCGTATGGCTCTGCCTGTCCCATCGGCGGGGTTTGGGACTCGGCGCACGGGCAGTGATTGCGCTATCTTCCGCTCCATCAGATCTTCTGCCGGATTGCATCATGCCGACCAAATCATCCATCGACCACGCCAAGCTCGACCGTATCGTGGCCGAGGCGCGCCGCAACGCCGAACAGCGTGAACTGGGCTACCGCGAGCGCGCGCTGAAGATGTATCCGTGGGTGTGTGGACGCTGCGCACGAGAGTTCACCCGAACGAACCTGCAGGAACTGACGGTTCATCACCGCAATCACGACCACGACTTCAACCCGCCAGACGGCAGCAACTGGGAGTTGCTGTGTGTCTACTGTCACGACAACGAGCACTCGCGGCATATCGACCACGTGCGCGGTGGGGTGATGGCGGTGGAGGATGCTCCGGCTGCCACCGGTAATCCGTTCGCGGATCTGAAGGCGATGATGGATCGGGGCGGAAAGTCTTAGCGGGATTGTGGAAACGATTTGTGTGAGCGGTTTTAGCCGCGATGCCCTTGTTCTGATGTCACCAACTAAAGAGCATCGCGGCTGAAGCCGCTCCAACAGGGTCCGGATGTCGTCAATCAATCCTGCTGCTTGACGATGCGCAAACGTGCCGCCTGCACACCGGGCAGCGCGCGCACGCTGCGCAGCAGTTCGGGGATGGCTTCAACGCGCCATTCCTCGCCCAGTTCGAGATCGGCCTGCGCGGCCTGGTTGCGGTAGCCGTGCAGTGTGACGCTGGCGCGGCCGCCGCGGTAGCCGGCCAGCGTGCGTTGCAGCTCACCGATAAAGTCCGGGCCGATACCGTTCAATTTCAGCTGCAGCAGCCGTGCGTGCTGGCGGCAGGCGTCGGCCAGTGACACGGCGCTGCGAGCGCGAATCTGGAAGCCGCCGCCGGAGAAGTCATCGATGCGCAGGCCGCCTTCGACAATCAGGATCTGGTCGCGGGTAAGCAGCGGTGCGACCTGCTGGTACAGCTCACCGAAGAAGCTCACCTCGATGCTGCCGCTGCCATCCTCCAGCCGCACGAACGCGTCGCTGTCGCCGCGCTTGCGCACCGCGGCGACCATGCCTGCGACCGTCCACGGCGTGTCCGGCCCGCGGCGGAAACGGTTGTTGTCACCGTCGTCGTTTTTTCGTGGCCTGGGCGGCTGGTAACGGTCGACGATCTCGCCCAGCGGGCAGGTCGACAACTGCGCGAGTTCGTCCTTCCACGGATCGGTGGGATGGCCGGAGAGATAGTGCCCCAGCGTGTCGCGTTCGCCCTGCAGCAGCCGTTCAAGCGGCCAGCCCGGGGCAGTGGGAAGCTCGATCTTAAGGATCGGCGTGCTGCTGCCCATTGCCGCGCCGAACATGTCGTTCTGACCTGACTGCTTGTCGCGCAGATGCTGTTCGGCGGCCTTGATCGCATGAGGTAATTGCAGCATCAGGCTGGCGCGGTTAGGCGCCAGCGCGTCGAGGGCTCCAGAAAGAACCAGCGCCTCCAGCACGCGGCGGTTGAGCCTGCTCGGATCAACGCGCCGGCAAAAATCCGCGAGATCGGTATAGGCACCGCTGGCGCGCTCGGCAACGATCGCATCGCAGATGCCGTGACCAACGCCCTTGATCGCTCCAAGGCCGTATTGAATGACGTTCGGTTCGACGGCCACGAACATGTATTGGGAGGCATTGACGTCCGGCGGTTGCACGGTGATGCCGAGCGTGCGCGATTCATTGAGGAAGGTGACCGCCTTGTCGGTGTTGTCCATGTCCGCCGAAATCGTGGCGGCCATGAACTCGGCGGGGTAGTGCGCCTTCAGCCAGGCGGTCTGATAGGACACCAGCGCGTAAGCGGCCGCGTGCGACTTGTTGAAACCGTAGCCGGCGAACTTCTCCATCAGGTCGAAGATGGTGTCGGCTTTGTCGCCGGCGAGGCCGTCTTTGGCCGCACCTTCGCGGAACTTGACGCGCTCCTCGGCCATCTTCTTTGCATCTTTCTTGCCCATCGCGCGGCGCAGCAGGTCGGCGCCGCCGAGCGAGTAGCCGCCCACGATCTGCGCCATCTGCATCACCTGCTCCTGATAGACCATGATGCCGTAGGTCTCTTTCAGGATCCGCTCGACGCGGGGATCGGGGTATTCCACCTCTTCCTTGCCGTGCTTGCGCGCCACGAAGCTGGGGATCAGGTCCATCGGGCCGGGGCGATACAGCGCCACCAGCGCGATAATGTCCTCGAAGCGATCGGGCTTCGCGTCTTTGAGCATGCGTTGCATGCCGGAAGACTCGAGCTGGAACACCGCGACGGTCTGTGCCTTTTTCAGCAGCTCGTAAGGTTTGGGATCGTCCAGCGGCAGCTGTGAAATATCCAGCGGTTCATCGCCCAGACAATCGACCAACGTCGAAGATGGCTCGCCCTTTTCCTGCCCTGCTTGCAGACGGAGATGTCCATCGGACGGATGGGATCGCTTTTTCGCCCGGCGGATATTGATCGCCTTCACCGCCCAGTCGATGATGGTGAGCGTGCGTAGGCCGAGGAAGTCGAACTTCACCAGGCCAACGGCTTCGACGTCATCCTTGTCGTACTGCGTCACCACGCTGCCACCACCGGCTTCGCAGTACAGCGGTGCGAAATCTGTCAACGGGGTCGGCGCTATGACCACGCCGCCGGCATGTTTGCCGGCGTTGCGGGTAAGGTTTTCCAGCTTCAGCGCCAGGTCGATCAGCGCTTGAGCTTCCTCGTCGTGGTCGTAGGCCTCGCAGAACTCCTTGACGATACGGTCCGGTTCCTTCTTCGACTTTTCCGAGCGGCCAAGTGCATCGGAAAGTGTGAGGTCGAGCGGACGCGGCGGAACCATTTTAGCCAGACGGTCTACCTGGCCGTACGGCATGCTCAGCACACGACCGGAATCGCGCAGCACGGCCTTGGCCGCCATCGAGCCGTAGGTGATGATCTGGCTGACCTTGTCGCGACCATACTTCTGCGCCACGTAGTCGATGACTTCGTCGCGACGATCCATGCAGAAGTCGATGTCGAAGTCGGGCATCGACACGCGTTCGGGGTTGAGGAAGCGCTCGAACAGCAGGTTGAACTGCAGGGGATCGAGATCGGTGATCTTGAGCACCCAGGCAACCAGCGAGCCGGCACCGGAGCCGCGGCCAGGACCGACCGGAATGCCGTGCTGCTTGCCCCAGTTGATGAAGTCCGCAACGATCAGGAAGTAGCCGGGAAAACCCATCTCGATGATGACGTCGAGCTCGCGTTCCAGCCGTGCCTCGTAGTCCGGCAAGGTCTGGCCCGCGGCCAGCGGTGCGCTTTTCAGGCGCTCGCGCAGCCCCTGCCGCGAGAGCTCGCAAATGTAACTGTTGAGATCGAAACCTTCCGGTACCGGAAAGTCGGGCAGGTAATACTTGCCGAATTCCAGCTCCAGCGTGCAGCGTTTGGCCAGCTCGACCGTGTTTTCCAGCGCTTCGGGAAGATCGGCGAACAGTTCCGACATTTCCTCGGGCGTCTTCAGATATTGCTGATTGCTGTATTCGCGCGATCGCTTTGGATCGGCCAGCACCCGGCCCTGATTGATGCACACACGCGCCTCGTGCGCATCGAAATCGTCCTGCTTGAGGAAACGCACGTCGTTGCTGGCCAGTATCGGCAGATCGAGTTCGGCAGCCAGCGTCAGCGCAATCGCATTCCAGTTTTCCTCGCCTTCGCGGCCGCAACGGGTCAGCTCCAGATAGAGCCGTTCAGGGAACAGGTGAGTCAACGGACGCAACTTCGCCAAGGCCGCATTGACGCCTTGGTTGAGCGCGATGCGGGCCAATTCGCTGTCCCTGCCAAGCAGGGCGATCAGCCCGTCAGTGGCGCCACCCTCCAGCCACAGCGAGTCCACCAGCGCGCGACCGCCGTGCTGACCGTGCTGCCACGCGCGCGACACCAGGCGCGACAGGTTCAGATAGCCCGGACGGTTCTGGCACAGCAGGGTAAGTCGCCACGGGCGTGGATCATCGGAAGAGGAAATCCACAGGTCGCAGCCGCCGATCGGCTTGATGCCCGCCGCGCTGCAGGCCTTGTAGAACTTCACCAGCGCGAACATGTTGCTGTCGTCGGTCAGCGCCACCGCCGCGATGCCATCGCGCACGCACGCGGCGACCAGCGCCTTGATGCGGATGGTCGAATCGACCAGCGAATATTCGCTGTGCAGGTGCAGGTGGGTATAGCGGACGGTCATGCAGATTTACGCGCTGAGTCCATGCAGGCTACCCGGCCATCGGCGCAGCGGCAAGATTGACTTGTTCGCCGTTTGCGTGAAGTGGGATAGCGGCTCGTTTGTCCGCTGGCATCGGTTCAGCGTGACCTATTTGCCGCGGAGGGGGCGTGTACCTCAGTAGCTCGTTCGAGAGGCCGTTGATCTCGGCAGCAGGCGTGTCAAGCAAGTCTTCGACATTCCCCGCTACGCTGGGGGGAGGGACCGGCTACGGGGTGCGCGCTTTGCTTCCTCCCCTGCGAAGTAGGGGAGGGTTGGGGTGGGGTTGCTCTTCGTCGAGTAAACATCAAAAGCTCACCCCCTCCTGACCTCCCCCTGCTGCGCCGGGGGAGGGACCGGCCACGAGGCTGGCGTTTTGCTCCCTCCCCTGCGAAGTAGGGGAGGGTTGGGGTGGAATTGCTCTTCGTCCAGCCAACATTGAAACCTCAATCCCTCCTGACCTTCCCCTGCTGCGCAATAAGTCGAGCCCTGCAAAGGCGATCTTGCGCACGGCATTCATCCATCCCGGGACGTTTCGCGAGATTGCCGCCAGACGGGAAGGGACCGCACCATCAACGGATTTGGAAACGAACCTCCAAGTCTCCCTGATTGAGGTAATGCTCGAGGCCGGTGACAAGCAGGGGATGCAGGTCGTAGTCCGGGCGTGGTAAAGCAGCTTTCGGTACCCCACCAGGGTCAGGGAGCGCCGAAGGGGCGATGCTCTCTGGCACCGATGAAGACGGGGGATTGAACGGAAACGTCATGACGCGACTCCTGCGAACCGGATGGTTCGCTGCTTGCATTGAGCGGCAGCACAGTCCGGAGGATGGCGACGCCGCTGGCGCGTCCCTGCACATTTTGTGTACTGCAGATAGGGACGCGCGTCATACGCAACGAGTTGCATGGACTGATGCCTACACGTGGCCTGCCCGGGGCTGCGACGGTTTGCCATTGGCGAGCGGCGGTATGACTGCGCTCAGAACAATGTGGCCTGATCAAGCAGGACGCGTACGGGGGCAAAACTGCGCCGGTGCTGCGAACACGGACCCAGTCGCTGCAGCGAGGCCAGATGTGCCGGAGTGGGATAGCCCTTGTGGAGGGCAAAGCCGTAGCCGGGATGTACGCTATCCATCACCACCATCAGGCGGTCGCGGGTGACCTTGGCCAGGATCGAAGCAGCGCTGATCGCCGGCTCCAGTGCGTCGCCGCCGACGATGGCGCGACCGGGGCAGGGCAGATCCCGTGGCAGTTTGTTGCCGTCGATCAGCACTTCGTCTGCGGTAGGCATCAGGCCAATGACAGCGCGGCTCATGCCGATCATGGTGGCCTGAAAAATGTTGAGCCGATCGATCTCGTCCCGTTCGACCAGCACGATCGAATACGCCAGCGCCCGTTCGATGATTTTGGGGTACAGGGCTTCTCGCCTGGCCTCGCTGAGTTTCTTGGAGTCGTCCAGCCCCGCGATTGGACGGGCCGGATCAAGAATCACCGCAGCAACGGCTACTGGTCCGGCCAGCGGGCCTCGGCCCGCTTCATCCACCCCTGCCACGAGCATGCGTCTGGGCTTCGCGGCTTCCCAGGGAGGTTGTTGCCACAGGACACCTGTCTCTACGGCAGCGAAGAGGCACATATTTGCGTCAGATCTGTTCACTGGCGCTCTTTGGCTCATCGATCAACTCGGCAATGGCCGTCGCCGCACGATCCCCGGCGAAACCGTTCAGGCCGCCGCGCAGATCCTGATGCAGCTGTTCGAAGGCCGCGACAATCCGGCTGCGACGCTCGCTGTCACGAAACAACGCCAGGGTGGCGGCGGCAAGCTTGTCGGCGGTGCAGTCGTCCTGCATGAATTCGGGCACCAGCGGCGCATTGCCAAGACCGCAGGCGCGCGCAAGAATGTTGGGCAGGGCGTAGACGTCGGTCTTGAGCATCTTCATCGCGCGGGCGATGGCGTAGCTCAACGGGGTGACGCGATAACCCACCACCATCGGGCGCTTCGCCAGCATCGCTTCGAGCGTGGCCGTGCCCGAGGCCAGCAGAACGATGTCGGCGGCCACCATCGCCTGATGTGCCTGACCGTCCAGAAGAATGGGCGGAACATCGCGGGGCGGACGCTCGGCGAGCATGCGTTCCAGTTGCGAATATACCCGCGCGTTGGCGGCCGGGATCAGAATGCGCAGTCCGGGAACGGCGTCAGCTACCTGCAGTGCTGCATCAAGGAAAGCGGGGCCCAACCGTTCCAGTTCAGACAGTCGGCTGCCTGGCAGCACGGCCAGTACCGGTGCTCCGGACGGCAGTTGCAGCAATTCGCGGGCCCCGGCCCGGTCTGATACCAGCGCGAAGTGATCGGCCAGCGGGTGGCCAACGAAGCGGGCGTCGACACCGTGCCTGGCGTAGATTGCCGGCTCCATCGGAAACAGGCACAACACGCGCTGCGCGCTGCGACCGATCTTCTCGGCGCGCTTCTCCCGCCAGGCCCACACCGAGGGGCTTACGTAGTGGACGGTGAGCATTCCAGCCTGTTTCAGGCGCTGCTCCACAGCAAGATTGAAGTCGGGCGCATCGATGCCGATCACCACGGCGGGCCTGGTTTTCAACAAACGTGCGATCAATCCCTTGCGTATTCGCAGCAAACGCGGCAGATGGCGAATCACCTCGCTGAAACCAAACAGCGAGAGTTCATGGATGTCGTACCAGGACTCGAACTCCTGCGCCTGCATCCTTGCGCCCCCGATACCGACGAAGCGTGCTTCCGGATAGCGCTGGCGAAGGGCCACGATCAGGTTGGCACCGAGCTGATCGCCGGAGTCCTCGCCGGCGAGGATGGCGATGGTGAGGGTAGGACTTTTTTCGGTTGACGACATCATTCAGCCCACACCGGAGCAGGAAAGAATGTTTGATTCGCTGATACGCGCTGAGCGCATATCAGCGCGCCAGCGCTCGCTCGCTATGATCGATAAACGCCAGCATCGCTTTCACGTCGTCGCTCGCATTCGCCTGGTCTACGAGCTTTTCGCGAGCTTCCTGCAGCGACAGTCCCGCCATGTACAAGGTGCGATAGGCGCGCTTTATGGCGGATATCCGGGCTGCGTCGAAGCCGCGCCGCTTCAGACCTTCGCTGTTGATGCCGCGAGGGCGTCCATGCTGCTCGTTTGCCATCATCACGAACGGTGGCACGTCGTGACTTACCAGACAGCCCATGCCGATGAAGGCGTGGGCACCGACTTTGCAGAACTGGTGCACGCCGGAGTAACCGGACAGGATCGTCCAGTCGCCGATCTCGGCATGGCCGGCCAGCGCGGAATAGTTGGAGAACACCACGTTGTTGCCGATCTTGCAGTCATGCGCCACGTGCACGTAAGCCAGCACCCAATTGTCGTCGCCGATGCGGGTGATGCCACCGCCCTCACCCGTGCCACGATTGATGGTGGCGAATTCCCGAATCAGATTGCGGTCGCCAATCACCAACTCGGTGCGTTCGCCAGCGAATTTCTTGTCCTGCGGTGCACCTCCCAGGGAAGCAAACTGGGTGATCTGGTTATCGCGCCCGATCCGGGTCGGCCCTTCAATCACCACATGCGGACCGATGACGGTGCCGTCCCCGATTTCCACCTCAGCGCCAATGACGGTGTAAGCACCAATGCTGACGTTGTCGCCGACAATGGCGGAGGGATCGATCAGCGCGGTGGGGTGAATCACTTAACGGCCCTCGCAGCGCACATCAGTTCGCAGCTAGCCACTTCCTTGCCATCGACGAGGCTGCGCGCAACGAACAGGCCCATGCCGCGCATCAGCCGCTTCAGGGTGACTTCCATTCGCAACTGGTCACCAGGCACGACGGGAGCGGTGAAGCGGGCATTGTCGACCTTGACCAGATAAAAGAGCGGGCTGCCCTTGTCGCCTTTCATGCGGCGGCTGATCTGGGTAAGCAGACCGGCGGATTGCGCCATCGCCTCTATGATCAATACCCCGGGCATGACCGGATGACCCGGGAAATGGCCCTGAAAAAACGGTTCATTGATGGTGGCATTCTTGATCGCCACCACACTGACGTCAGGCACGATTTCCAGCACCCGGTCCACCAGCAGGAAAGGGTAGCGATGTGGCAGCAGTTCCTGGATCTGCTCTACGCCCATCGGCAGCGAAATGGTCCCGGTGTGATCACTCATTGTTGCGGTCCTTCTCCAGCGTCGACAGTCGACGCGCGTACTCGTCCAGATGTTTGAATCGTGCGGCGTTCTTGCGCCACTGACGGTTGGCTTGCAGCGGTACGCCAGATGAATATTCTCCCGGTTCCCGAATTGAGTGGGTGACCAGACTCTTGGCGGTAATGGTAACCCGGTCGGCCAGTTCCAGATGACCAAGCACCCCGGCATTGCCGCCAATCATGCAATAGCGCCCGATTTTTGCGCTCCCAGCGACGGCCGCGCAGCCCGCCATTGCGGTGTGCGCACCGACGTGGACGTTGTGCGCGATCTGAATCTGGTTGTCCAGACGAACATCTTCCTCAAGCACCGTATCGTCCAGCGCCCCGCGGTCGATGGTGGTGTTGGCGCCGATCTCGCAGTCGTCACCAACGCGCACGCCGCCCAGTTGCGGCAGCTTGACCCAGCTGCCGCCATCAGGGGAGCTACCGTCAAAGGCCAACCCGAACCCATCCGATCCGATCACGGCGCCGGGGTGCACCAGGACACGCTTGCCGAGAGTAACCCGCGTCACCAGGGTCACCCGCGAAACCAGCCGCGATTGCGCTCCTACGGTGCAGCCTGCACCGATGATGCAATGCGGGCCGAGAATCACGCCCTCCCCGATCACGGCACCATCCTCGATGACGCAGCAGGGACCGATGCTGGCGCTGGTACTTACCTGCGCGCTGGCCGCGACGACGGCGCTGGGGTGGACGCCAGCCGGCGAGGCTGGCAGCGGTTCGAACAGCGCGGCGATCTTCGCGTACGTGACGTACGGATCGAGGGCAACCATCGAAGCGGTGGTGCACTGGGCAAGATCCTCCTCGCGAAGGATCACCACGCCCGCACGGGTATCTGCCAGTTGCGCGCCGTACTTGCCGTTTGAAAGAAAGCTCAACTGGCTCGAGCCGGCGCCAGCCAGCGTGCCCACGCCGTCAATGACGTGAGCTCCGTTGCCGTTGAAGGTCAGCTCAAATCTTTCGGCCAGCTCGGCGATTGTGTAATGCATTGCGTTCATGCGTGCTCCGGAACCTGCCAGTCATTGTAGACGGTGACGTTGCTGGGATGCAGCGGCCACCCGGCCCCACAAAAAAGAAAGCGCGGCATCGCCGCGCCTTCCATCTGAGCCGACTTTCGGGTCAGATCAGAACTGACTGCCAAATGTGAACTGGATGCGCTCCTCATAGTGGCTATCTTGCGGCTGGGTGCGGAATGGCACGCCCAGACTGATGATCAGAGGACCGATCGGTGCCTGCCAGTGCAGCGATACACCGGCCGTCGCACGCAGCGTGCTCGCGTCAAAGCTCTTGTAATCCTTGTAGGCGTTACCGACGTCCATGAACACCGAGACGCGCGCGGTGTTGGTATCTTTCAGAAATGGCAGCGGCAGGTAGACCTCGGCGGTACCCAGCACCTTGAAGGCACCACCGATCGGCTGCGAGTAATAACCCCCGCTACAAAGACCCTTCAAGGTAGGATCGCTGCCATCGATGCACACGCGCGGTCCCAGCGTATTGTCCTGGAAGCCCCGTACGTCACGTACGCCGCCGGAGTAGGAATTCTGGAAGAACGGGAAGTCCTGACGCATGTCCACCAAGGTATGGTCGGTGGTGGCCTTTTTCAGCGCTGCGAACTGATCATCGCTGATGCCGTTGCTGCCGTAGGTCTTGCCGTACTCCACCCGACCATCCAGATAGAGCACGAACCCTTTACCGATCGGCCAGTAATGGTTGGCTTCGGTGCTGAGCTTCCAGTACTGCACGGTCGAACCGGGCAGGGCAACGTCGGCGGTTGCCGAAATCAGACCGCCGCGGGTGGGTGCCCAGTAGCCATTGCGGGTGTCATGGTTCCAGCCAAGTGTGCCGGTCCATGAGTGGATGGTCCTGTTGCCGATCTGATTCTGATAGTCGGTCAACACCCGCGGGCTGTAGCCAGGGATCAGGTTGACCTTGTTGCTGCTGATACCCAGACCGACGCGAACGCCATCGGTTTCGGTGATCGGTATGCCCAGATAGGTGGAGAAGCTGGTGGCACTGGTGGCGTAGTTGGCGAAACTGCTGTTGGCGTTGCCGTAATCGGTCTTGGAGTAGTTGGCGCTGTAACCGATGCCGATGCCGCTGTCGGTGAGATAGGGGTTGTAGTAGTTCATCCCCAGACGCGTGTAATACGAACTGCGCTCGCCGCTGATGGAGAAGCTGTCGCCGCTGCCGAACAGGTTGTTCTGTGACACCGAGGCATTGAGGATGATGCCGGAATACTGCGAGTAGCCCACGCCGAACTGCAGGCTGCCGGCCGACTGTTCCTCAACCTTGACGCTCACATCGACCTGGTCACGGGTGCCCGGCACCAGCTTCTTGTCGATGTCGACCTTCTTGAAGTAGCCCAGCTTCTGCAGACGGATCTTGGAGCGATCCACGGCAGCCTGCGAATACCACGAACCTTCGAGCTGACGCATTTCGCGACGCAGTACGCCGTCCTCGGTGCGCGTGTTGCCCTGAAACACAACACGACGGACGTAGACGCGCTGACCCGGTTCAACGTACATGGTCAGGTCGACGGTGCGCTTGTCCTTGTCCAGTTTCGGGATCGGGGTGACCTTGGCGTAGGCATAGCCGATATTGGCCAGTACAGCCTTGATTGCCTTGGTGCTCGCCTCGACCGCGGCGCGGTTGAAGGTCTCACCGTTTTTGACAAAGACCAGCTGACGCATGGTCTTCTCGGGAAGGATCAGGTCACCGAGCAGCTTGACGTCGGAGACAGTGTAGATTTCGCCTTCCTTGATGCTGGAATCGATATACATGGCACGCTTGTCGGGCGCGATAGCGACCTGGGTGGAATCGACGCCAAAGTCTGCATAGCCGCGATTCATGTAGTAGGACTGCAGCTTCTCCAGGTCGCCGGAAAGCTTCTCGCGCGAGTACTGGTCATCCTTCGAATACCACGACATCAGATTGCTGGTGTTGGACTCGAATCCGTCCCGAATCTGCTTGTCGGTGAAGGCGTGGTTGCCGAGAATGTTCAACTCCTTGATCTTCGCGGCCTTGCCTTCGCGGATCTCGATGTCCACGGCGACGCGGTTGCGATCGAGCCGCGTGACATGTGGATCGACAGAAACGTTGTATTTGCCGCGGTTGTAGTACTGCCGGATCAGCTCCTGCTGCACGTTGTCCAGCGCGATGCGCTCGAAGGTCTCGCCCTCGGCCAGGCCGATCTCCTTCAAGCCCTTCTTCAAGTCATCGCTCTTGATATCCTTGTTGCCGCGCAGCGTCAGCTTGGCAATCGAAGGGCGCTCGACGACCTTGATCACCAGGATGTTTCCCTCGCGATCCAGCTCGACGTCGCTGAAGAACTTGGTCTGGTACAACGCACGAATGGCGCGTTGGGCCTCGTCGTTGGTCAGTCGGTCACCCTTGTTCACCGGCAGGTAGTTGTAGACGGTACCTGCCGAAATGCGGCTGAGACCATCGATGCGAATGTCCGACACCACAAACGGGTCGAACGCGAACGCATTGGCAGAGAGGGAGGCAAGCAGGATCAGCGCGGCGATACGCTTCATCGTCGGTTCCGTTG
>JBDTXA010000046.1:0-20566 GCA_040006415.1 Rhodanobacter sp.
CCCTTGTCGATAAAGGTTTCCGGGTACAATCGGATTTGCGCAACGAGAAAGTCGGTTATAAAATCCGCGAACATACGATGCAGAAAGTGCCTTATCTCCTCGTGGTCGGTGACCGCGAGAAAGAGACGGGAACCATTTCTGTGCGTACCCGTTCCGGTGAAGATCTTGGCAGCATGCCGCTAGCCGACTTCGTCGAGCGACTGGAGACCGAAACTCGGCGCTGAGCGCCGAGCGGTCTGTTTTCATTACTTTTTCTGGAGGATCGTGGTATCGCAACCACCGATAACAAGGGCAATCGTCGTAATTCGGAAATCCGTGTGCCGCGGGTGCGTGTCATTGGAGCTGAATCCGAGCAGCTCGGAATCCTGAGCCGTGACGAGGCACTGGAGTTGGCGCAGGACTTGGGCATGGATCTGGTCGAGATCCAGCCAAACGGCGATCCGCCAGTTTGCCGCATCATGGATTACGGCAAGTACAAGTTCGAAGCCCAGAAAAAGGCCCAGGCGGCCAAGAAGAAGCAGAAGCAGGTCGAGATCAAGGAAGTCAAGTTCCGGCCAGTCACCGATATTGGCGATTACCAGATCAAGCTGCGCAAAATGCTGGCGTTCCTGGAGGAGGGTGACAAGGTCAAGGTGACCATCCGCTTCCGCGGCCGCGAAATGTCGCATCAGGATCTGGGCCAGAATCTGGCCAAGAAGATCCAGGTGGACATTGGCGAAAATGGCCAGGTCGAGTCCTTTCCTCGCTTGGAAGGTCGTCAGATGATCATGATGATCGGGCCCAAGAAGAAATAATTGCGGCGGCGCCTTGGCGATGCGTTGAGTTGTTCTGGTGTCGCGGTAGATAACTCCGTATAATCGTCGGTTCGACCCGAACTGGATGGGTCGTGCACCGATCGTGGCAGGACGGAAAGAGTGATCCACGGATCACCGCCAGATCAGTCAGAAACGGGGTCGTCCCATCAAGCAAGACGAACCCACACACGGAGCAGTTTCATGCCCAAGATCAAGACCAACCGGGCGGCAGCGAAGCGTTTTCGCAAGACCGCATCGGGAAAAATCAAGTGCGGTCACGCCTACCGGTCACACATCCTGACCAAGAAGTCGACCAAGTTGAAGCGTGGCCTGCGTGCCAAGAACCACCTGAAGGCGTGTGACGCCCCGGGTGTAGCGCGCATGTTGCCGTACTGAAGACGAGGAGATAAACCATGGCTCGTGTAAAGCGTGGCGTTACCGCCCGTCGTCGTCACAAGAAAGTTATCGGCCGCGCAAAGGGTTATTACAACGCCCGTCGCAAGGTCTTCCGCGTTGCCAACCAGGCTGTCATCAAGGCTGGTCAGTACGCTTATATCGGCCGCAAGCAGCGCAAGCGCCAGTTCCGCGCGCTGTGGATCGTGCGAATCAACGCTGCCGCCCGCATGTTCGGTCTGTCTTACAGCCGTTTGATCAATGGTCTGACCAAGGCGGGGATCGAGGTAGACCGCAAGGTGCTGGCTGACATCGCCGTGCACGATATCAAGGCGTTTGAAGTGATCGCCGAGAAAGCGAAGGCCAGTCTGGCCGCTTGATCGTCGGACGCTGCTGCGTCAGAACGATATGATGTTAAATCAAGCGGGGAGAAGGCCAACGCCTTCTCCCCGTTTTCGTTTGGATAAGCGTTTTTTTGCGATTGCCTCCTTTCCCTACTTGGCGACCATCGGGAGTTCCCTTGCGAGTGAGAGGATTGAGGTGAGGGTTCGGGGCCTGCCGCGCTCTCCAATCAAAGCCATTTCGGACCCCAGTGACGACGCAACAGTACCCTCATCTTGACCCTCTCCTGCGAAGGACCAGGGCATAAAGCGAGAAGCTCACCAATGGATGACCTGGAAAGTCGCGCCAACCAAGCGCTGGTTGAAATCGAAAAAGCGGCCACGCTGGAGGCGCTCGATGCACTGCGCGTGTCACTGCTGGGCAAGAACGGCATCGTCACTGCAGCTTTGAAGACGCTTGGCGCGCTGGCGCCGGACGAGCGCAAGACTCGGGGTGCCGAGGTCAATCGGGTCAAGGAGCGTCTCGCCGATGCATTGGCCACGCGCAAAGTTGATCTGGAGCAGGCCGAGCTTGATCGTCGTCTTGCCTCCGAGAAACTGGATATCAGCTTGCCCGGTCGTGATGGCGAGCGCGGCGGTATCCATCCGATTACCCGGGCGCTGGAGCGGATGGCGTCGATCTTCGCGCGCCTCGGCTATCAGCGTGTCGAGGGACCGGAAATCGAGGACGACTGGCACAATTTCGAAGCGCTCAACTTCCCTCCGCATCACCCGGCGCGAGCGATGCACGACACCTTCTATTTTGGTGATGGACGTCTGCTGCGCACGCACACCTCGCCGGTGCAGATTCGTGAGATGAAAGGACGCCAGCCGCCGATCCGCATCATCGCGCCAGGCAAGGTCTACCGCAGTGACTCCGACCAGACCCATTCGCCAATGTTCCATCAGATCGAAGGTCTGCTGGTTGATGAAACATCGAGCTTCGCTGACCTCAAGGGCACGCTGGCCGAATTCATTCGCGCGTTCTTTGAGCGCGACTTCGAGATGCGCTTCCGCCCCAGCTATTTTCCGTTTACCGAGCCCTCGGCTGAAGTCGATATTCGCTGGGAGGCGGACGACGGCAGCAGTCGCTGGCTGGAAGTGCTTGGCTGCGGGATGGTGCATCCGGAGGTGCTGAGGAACTGTGGCATCGACCCGGAGCGTTACACCGGGTTTGCGTTCGGCCTCGGTGTCGAGCGCTTTGCCATGCTGCGTTATGGCGTCTCCGACCTGCGCGCGTTCTTCGAGAACGATCTGCGTTTCCTGAAGCAATTTGCCTGAACGAGAATGGGAAGTCGCCTTTCGGGATTTGCGTTGGCGGCCGTGACGGGCTGGCTCCGAATCCCGAGATTTCGTTTCCCGAATGCCGGACTTAAATCATGAAATTCTCCGAAAACTGGTTACGCGAGCTCGTCGAAATCAAGGCTGATCGCGCGGCACTGGCTCACGCATTGACCATGGCCGGGCTCGAAGTGGAAGAGCTCGTTCCGCTGGGTGAGGGCTTGAGCGGCGTCGTGGTGGCCGAGATCGTCAGCGCCGAGAAACATCCGGAAGCCGACCGCCTGCAAGTCTGCATGGTGGATGCAGGACAGGGTGAGCGGCTGCAGATCGTTTGCGGCGCGCCGAATGCGCGGGTCGGCATCAAGGTGCCGCTGGCCATGGTCGGCGCCAGTTTGCCGGGCGGCCCCTCTGGGCCATCCATGGCCTCCGGGGCACTCGGGCTCCTGCCCAGCGGCATGGAGATCAAGGCGGCGAAGCTGCGTGGCGTCGAGTCGTTCGGCATGCTCTGCTCGGCCAAAGAGCTGGGAATCGACACTGACGCTTCCGGACTGTTTGAGTTGCCCGCCGATGCGCCGCTCGGCCAGTCACTGCGCGATTATCTGGGCCTGCCTGACGCCAGTTTTGAGCTGAAGCTCACTCCCAACCGTCCCGATTGCCTGGGACTTTATGGCTTGGCGCACGACGTGGCAGCGCTGTTCGGCAGTGAAGTGAAACTGCCGATTCAGGTGGCCGCGCCGGTGACGGGTGATGCCCGTCGCGGCATCCGCCTTGAAGCGGGCAAAGATGCGCCGCGCTATCTGGGCAGGATCATCGAGGGCATCGATCCGTCCGCACGTACACCGCTGTGGCTTGGCGAACGACTGCGTCGCGCGGGGTTGCGCCCGATCAGCGCGGTGGTCGATGTGACCAATTACGTAATGCTGGAACTTGGTCAGCCCCTGCACGCGTTCGACAACGATGCGCTGCAGGGCGATATCGTGGTTCGCCACGCGCACGCGGGCGAGAGCCTGACCCTGCTGGATGGCAGCAAGGCAAAGCTCGACGAAGGTTTTGTGCTGATTGCCGACCAGCACAAGCCGCTGGCGGTGGCCGGCGTAATGGGCGGCTTCGATTCGCGTGTCACGGACCAAACGCGCAACATCTTTCTCGAGTCGGCGCACTTCATTCCCGCGGCGATCATGGGTCGTGCACGCAAGCTCGGCTTGCACACCGACGCGTCCCATCGCTTCGAGCGCGGTGTCGATCCGCAGCTGCCGCAACGTGCGCTCGAACGCTCGACGGAATTGCTTCTTGCTATTGCGGGCGGGAAGGCAGGCCCGGTCTTGCGGGCCGAGAACCCCGCTGACCTTGCCGAGCCGATCCCTGTGCTATTGCGTCGCGCCCGCCTGCGTCGCGTCCTGGGCGTCACGGTTGCCGATGGAGAGGTACTGCGCATTTTCACCGCGTTGGGCATGCGCGTCGAAGTGGTCAGTGACGGATGGCAGATCACCGCACCGAGCAGCCGTTTCGATATCGAGCGCGAGGAAGACCTGATCGAGGAAGTTGCCCGAATTTTCGGTTACGACAACATTCCCACGGCGACGCCTGCGGGCGCCTTGACGCTGACGATCGAGCCGGAGGCACGCATCGGTGAGCTGGCACTGCGAGAGCAGTTAGCCGCACGAGGGTATTACGAAGCGGTCAACCTGTCCTTCGTCGCCGCCGGTCTGCTGGAAAGCTGGGGCTTCGACGAGCGACTGGTGCCACTGGCCAATCCACTGTCGGCTGATCTGGCGGTCATGCGTCCATCCCTGCTGCCCGGGTTGATCGAGTCGCTGCGTCACAATCGTGCCCGTCAGCAGGAGCGGGTGCGCCTGTTCGAGGTGGCCCGCGTATTCGCGGCTGGCGATCCGCCGGTCGAAACGCCCAGCGTGGCGATCGTGGCCTGCGGCAGTGCGCGAGCGGAGCAGTGGGGCGAGCCGTCCCGGGTACTGGATTTCCATGACATCAAGGGCGACCTGGATGCGCTGATCGCTTGGGGTGGTGAGTCGCAGCGCTGGTCGGTACACGCGGATGACCTACCGCGATGGTTGCATCCGGGTCGGGGCGCGCGTGTCGTGCGCGAGGGTGAGACCGTCGGTTACCTCGGCGCCTTGCATCCCCAGCTGGCCAAGGCGCTGGATCTCGGGGCAGACGTCCATGTGCTGGAGATCGCGCTCGATCCGCTGCTGGCGCGACGCCTGCCTCTTGCACAGCCGGTGCCGCGTTTCCCTGCCGTGCGGCGCGATATTGCTCTGGATCTGCCGGAATCGGTCAGCTGGTCCCAGATCGAGGAAGTCGTTCGGGGCACCCTCACCGCGCGCCTGAAAGAGCTGCGCCTATTTGATCGTTACAGTGGGAAAGGTGTCGAAGCTGGCCGAAAGAGTCTCGCTATGGGCTTGATTTTACAGGACGCTTCACGCACCCTTACTGACGACGACGCGGATCGCTGCGTACGCGAAGCGATAGCTGCGTTGGAGCAAACATGCAAGGCAAAGCTGCGAGGATGAGATGGCGCTGACCAAGGCGGAAATGGCCGAGCGGCTTTTCCTCGATGTAGGCCTCAACAAGCGTGAGGCCAAGGAATTTGTGGACGCCTACTTCGAGGTGGTTCGGGGCGCACTGGAGCAAGGCGAACAGGTGAAATTGTCCGGTTTCGGCAATTTTGATCTGCGCCTGAAAAACCAGCGACCCGGGCGCAACCCGAAAACCGGTGAGGAGATTCCGATCTCCGCCCGGCGTGTGGTGACGTTTCGGCCGGGACAGAAACTGAAAGTGAGAGTCGAAGGCTATGCTGGATCAAGGGAATAACACCGAACTGCCCGCCATCCCGGCCAAGCGCTATTTCACCATTGGTGAAGTCGGCGAACTTTGCGGTGTAAAGCCCCACGTGCTGCGCTACTGGGAGCAGGAATTCCCAGCGCTCAACCCGGTCAAGCGTCGCGGCAACCGCCGCTACTACCAGCGCCACGACGTCCTGATGATTCGTCAGATTCGTGCTTTGCTGTACGAAGAGGGCTTCACCATCACCGGTGCTCGCGCTCGGCTGGAAGGCCCGCAGGCACGAGCCGAAGCGAGTATCTCTCACCAAATCGTGCGCCAGGTGCGACAGGAACTGGAAGAGGTACTGTCACTGTTGCGTCGTTGAGCATGATTGCGCGCGAGATGTCTTCCGACAACGCCCGCTGAGCTGTTACACTTATCGACTTGCCGAGCAGTCGGGGCGTAGCGCAGCCTGGTAGCGCATCTGCCTGGGGGGCAGAGGGTCGTCGGTTCAAATCCGGCCGCCCCGACCAATTCGGCAATCGAACACAAAAAAAGCGCCTTCCGGCGCTTTTTTCGTTGGGAACGGGAAACCTGTGGGAATGGCGTGTGCTTGTGGTTCGAGCTTCGCGGATCCTTCCAGACCCAACCGAAGAGCCGAGGCATCCGGGCGACGATTTCCCTTGGTTTCCCGCCTTCAAAACAGCACGCGACTGCGCAGCGTTCCCGGGATCGCGGCCAATTGGTCTTTGAGCGCGGCGGCCTGCAGCTCTTCGGAGCTGACATCAATCACGACGTAGCCCACTTCGCTGTCGGTTTGCAGGAACTGCGCATCGATGTTGATGTTCCCGGCCGAAAAAATTTCGTTGATGCGCGCCAACGTGCCGGGCACGTTGCGATGGATATGCAGCAGACGGCGGCTGTTGGGGTGTTCGGGCAGGGTGACTTCCGGAAAGTTGACGGCCGAGAGGGTCGAGCCATTGTCGCTGTAGCGGATCAGCTTGCTGGCGACCTCAATGCCGATGTTGTCCTGCGCCTCCAGCGTGCTGCCGCCGATGTGCGGAGTGAGGATCACATTGTCCAGCCCCAGCAGCGGTGACACGAACGCATCGTCATTGCCCTTGGGCTCAACCGGGAACACGTCCACGGCGGCCCCCGCGAGGTGCTGATCGCGCAAGGCGGCAGCAAGCGCATCGATATCCACCACGCTGCCCCGCGACGCATTGATAAGCATCGAGCCGGGTCGCATCTTCGCCAGCTGCTCCTGCCGGATCATCATCTGTGTCGCTGGCGTCTCCGGAACATGCAGGGTCACCACGTCGGACCGTTCCAGCAATTCGTCCAGACTGGCGACGGCGCGCGCGTTGCCGAGCGACAACTTGGTTTCGATGTCGTGAAAGATCACTCGCATGCCCATGCTCTCGGCCAGCACGCCGATCTGGGTTCCGATATGGCCGTAGCCGACGATGCCGAGCACCTTGTCACGGGTTTCGTAGCTCCCGCTGGCGGATTTCGACCAGCCACCGCGATGGCAGATGGCGTTCTTCTGCGGGATGCCACGAAGAAGCATGATCGCCTCGGCGATCACCAGTTCAGCCACGCTGCGGGTATTGGAATAAGGCGCGTTGAACACTGGCACGCCGAGCTTTCTGGCCGCCAAAAGGTCGACCTGATTGGTGCCGATGCAGAAGCAGCCGACGGCGAGCAGTCGCTTGGCATGGCCCAAGACGT
Organism: Rhodanobacter sp.; assembly: GCA_040006415.1. Classification (GTDB taxonomy): domain Bacteria; phylum Pseudomonadota; class Gammaproteobacteria; order Xanthomonadales; family Rhodanobacteraceae; genus Rhodanobacter. Next base: position 7,361 of record JBDTXA010000046.1, read on the forward strand.
CACCTGTCAACTGCGTACGCGACCGGATTCCGACGATGTGGGCATCGGCGATGCGCTGCTTCAGTTCGTCCTCAGGCAGCGACTTCGCGTGCAACTCGACCTGGCTGTACCCGGCACGCTGGAAATGTTCCACCGCACTGGCACTCACGCCCTCCAGCAGTAATACCTTGATGTCCCGGCGTGGAAAAGAGGTCTGCATGCGGCAACCCTGGCAAATAAAGGAGCCCCTACTATGCCAGAGCGGGAATCAGTTTGCGGCGTCGCAACACTGGACGGCGTGCCTGTCGGATGGCAGGCTGACTAAATACTCTGGAGCCAAGCATGTCTGACCCGCGTCTTGCCGAATTGTCCCGACTGTTGCCCGACCTGCGCCTGCTTACCGATGCGGCGGATCTCGAACACTACGGCCGTGACTGGACCCGGCGCTGGACCCCCGCACCACTGGCGATCGCGCTGCCGGCGAGCGTGGATGCGGTGATCGCAATCGTGCGCTGGGCCAACGGAGCAAAGGTCGCGATCGTGCCTTCGGGTGGACGCACTGGCCTTTCTGGCGGCGCCGTGGCGGCCAACGGCGAGCTGGTGTTGAGTCTGGAACGTATGAATCGGGTGCTGGATTTCAATGCGGTCGATCGAACGCTGACGGTGGAAGCGGGCGTCATCCTGCAAAACGTGCATGAAGCCGCGCGTACCCACGGAATGATTTATCCGGTCGATTTCGCCGCCCGCGGCTCGTGCTCGATCGGCGGAAATATCGCCACCAATGCCGGCGGTATCCGGGTGATCCGCTACGGCAATACACGCGAGTGGATCGCCGCGCTCAAGGTGGTCACCGGCAGTGGCGAGCTGCTGGAGTTGAACCGGGGCCTGATCAAGAATTCCAGCGGCTACGATTTCCGCCAGCTGATGATCGGCTCGGAAGGCACCCTGGGGATCGTGGTCGAAGCCACGCTGAAACTCACCGATCCGCCGCCCCTCTCTCAGGTGATGTTGCTGGCGCTACCGGACATGGATGCGCTGATGAAGGTATTTGCGCTTTTCCAGTCCGGACTGACGCTGCAGGCATTCGAGTTTTTCACCGATCACGCATTGCATCACGTGCTTGCTCACGGCGCACAAAAAGCTATTGACGGCGACTATCCGTACTACGTGGTGACCGAATTCGATGCCCCTGACGAGGCAGCGCAGGAAGAGGCACTCGCCGCGTTCGAGCAGGCGAGGGAGCAGGGCTGGGTGAGTGACGGTGTGATTGCCCAGAGCGAAGCTCAGGCTGCCGCTCTTTGGCGATTGCGCGAAGGCATCACCGAAAGTCTGGCGCCGCGAAAACCCTACAAGAACGACGTGTCGGTAAGGATCAGCGCGGTGCCGGCATTCCTGCACGAGATGCAGGCATTGCTGGCGCGGGAGTATCCGCAGGCCGAGGTGATCTGGTTTGGACATATCGGTGACGGCAACCTGCACATCAATGTGCTGCGACCCGACGATATATACGAGGACGCATTCATTGCCCAGTGCGAGCATGTGACCCGGTTACTGGCCGCAACGTTGCAGCGTCATGGCGGTAGCATTTCGGCCGAGCACGGCATCGGCCTGGTCAAGCGGGCGTATCTGGAAAGCACCCGCAGTCCGGCAGAAATTGCCCTGATGCGTGGCGTGCGCCTGGTGTTCGATCCGCGCGGTCTGCTCAACCCAGGCAAGCTGTTCGTCCCCTGACGCCGGGTAGCGGCCGCACGCCCGCGTGCTAGCCTTGATCGCTTGTCCATTCGCGTTTGAGGAGCCGTCATGTCGTCGCCACTGCGTTCGCTGTATCCCGAGATTGAGTCATTCGACAGCGGGTTTCTACAGGTTTCTCCGTTGCACACGCTCTATTACGAGCAAAGCGGCAATCCGAACGGAAAACCGGTGGTGTTTTTGCATGGTGGCCCGGGCGGCGGCACCCATCCCAAATGCCGACGATTCTTCGATCCTGCGGTATATCGCATCGTGCTGTTCGACCAGCGCGGTTGCGGCCGCTCGACGCCGCATGCGGAGTTGACTGACAACACCACCTGGGATCTGGTTGCCGACATCGAGCGGGTACGCGAACATCTCGGCATCGATCGCTGGCAGGTGTTTGGCGGTTCATGGGGTTCCACGCTGGCGCTGGCTTACGCGCAGACGCACCCTGACAAGGTGACCGAACTGGTACTGCGCGGCATCTTCATGTTGCGTCGTCGTGAACTGGAGTGGTTCTACCAGGAAGGCTGCGACATGCTTTACCCGGATGCGTGGGAAACCTACATCAGCGCCATTCCCGAAGCCGAACGTGGCGATATGATGAGCGCCTACCACCGTCGGCTGACCAGCGATGATCGGAAGGCACGCATCGAAGCTGCGCGAGCCTGGTCGGTATGGGAGGGCGCTACCAGCTTTCTAAGGCAGGATCCGGCGCATATTGAATCCAGCGGCGAAGACGAGTTCGCGGCGGCCTTCGCGCGGATCGAGTGCCATTACTTTGTTCATGGCGGTTTCTTTGAACACGACGATCAGCTGCTGCGCAACATCGATCGCATTCGGGACATTCCCGCGGTGATCGTGCAGGGGCGCTATGACGTGGTTTGCCCGTTGCGCAGCGCTTGGGACCTGCATCGCGCCTGGCCCGAGGCGGATCTGCAAATCGTTCAGGACGCCGGTCACTCGGCGTTCGAGCCTGGCAACATGCATCAGCTGATCGAGGCGACCGATCGTTTCGGCAAGTGACCTGAGCAGACGGACCCGTGTGGGAGTGGCTTCAGTTGCGCTGCGCTTGGCCAAGCGGGGTCAGCGTTCAAGAGCATCGCGGCTGAGGCCGCGCCCACCGGTGCAAACACCAAATTAATTGCTGGTTGGCAGCTGTTTCGTGCCGAAGATCTTGTCGCCGGCATCACCCAGACCCGGCAAGATGTAGCCGTTGTCGTTGAGGTGATCGTCGATGGAGGCGGTGTAAATCTCGATGTCGGGATGCACCGCCTCGATGCGCTTGAGGCCTTCGGGTGCGGCGACCAGAAACAGCCCCTTGATGCGCTTGCAGCCGGCCGCTTTCAGCATGTCGACAGCGGCAATCAAGGTGCCAGCAGTGGCCAGCATGGGATCGACGATCAGCGCGGTACGCTCGTCCATCCGGCCGCTGAGTTTCTCGTAGTACGCCACCGGTTGCAGTGTCTGTTCGTCGCGCTGCACACCGACCACGCTGACTTTGGCGGAAGGAATCATGTCGAGCACGCCGGGCAGCATGCCCAGCCCTGCGCGAAGGATCGGCACGATGGTGATCTTCTTGCCCTTGATCCGATGAACCCGCAGTGGACCGGCCCAACCATCAATTTGTTCTTCGATGGTTTCCAGATCCTTGGTGGCTTCGTAGGTCAGTAACGCGGCGACTTCAGACGCCAGTTCGCGAAAATCCTTGGTACTGATGCCGGCACGACGCATCAGTCCCAGTTTGTGCTGAATCAGTGGATGACGAACTTCGACGATCTTCATGGTTGACTGTCTTCAATGGCGGCGCCCGGAACGCGACGTTCAAGGAGCTTAACCAAGCCAGACTGCACGCGCACGCGTGCGTGTGCAGTTTTTGCAGCATCAGGCCGAGGTTTTGCCCTTCAGACAGTGGCTCATGAACGCCTTGCGTTCGGCTCCCTTGAACGCTTTGGTTTTTGCGTCGGCGTTGCAGGTCTTCATCTTGTTCTGCTGCATGCGCGCAGGTGACGCGATGCTGCCACCATCTTTCAGGCAGGAGCTCATGAAGGTCTTGCGCTCGTCACCCTTCTTGCCGGTTGCCTGCCTGTTGCAGTCAGCCATGCGCTGTTGCTGCATGGTGTGGACCTTTGCGGGTGCTGGACCGGTCGCCGCGAAAGAGGCACCAGCGATAGTGAATGCGGCACTGGCGACGAGCATGCGTAATGAGATCGACATCAGTAAATCCTCCCCGGAAACCGGCGAATACCGGCGAGCCAGTCTAGGCTCGTCGGCGGCCTTCCAGGAAGAGGTTCAACGCTGACCTGCACAATGCATTCAGCTGCGGTTTCCTGCCGGTTGTCGGTGCAGGATGCCGCAGCTGAAGGTGGTCGTCATGTCAGCTCAGGCAGCCTCTGCCTCTGCCTTGCGCGGACCTTCGAGCAGCGCCTGACGCACATTCGCCACTACCAGGTCGACTTCAGCGCTGGTGACGTTGAAGTGCGGGGTGAAACGCAGCGAGTTGGTGCCACCATGGATCACGCCGATGCCGCGCTCCCGCATGTACTCCTCGGTGGAGTCGCCGCCATAGCATTTGTACTCGGGCGCCAGCTCGCAGGAAAACAGCAGGCCGGTACCCTGGACCTTGGTGATCAGCCCACCCAGTTCGTCCTTCAATGCATTGAGCTTGTCGACGAACTCCTTGCCCCGCTCGCTGATGTTGCGTCGCACGTCATCGCTCAGCTGATCGAGCGTGGCCAGCGCCACATCCAGAGCGCGCGGGTTGGCGGTCATGGTGTTGCCGTAGATGCCCTTGCGGTACAGCGCAGCGGTGCGTTCATTGACTGCCAGCACCGACAGCGGGTACTGCCCCGCATTCAGCGCCTTGGAGAAGGTCTCCATGTCCGGCGCCGGCAGCTTCTCAAAGCCGGGATAGTCGGCGAGCGATAGCACGCCGTGGGCACGCAGACCTGCCTGGATTGAATCAACCAGCAGGAGGGTGCCGTGTGCTTCGGTCAGCGCACGCGCTGCCTTGTAAAACTCCGTGGTCACGGCGCGACCGGGATCGCCTTCGCCCATCACCGGCTCCAGGAACATCGCCTCGATGAACCAGCCGTGCTTGTCGGCATCGGCAAAGGCTGCTTCGAGCTGCGCCACATCGTACGGATCAACGACCAGCACGCTGTCCTCATGACGATAGCTTGCCAAATGCTGCCTGTAAGCCTTGCGCGAGGAGTCCGAATACAGCGCCGGCTTGTCGGTGCGACCGTGAAAAGCGCCCTTGACCACCAGCCGCTTGACCGTACGGCCGGCGTAGCGGCCATCGGGGTCGGTCATCAGTTTGGCGTTGACGTCGGCGATGCGGCAAGCCAGCCCGACCGCTTCGGAGCCCGAGTTGAGACACATGTAGCGCACGTACGGGTTGCTGTCGCGGTGGCGGCCGAGTTCGCGATCAAGCGCCTTGCTGAACCGCATCTGCGCAATGCTGGGGGACATCACGTTGGCCATCACTTGCGGTCGGCTCATCGCTTCGATGATCGCCGCTGGATTGTGGCCAAAACCGAGCATGCCGTAGCCGCCATTGTCGTGCAGCACGGCACCCTTGAGGGTGACGATCCACGGCCCGCGCGCCGAGGCGGAAAGATAGGGATTGATCGCATCATCGGGATAGAAGTTGATGAAGCCCGATTGCACTTGTGCCAACTGTTCGGTTTCGTCGAGCTTGAGAAAATCGGCCAGGTCGGCGCGCAACTCGTGATGCCGCGTGACAGCTTCGGCGATGGCCTGCACCAGCATCGGATCCTGTGCCGCCATGCGCTCGATGCTGGCGTCGTCCAGACCGGTGGTCCGGGGCTTGCCGCCGAATTCGCGAAGTTCCTGCAATTGGTCGATAACGTTCATGCTTTTCTCCTTGAATCCGCCGGCGCCTTGCTCCCAACGCAAAGCAGGCCGACGTTTGATCAGATGTGGAGCGTCAATGCGAAAACGGCTGTCGCCAACTGTTTTCCGGGGCACGCACCCCGTGTGCACCGTGCCGAGAGGGTCGGACGGGCAAGGATATCCCCCGAGCATAACGCGGCGATGGGGGTCGCCGGAACCCCCGGGATGACGCCTGTCACCCGCGATGACTGACGTCGGCGACTGGGTGCAAGCACTTGATCTGGCTACCTTGATGCGAAAAGGAGGGTCATCCATGTCCGATTCACAGCATGTCGTCGCAACGCTCAAAGCCAGCGTCAAACGGTATGGCAAGGTTGTCGCACTCGACGGTTTCGATCTCGTTCTCCGGCGCGGCGAACTGCTCGCGCTGCTTGGTCCCAATGGCGCCGGCAAGACCACCGCGATCGCTCTGCTTCTGGGCTTGATCCGCACCGACAGCGGCAGCGTCGAGTTGTTCGGGCAGGACCCGCAGCGGATCGAGGCGCGCCGTCGCATCGGGGTGATGCTGCAAAACGCGGATCTGCCGCCCACGCTGCGGGTGGGCGAGCTGCTGCGCTTGACCGCCAGCTACTACCCCTCGCCGCGATCGCTGGCCGAAAGTGCCGACATGGCCGGGGTGACCGATTTGCTGAAGCGACCCTATGCGAAGTTGTCCGGCGGTCAGCAAAGGCGCGTGCAATTTGCGCTCGCCGTCTGCGGTCGGCCGCAATTGTTGTTTCTGGATGAGCCGACGGTCGGGCTGGATATCGAATCGAGGCAGAAACTCTGGGCGGCAATCCGGCGACTGATTGCCGAGGGTTGCTCGGTCCTGCTGACCACGCATTATCTTGAGGAAGCCGAAGCATTGGCCGATCGCGTCTGCGTGATGACCCATGGCCGGATGATCCACGAGGGCACGGTCGAGGCGCTGCGCGCTCGCGTGGCGCTGAAGCGGATCCTCTGCCGTACCGCACTGACGCTGGAGACCGTGGCCCTCTGGCCGAGCGTCGGGGAAGTTCGGCGCGATGGCGAGCGCCTGCACATCACCACCGCCGAGGCCGAAACCATCGTGCGCCGTTTGCTCGACGCCGATCCGCAACTCCAGGAACTGGAAGTGCAGCGGGCCGGACTGGCCGAGGCGTTCACCGAACTTACCCGCGATGCCGAGCAGGCATCGGACCAACTACAGCGCGAGGCAGCCTGAGATGGAAACGGTCACCAACGTCAACCAATCCACCGTGGCGATCGACATGACGCCCGGCCGGGTCTTCGGTGCCTACCTGGAAGAGGCGCGCAGCGAATGCCTGCGTTACATGCGGGCACCAGGCTTCATGCTGCCGATCATGCTGTTTCCCGGCATGTTCTATCTGGTGTTCGGTGTGCTCATGGCCCAGCCCGGCGCGCCTGATGCGGCCCGGTTCCTGCTCGCAAGCTACTCGGTATTCGGTGTGATGAGTCCAGGCCTGTTCGGCTTTGGCGTCTCGCTGGCGATCGAACGCGACGGCGGCCTGCTGACTTTCAAACGTGCCTTGCCGATGCCTCCGGGGGCTTACCTGCTTGGAAAAATGCTGATGGCGATGCTCGCTGCCGGCGTGGTCGTGGTGTTGCTGCTGGCGTTGTCGCAACTGGCCCACGTCTCCCTCTCGCCAACACAGGTCGGCGCCTTGCTAATCACCGGCATGCTTGGTGTGCTGCCATTCTGCGCGATGGGCATGTTTGTCGGTACCTTGATCAAGGGTCAGGGCGCGCCCGGCATGCTCAACCTGATCTATCTGCCGATGTCGTTCCTGTCCGGCCTGTGGTTTCCGCTGCCAATGCTGCCGAAGTTTCTGCAGCAGATTGCACCGATATGGCCAAGCTATCACCTGGACATGCTCGCCTTGGCCGCGGTCGGCATGAAGCAGGGGCCGCTGCTGGGGCATGTGCTGGCATTGCTCGGGTTTACCGCCGCGTTCCTGCTGCTGGCGGCGCGTCGCCTGCGCCGGAATGGTTGAAGTACGATGAAGCGCGTGCCTCGTTCCGGCGAAATGAAAACCATGAACCAGAGACTTGTCGAGTTTTTCGCGATCGCGCCGGATTCACTGGCTGCCCGCAGCATCAGCAAGGGCAAATCGCCGTGGGTCGATGCGATCCATTTGTTGTGGTCGGCGTGGATCTTTGTGGTCCCGGTGTGGGATGCCGGTGGCTGGAGCGCTCGCTGGGTCGCCATCACCGTCACCACCTATCCGCTTTTCCTGCTGCTCTATTACAAAAGTGGCGTGGGTCCGCGGTCGCACGCGCGCGCCTACGGGCTGGCAATGGTTCTCCTGAGCATGGCGCTGTTGCCGTTCTATCCCAGTGGGTTGACGTATTTCATCTACGGTTGTGTTCTTCTTTGCAGTTGCCGCTTGAGCTTTCGCAAGTATTTGCTTTGGCTGGTGGGGCTCAACGCCGTGTTGTTGCTGGAAACCTGGTCGCTGGGTTACCCGTGGCAGGCGGTGTTCTCGATTCCTCTGACGTCTTTCATCATCGGTTTCATCATCAGGGCCGAGCGTGTCAGCGAGGAGAAGGACGCCCAATTGCGGCTCTCGCATGAGGAGGTCCGGCGCTTGGCCGCAACCGCTGAACGCGAGCGCATCGGTCGCGATCTGCACGATCTGCTCGGCCACACCTTGTCGCTGATCACGCTGAAACTTGAGCTCTCGCGCAAGCTGTTTGATCGCGACACCGAGGCGGCAAAACGTGAAGTGACGGAGGCAGAGAAAGTGGCGCGGCATGCGCTGGCGGAGGTACGCAGTGCGGTCAGCGGGATCCGCGCGGCCGACCTGGCGGCCGAGCTGGCATCAGTCAGACTGCTGCTGGAGTCCTCGGGCGTGCGGCTGGATTACGAACATCCGCCCACCGATCTGCCACCAGATATCGAGCGAGGCCTCTCGCTGGTCCTGCGCGAGGCGGCCACCAACATCGCGCGGCATGCGGGAGCCCATTCGGCCACCATTCGCTGGCATCGCGAGCACACCAGTGTGCGCATGACAGTCAGTGATGATGGTCGTGGTGGCCTCGATCATGATGGCAACGGCCTCAGCGGGATGCGCGAGCGCGTGCGTGCGCTCAACGGTTCGATGACCATAGACTCTTCCCGCGGGCAGGGCACACGACTGAACGTGACGGCGCCCGTACCGATGCTGCGGTTGGTCGAAATCTCGCGCAATCCATCACGATTGCATGGCGATGCAGTCGACACTCCACTTTCCGGACAACCCGCCGCATGAATGATCTGCTTCGCTCCGAATCTGCATTCACCACGGCAAGCCTGAGCTGCGCGAGGATTGCCTCGTGATACGCGTGTTGCTGGCCGAAGATCAGGCGATGGTGCGGGGCGCTTTGTCGGCTTTGCTGGGCATGGAATCGGATATCGAAGTGCTCGGGTCCGCTGCGGATGGCGAGGAAGCCTGGCGCGAGCTGCAAAGACTCAAGCCTGATCTGCTGGTGACCGATATCGAGATGCCCGGCCTCACCGGGCTGGAGCTCGCGCAGCGCATTCATCGCCAGGCGTTGCCGATCAAGGTCGTCATCGTCACTACCTTCGCGCGTCCGGGCTTTCTTCGCCGCGCGCTGGACGCTGGCGTGTCGGGCTATCTGTTGAAGGATGCGCCGGCGGAGAATCTGGCCGAGGCCTTGCGTACGGTGCATCGCGGCGGCCGTGCGATCGATCCGCAACTGGCGCTGGATGCCTGGTCCGAAGCCGACCCGCTGAATGACCGCGAGCGTCAGGTACTTCGGCTTGCCGGTGAGGGACAGGCCGCCGGCGACATCGCCACCCAGCTCAATCTGTCGCACGGCACGGTACGCAATTATCTTTCCGAAGCGATCGGCAAACTCGGCGTGACCAACCGTATCGAGGCCTATCGCATGGCCAGGCAGAAAGGCTGGCTTTAGAGATCTGCCAGACCGGTTTCTAGTGATCCGTCGTCAACATCCATTCGTTACGCCGGGTAATGCTGCGTGCCGTCCACGCCATGGTGGCCGCACGTACCAGCATGAAGCCGATAAATGCCAGCCACAGGCCGTGATTCCCCCATGGGTGAAGCCCGGCCACCAGCAGCGCGAAGACGATGCCGGCCAGCAGCATGGTGTTGCGCATCTCCCGCGCGCGGCTGGCGCCGACGAACAGGCCGTCCAGCAGATAGCTCCAAACCGCTACCAGCGGAAGAACGGCGAGATAGGGCAGGTATGGGTAGGCGGTCTCGCGCACTTGCACGATATTGGTTTGCAGGTCGATGAAGATTCGCCCGAACAGCCCGAAGAAGATCGCGAACAACGCCCCGCCGAGCAGTGACCAGCCACCGGCGACCACCAGCGTCCGGCGCATGGCGACGGGGTCACTACGGCCAAGCGCATGGCCAGTCAACGCCTCGATGGCGTTGGCCAGACCATCCAGCGCGAACGAAGTCACCAGCAAACCGTTGAGCAGCAGCGCGTTGGCAGCCACCGTACTGTCGCCCAGGCGAGTGCCCAGCACGGCCAGTGCAAAGAACACGGCTTGCAGCACGAGGCTGCGGATCAGGATGTCGCGATTGACGGCAAGCAAGGGTTGCCAGCTTGCCCAGCGACGCATGGCCGCCCCGTGCAACTGGCCCGGATAGCGGCGTAGCTGCGCTGATATGCCAAGCAGGCCGGCCAGCGCTCCCGTCCATTCTCCGATCACCGACGCCAGTGCGATGCCTGTCACGCCCCGGTGCATGCCAAGCACGAAGAGCAGATTCAAGGCGATGTTGACGAGATTGGTCACCACCGTGACACGCAACGCGACGCGCGCGTTCTGCATGCCCAGAAACCAGCCGATCAGTGCGTAGTTGATCAGCGCTGCTGGCAGGCCGACCAGTCGAATGTGCAGGTAAGAGACAGCCAAGTTCTCAAGTCCCGCCGAGGGGTTCATCAGGTCCAGCACGACGGGCAGCAGCGGCTGCATCAATAGCAGAATGACGACAGCAAGCCCCGCCGCCAGCAGCATCGCCTGCAACAGCACACGTCGCAACATGGCGCCGTCGTCGCGACCGCTGGCTTGGGCCGAAAAACCGATGGTGCCCATGCGCAGAAAGCCGCAGATCCACACTGGCAAGGCATATACCGCACTGCCGACGGCTACCGCGCCGAGCTGTTCGGCGCGGGGCAGATGACCGGCCACGATGCTGTCGACCAGCGACACCAACGGGACAGTGAGGTTGGAGGCAATCATCGGCGCGGCCAGCAGCCACACCTGGCGGTGGGTGGGGCGATGAAGCCAGTCGAGGCGCAGTGACTGCATGGGAAAGCCGTTGCTCAAGTCGCGGCATTCTCCCATCCGCTGCCGCGGTTGCCCATGTTCGCATCGCGGCCGAGGGTGCCAGCTGCCGGCCGCTGCGGGATAATGGGCGCTTGCCCGCGGGTCGCGGGTGCTCCTTGAGCCAACCTTGAAGAAGTCCGATTTCGATTTTGAGTTGCCGCCCGAACTGATCGCACAGGTGCCGCTGGCCGAGCGTTCCGCCAGTCGCATGCTGTTGCTGGATGTGGCCGCGCAGTCACGGCAGGACCGCATGTTTCGCGACTTGCCGGATTTTCTGCGGCCGGGTGATCTGCTGGTGTTCAACGACACCCGTGTGTTGCCGGCGCGACTTTACGGCCGAAAGGATACGGGCGGCGCGGTGGAAATCCTGATCGAGCGAATCACCGGTGCGCACGAAGCCACGGTGCAACTGGGCGTCAGCAAGAAGCCGAAGGAGGGCGGACGCATCGAGCTGGCTGATGGCAGCCATGCCTTGGTGCTGGGGCGCGACGAAGGTTTCTTCCGACTGCGCTTCGAATCGCCGCAGCCACTGGAAAAGCTGCTGCTCAAGTTAGGCGAGATGCCGCTACCTCCGTATATCGAGCGCCAGGCTGACGCCAGCGACATGGAGCGCTACCAGACTGTATTCGCGCGCGAGCCCGGTGCGGTGGCGGCGCCCACGGCCGGGCTGCATTTTGACGAGGCGATGCTGGCGCAACTACGCGAGCGGGCGGTGGATTTTGGCTATGTCACCTTGCACGTGGGCGCCGGCACGTTCCAGCCGGTGCGGGCGGACAATCTGAAAGATCACCAGATGCATCGCGAGTGGCTGAATGTCGGCGCCCATCTCGTCGGACAGATCCGCCGCACCCGCGCCGCCGGCGGACGCGTGATTGCGGTCGGCACCACCGTGGTGCGCGCGCTGGAGAGCGCCAGCAAGGATGGAGAACTGCATCCGTTTGCCGGTGAAACACAGATCTTCATCTTTCCCGGCTATCGTTTCACCAGCATCGACGGTCTGCTGACCAACTTCCACCTGCCGCAATCCACCCTGCTCATGCTGGTCTCGGCGCTGGCCGGGCGTGAATACATGCTGGACGCGTATCGCCATGCGGTGGAGCAGCGTTACCGTTTCTTCTCCTATGGGGATGCCATGCTGATTCTCCCGCACGGCGAATAAGGATCCTCATGCAACTGGATTTCACCCGGCTCGACGCCGCCGAGTCGTATCGCTGGCTATCCTCTACGGTGACGCCGCGACCGATTGCGTGGGTATCGACCGTATCGGCCAAGGGGATCGCCAATCTGGCGCCCTTCAGTTTTTTCCAGGTGATCTGCGATGACCCAGCCACGTTGATGGTCAATGTCGGCCTGCATGGCGGCGACCGGCTCAAGGACACCGTGCGCAACGTGCAGGAAACGGGCGAGCTGGTGATTCATCTGGTCAGCCGCGCGGCGGCCGAGACGATGAACGCCACGTCGGCGACCTTGCCGCACGATCAGAGCGAATTCGAGCTGGCCCCTATGGCGACGACGCCGAGCACCCGTGTCAGGCCGGTTCGCATTGCCGATGCGGCGGTCGCCTTTGAATGCGAGCTGGCGGAGATCAAGCCGTATCCGGCGCAACATCCACGCCAGTTCCTGATTTTCGCGAAGGTCCTGCTCGCTCACATCGATGATGCGGTAATGGCTGATGAGCGCCACGTCGATCCGGCAAAACTCGATCTGGTGGGTCGTCTCAGCGGCAGTCTCTACGCCACCACGCGCGACCGATTCTCGATGAAGCGCCCACCTTGACTCATTGCCTGACTCCGGCTCTGAGTCGTTGGGTTCAAGCCGGAAGTCCGGCGTCCGGTTAAACTTGACCGGATGACTTCCATGACTTTCGATCTCGCTGCCACCGACGGCGCCGCGCGCCGCGGCCGGCTGACATTTGACCGCGGCACGGTGGAAACTCCGGCCTTCATGCCGGTAGGCACCTACGGTTCGGTCAAGGCCATGACGCCGCGCGACGTCACCGAGATCGGCGCCGAAATCATTCTCGGCAACACCTTCCATCTGTTTCTGCGGCCGGGGCTGGAGGTGGTCGAGAAATTCGGCGGTCTGCACAAATTCATCGGCTGGGACAAACCCATCCTTACCGATTCGGGCGGTTTCCAGGTGTTCTCGCTGGCGCACAAGCGCAAGATTACCGAGGAGGGCGTGACCTTTGCTTCGCCGGTGGATGGCTCAAAGGTGTTCCTGTCGCCGGAAGTGTCGATGCAAATCCAGACCACGCTGGATTCGGACATTGCGATGATCTTCGACGAGTGCAC
>JBDTXA010000047.1:0-20299 GCA_040006415.1 Rhodanobacter sp.
GGCAGGCAGATGCCTCGCGCAGCGCGAACACGCTTTCCGGCGGCGAAAGCTTCCTCGTCAGCTTGGCGCTCGCGTTGGGCCTGTCGGACCTAGTCAGCCAGCGAACCAGCATCGACTCATTCTTTCTGGACGAAGGGTTCGGCACGCTGGATCCCGAATCGCTCGACATCGCGCTCGACGCGCTCGACCGGCTCAATGCCGGTGGCAAACTGATCGGTGTAATTAGCCACGTCCAAGCTGTCAAGGAGCGACTGCCTGTGCAGATCCAAGTGGTGAAGCACCGCGGTGTGGGCAACAACAAGGTGATTTTCCCAGATGCGGCGGTCTCGTAGTTTTCAGATTGGGAACGTTCGACCTATTGAAGCCCAACGAGACACAACCAGAAACAACAACGGCTGGCATACCCAATGGCATACCAGCCGTCTTTGTTTTCGCAAAAGTCACTTAAAATCAGTGATTTATTGCATCTTATTGGCGGAGAGAGAGGGATTCGAACCCTCGATAAGGCTATAAACCCTATACTCCCTTAGCAGGGGAGCCCCTTCAGCCGCTCGGGCATCTCTCCGGGGTTTGTTCGCATTGCTGCGAAGCCGGCAAGGATACTAACCGGCGTGGTCAAGGTAAAGACCTAATTCAAATTCATTGTTCGGCGGACTCGTCCGGCACGCTGCTGGCTTCGGTTTCGCCCTTAATTCGCTGGTAGATTTCTTCGCGGTGGACAGAGACAGTTTTAGGTGCATTGATACCAATGCGTACCTGATTGCCCTTGACACCCAGAACGGTAACGGTCACCTCGTCGCCGATCATCAGGGTCTCACCGACCCGGCGGGTCAGAATCAACATGATTTACTACTCCATAAAAGCTGTTGGTCACAGGCCTGCAAATTGATGATGCCTCACCCCTGAGCCCACCAATACACAGTTCGACGATTGATCCGTCGAAGGCCCTTCCGCCTTCCCGGCTCACAGACAAAACACTCTCTAAGCGTCCTGACTGGCGCCGCCACCGTTAACGATGACGCCGACACCTGTCGATAGTAGCTGAGCGTGATTCCCCTGTGCAATGCGAACAGGCAAGGGAAACCGACGCGTTCAGCTGACATTTGAACGCGGTTACTGAGCTGAAACCCATTGAGGCAATGCGACCAGAATAGCCGGCAGATTCGGGGTGTCAGCACCACCTCCCTGAGCCATGTCCGGACGACCGCCGCCCTTGCCGTCGATTTGCGCAGCGACGTGCGCCACCACGTTGCCCGCCTTGATCCGGCCAAGCGCCTTGCCGTGCACGCCGGCGATCAGGGAGACGCGGCCATCGGTCGCGCCTGCCAGCAGGATCACGCAGTCACCCAGCTGCTGTTTGAGCTGATCCACACTGTCACGCAGCGACTTGGCATCCAGGCCTTCCAGGCGAGCTGCCACGACCTTGATGCCATCGACATCCGTGGCCGAGCCGGCCAGATCGGCCGTGGCCGAACCGGCCGCCTTGCTGCGTAGCGACTCGAGTTCGCGCTCCAGCTTTTTCTGGCGATCGAACAGCTGGCGAAGCTTCTCGACGACCTCGTCGCCGCTTCCCGAAAGCAGTTGCGAAAGCTCGCCAAGACGTCGCTCCTCTTCGCTGACGAAGTCCAGCGCTCCATCACCGGTCACCGCTTCGATGCGGCGCACGCCCGCTGCCACGCCCGATTCGCTGACAATCTTGAATAGACCGATGTCACCGGTACGCCCAACATGGGTGCCTCCGCAGAGTTCGGTGGAGAAATCCCCCATCTTCAACACGCGCACCTCGTCGCCGTACTTCTCGCCGAACAACGCCATGGCACCGAATTCGATCGCATCGTCGTAGCCCATGTTGTGGACTTCGGCCGCTACGTTGCGCCTCACTTCCGCGTTGACCATCGCTTCGACCTGCGCGAGCTCATCGCGACTCATCGGCTTGACGTGGGAGAAGTCAAAACGCAGCCGTTCCGGCGCCACCAGCGAACCCTTCTG
Organism: Rhodanobacter sp.; assembly: GCA_040006415.1. GTDB lineage: Bacteria > Pseudomonadota > Gammaproteobacteria > Xanthomonadales > Rhodanobacteraceae > Rhodanobacter. The sequence goes on from JBDTXA010000047.1 coordinate 1,990, forward strand.
CGATACGTGATCGCCCAGCACCTTGCGCAGTGCGGCATGCAGCAGATGCGTGGCGGAATGATTGAGCACGATCGCCTGGCGGCGTGCCGTATCCACAGCGGCGTCCACACTGTCGCCGGTCCGCAGCGGTGCATCGCCGTGCCAGGAACCGACGTGACCGAAAAACACGCCACCCATCTTCACCGTGTCGCTGACTTCGAATTGCCCCGAGGCCGTGGTCAACGCTCCCGCGTCGCCCATCTGTCCGCCCGACTCGGCGTAAAACGGCGTGCGATCGAGAATCAGCAGCGCCTGCTCGCCTTTGGCGAGCTGATCGACCTGCCCGCCGCCGCGCACGATGCCGAGCAACTTGCTGGCGCTGCTGTGCTGCGCGTCGTAGCCGAGAAAGACGGTCGGTGAAAGCTGACTCGCCAGTTCGGCCGGCATCTGGCCCTTCGCTTCGAAGCGGCCCGCGGCACGCGCGCGTTCACGCTGTTCATTCATCGCCAGCTCGAAGCCGGCCATGTCCACCTCCAGTCCGCGCTCACGCGCGATGTCGGCGGTGAGATCGACCGGGAAGCCGTAGGTATCGTAGAGACGGAACGCGTCGGCACCGGCGATGCTGCTCACAGACTTGCCCGCGACCTCGTCGAACAGGCGCATGCCGTGCTCCAGCGTTTCACCAAAGCGCTGCTCCTCGGTGCGCAGAGCGTCTTCGATGAACGACTGCTTCGCCGCGAAATCCGGGTAGGCGGCGCCCATTTCCTCAACCAGCGGCTGCACCATCTTCCAGAAGAAATCCCCGCGCACGCCGAGCATCCAGCCGTGACGCAGCGCCCGGCGAATGATCCGCCTCAGCACGTAACCACGGCCTTCGTTGGAAGGTATTACGCCATCAACAATCAGGAACGAGCAGGCCCGGATGTGATCCGCGATAACGCGCAGCGACTTGCTGGACAGGTCGGCGGTGCCGGTTAGCGTGCCCGCTTCGGCGATCAGATGCGCAAACAAGTCGATCTCGTAGTTTGAATGCACGTTTTGCAGAATCGCCGCCAGCCGCTCCAGACCCATGCCCGTGTCCACGCAAGGGGCTGGCAGCGGGCTCAGCGTACCGTCGGGCGCGCGATCGAACTGCATGAAGACCAGATTCCAGATCTCGATGAAACGATCGCCGTCTTCATCCGCCGAGCCGGGCGGACCGCCAGCAATCTGCGGACCGTGGTCGTAGAAGATTTCCGAACTGGGACCGCACGGGCCGGTGTCGGCCATCTGCCAGAAATTGTCGGACGCGAACGGGCCGCCCTTGTTGTCACCGATACGAATGATCCGTTCGGCCGGCACGCCGATCTCGTCGTGCCAGATCGCATAGGCCTCGTCATCCGTGTGATAGATGGTGACGGTGAGCTTGTCCGCCGGCAGCTTGAACACGTCCGTCAACAGTTCCCACGCCCAGACGATGGCCTCGCGCTTGAAATAGTCGCCGAAGGACCAGTTGCCGAGCATTTCGAAGAAGGTGTGATGACGCGCCGTGTAACCGACCGCGTCGAGATCGTTGTGCTTGCCGCCGGCGCGCAGGCAGCGCTGCACATCGGCGGCACGGACGAAGCCCAGCTTTTCGCTGCCGAGGAACACGTTCTTGAACTGCACCATGCCCGAGTTGGTGAACATCAGGGTCGGGTCGTTGGACGGGACCAGCGAGCTGGAGGGCACGATGGTGTGTCCCTTGGCACGGAAGAAGTCGAGGAAGGCAGAGCGGATTTCAGAAGTTTTCATGCGAATCATGTTGGCTGACGTGATGACGGCCGCGCCGCAGGTACACCACGCGATCAGTCATCTGAGTCGGCAGCTTCGTCCACGTCGGCGTGGGTAACAGCCCGTACTGTGGCGGCGGCAAAGCCTCGGCGCAAGAGGAACTGGCTGCGTTTGACCCGTTCGGCGCGGTCCGCAATACCTGCGCTTCCGTATCGGCGGCGTAATTGGGTGGCTGCCAGATCCTCCCAATTCACCTCGACCTCCTCGATCAACTCACGGATTCTGGCGTCGCTTACCCCATGACTTTTCAGTTCGACGCGCAAGCGCATTGGCCCGTAGCCCTGCCCGACCCGGCTCCGAACCAGCACTTCGGCGAAGCGGTCATCATCTTGATATTGCTGCTCGCCAAGCCGGTCAATCGCCGCACCCGTTTCCTCGCCCTCGTAACCACCTTGTCGAAGCTTGAGCTTCAGTTCCTTGCGCGAGTGCTCCCGTCGCGCCAGCAGACCCAGCGCCTTGTCGTAGGCGCTGCGCTTGGGCTTGGACGGATCGTCCGGACCGGGTCGGCGTTTCATAATCATGCGGCAGACACCTGTATTGGCACGACGGCTTTCAACCGTTCACTCCGAGGGTAGCGCAGCATCCCGCGGAGATAACCACCGATCTCGGCCCGTCGATCGATATCGGAGCGACCAACGCCCCTGAAACGAACATGGCCCGGGATTAGCCGGGCCATGATTCGCGTGCGGAAACTCAACGGATGCGTATCACGCCTCCTCGACCACTTCCTCCGCGGCCGCAGCTGCAGGCCGGCCGACCGGCACCAGCAAACGCAACCGCAGCTCCGCATCGATCTCGTTGGTCATGTCCGGATGCTCGCGCAGGTACTGGCGCACGTTCTCCTTGCCCTGACCGATGCGGTCGCCCTTGTAGCTGTACCAGGCACCGGACTTGTCGATCAGGTTCTCCGCCACGCCCAGCTCGATGATTTCGCCTTCGCGCGAGGTGCCCTCGCCGTACAGGATCTCGAACTCGGCTTTGCGGAACGGCGGCGCCACCTTGTTCTTGACCACCTTGACGCGGGTCTCCGAACCGATGATCTCCTCGCCCTTCTTCACTGCACCGATGCGGCGGATATCCAGCCGCACCGAGGCGTAGAACTTCAGCGCATTGCCGCCGGTGGTGGTTTCCGGGCTACCGAACATCACGCCGATCTTCATGCGGATCTGGTTGATGAAGATCACCAGGCAGCCGGATTTCTTGATGTTGGCGGTGAGTTTTCGCAGCGCCTGACTCATCAGGCGGGCCTGCAGGCCGACGTGGGTGTCGCCCATCTCACCTTCGATTTCGGCCTTCGGGGTGAGCGCGGCGACCGAATCGATCACGACCATGTCGACCGCACACGAGCGCACCAGCATGTCGGCGATTTCCAGCGCCTGTTCACCGGTATCGGGCTGCGACACCAGCAGGTCGTCGACCTTCACCCCCAGCTTTTCGGCATAGGTGGGATCAAGTGCGTGCTCGGCATCGATGAAGGCGGCGGTGCCGCCCATGCGCTGGCAGCTGGCGATAGCCTGCAAGGTCATGGTGGTCTTGCCGGACGATTCGGGCCCGTAGATCTCGACCACGCGACCGCGCGGCAAGCCACCGACACCGAGTGCGATATCCAACCCGAGCGAACCGGTGGAGATCGTCTCGATCGCCTCGTTCACGCGGTCGCCCATACGCATGATCGCGCCCTTGCCGAACTGCTTCTCGATCTGGCCCAGAGCGGAAGTGAGAGCCTTGCGCTTGTTGTCATCCATCGTTTGAATTCCGGTTGTGCGTGCGTGTGTGTGTGGCAAGCATGATGCCCGGCTGGCGTCTCACGGGCTGCGATCATGCTCGAGATGGGATTTGAAGCGGTGATTATCCCATACTGTTCAAGCACGTCTGACGGTCAGCCACATCTCATTCCGTCAGGGTTTTGCGCAGGCCCGCGAGCGCGGCCGCCACGGTCTGCCGACGAACCGCCTCGCGATCGCCGCTGAAGTGAAACATCTGGGCATGGCCGTAGCCGCCACGGCGCTTCCAGCTTACCCACACCGTCCCTACCGGCTTCTCAACCGTGCCGCCCGTTGGTCCGGCAACGCCCGTCACTGCCACCGCAAGCCCTGCACCAAACCGCGCAAGAGCGCCGGAAACCATCTCCAGAGCCGTTTCTTCGCTGACCGCCCCGGTGGTCTCCAGCGTTCGCGGATTGACGCCGAGCAGCGTTTCCTTGGCTCGATAGCTGTAGGTCACCAGCCCGGCCTCAAACCAGGCCGAACTGCCTGGCAGATCGGTGAGCGCCTTGGCAATCCAGCCTCCGGTGCAGGATTCGGCCGTCACCAGCATCAGGCGTTGCTGCAACGCCTCGTCGGCGACCTCCTGGGCGAGCGAGTACAGCTCTGCATCGGTAGGTACGGATGACAACTCCATGCGAGACTCCCGGACTTGAATGAACTTTGCGCAAGATGCAGAGGCATCCTTCTACCCGTTTCGCGCGACCACGCCAAGACTTGCACTGCATGAGCCAAGACGATCTCACCAAGCACACCCCATTCATGCGCCAGTACCTCTCGGCCAAGGCCGAGCATCCCGATGTGCTGCTGTTCTTCCGGATGGGCGACTTCTACGAGCTGTTCTTTGACGACGCGCGCAAGGCGGCGCGACTGCTCGATATCACCCTGACCCAGCGCGGGCAGTCCGCCGGCGCGCCGATTCCGATGGCCGGGGTTCCGTATCACGCGGCGGAAAACTATCTGGCGCGGCTGGTGCGGCTGGGTGAGTCGGTGGCGATCTGCGAGCAGATCGGCGATCCGGCGCTGGCCAAGGGCATCGTCGAACGCAAAGTGGTGCGCATCATCACGCCCGGCACGGTGACCGACGCGGCGCTGCTGGAGGATCGTCGCGACAACCTGCTGCTGGCGATCGCGGCTGGCCCGAACGGCGCCTACGGCCTGGCCTGGGTCGACCTGTCCAGTGGCCGGTTTTTACTCAGTGAGGTGCCGAATGCCGAAGCGCTGGCGGCGGAGCTGGCCCGCCTGCAGCCGGCGGAGACGCTGATCGGCGAGGACGTCGCGTGGCCGAAACTGGTCAGCGCCCTGCCCGGCTTGCGCAAGCGCCAGCCGTGGCATTTCGATGGTGACGCTGCCCGGCGCGAGTTGAACCGCTTTTTCGGCACGCGCGACCTCAGCGGTTTCGGCGTCGACCAGCTGCCGTTGGCCGTCGCTGCCGCCGGTTGCCTGCTGGGGTATGTCGAAGAAACCCAGAAGAGCGCGCTGCCGCATCTCACCGGCATGGCTGTGGAAAGCGCCAGCGAAACCATTGCGCTCGACGCCGCCACTCGGCGCAACCTGGAACTGGACACGCACCCCAGCGGCCGCACCGAGCACACCCTGCTCGGCGTTCTCGATGAAACCGTCACGCCGATGGGCGCGCGACTGCTGCGCCGTTGGTTGACCCGTCCGCTGCGTTCCCGCTCGGTGCTGCGTCATCGCCACCAGGCGATCGGTACGTTGATCGACCGTCGCCAGTACGACGCCCTGCGCGAGACCCTGCGCGGCATCGGTGACCTGGAGCGCATCCTGGCCCGGGTGGCGCTGCGTTCGGCGCGCCCGCGCGACCTGTCCACCCTGCGCGACGGCCTGGCCGCGGCGCCAGTGTTGAGAGAGCAGATCGTAAGCCTGGACAGTCCACTGCTGCACCGCCTGGTCGAACGCATCGGCGATCATGCCGATACCGCCGCCCTGCTGGTACGTGCGGTCGTCGAGCAGCCGCCCGTGCTGCAGCGCGATGGTGGGGTGATTGCCGACGGCTACGACGCCGAACTTGACGAGCTGCGGCGGCTATCCACCCACGCCGACCAGTATTTGGTTGAGCTGGAGGAACGCGAGAAAGCTGCCAGCGGCATCCATACACTGAAAGTCGGCTACAACCGCGTGCACGGCTATTACATCGAGATCAGCAAGGGGCAGTCCGACAAGGCACCCACGCATTACACCCGCCGACAGACGACCAAGAACGCCGAGCGTTACATCACCGAAGAGCTGAAATCGTTCGAGGACAAGGTGCTTTCGGCGAAAGAACGTTCGTTGATGCGCGAGCGCGCCTTGTACGAAGCACTGCTCGACACCCTGACCGAAAAACTGGAGCCGCTGAAATCCGCCGCCGCCGCGATGGCCGAACTTGATGTGCTGGCCGCGCTGGCCGAACGGGCCGAGGCGCTGGACTGGAGCGCGCCGGAACTCACCGACCAACCTGGCATCCACGTCGAGCGCGGACGGCATCCGGTGGTAGAAAAGGTTCGCGACGAACCGTTCGAGCCCAATGACCTGATCCTCGACGACGCCCGCCGCATGCTGGTGATCACCGGCCCCAACATGGGCGGCAAGTCCACCTACATGCGCCAAAACGCGCTGATCGTGCTGCTGGCGCATATCGGCAGCTACGTGCCCGCGTCACGCACCGTGATCGGGCCGATCGACCGCATCTTCACCCGCATCGGCGCTGGCGACGATCTTTCGCGCGGCCAGTCCACCTTCATGGTGGAGATGAGTGAAACGGCCAATATCTTGCACAACGCCACCGAGCACAGCCTGGTGCTGATGGACGAGGTCGGCCGCGGCACCAGCACCTACGACGGCCTTTCGCTGGCCCGTGCCGCCGCCGTGCATCTGGCGCGGCAAAGCCGCGCTTACACCTTGTTTGCCACCCACTATTTCGAATTGACCGAGCTGGCGGGTGAGATTCCCGGCATCGCCAACGTGCATCTGGACGCCGTCGAATTTCACGACCAGCAGCGCGGCGAACAGCTCGTCTTCATGCATGCGGTCAAGGAAGGCCCCGCCAACCGCAGCTTCGGCCTGCAAGTGGCCGCGCTGGCCGGGCTGCCGAAATCGGTGATCGTTGAGGCGCGACGCACCCTGGCGGAACTGGAGCGCGGCATGCATCAGCACGCCAATGTTCCCCCGTCCGCCAGCGAACTCTCACCGCAACTGGGCCTGTTCGCCCCTGCGCAGCCATCAGCTGCCGAACGTGCGCTGGAAGCGCTGGACCCGGACTCGCTGACTCCGCGCGAGGCGCTGGACGCGCTCTACCGATTGAAATCGTTGCGCTGAGCCAAACGTCACCGCCGCAGCCAGCCTTCGCTCGCCGGGCGATGCGCTTCTGCCAAGAACACGCGCCTGGCGCGACGGCCTGACCATAGACAAGAGCTATCGGGCGCATCGTAACAATCAAATTCCATGCATTGTCATTAAGGCGTAGGTTCACAGGATCAGCGTGTGGGCGGCTTCGCGTCATTCGTTGCCTCCGCGGGCTGCCATGTCGCCCCTCCCTGCAAGCTGGAGTCCTTATTGAACTTCGCAGGCCCTCATCGTCAGCTTCCATGAGCCTTGCGTCAGACGAGACTTAACCGCCTCACTGCTACATCCGCTGGCCCAGTGTTTCCGTCAAATCGGAAAGCCGATCGATCACCACGTCTTTTACAAAACCTGTCATTTATAAGCGCCCGGAGCTTGAACCGGACCGGGACGCCGAATTCAATCGACAAAAGGAAGAAGACCATGTCAACCGAAACGAAGTGCCCGTTCAATCACGCCGCAGGCGGTGGTACGACAAACCGTGACTGGTGGCCGAAACAGTTGCGAGTGGACCTGCTGCAACAGCATTCCTCAAAGTCCAATCCCATGGGCGAGGATTTCAACTATGCGGAGGCTTTCAAGAGCCTCGACCTGGCGGCGCTGAAAAAGGATCTCGCCGCGCTGATGACCGACTCGCAGGACTGGTGGCCGGCGGACTTCGGCCACTACGGCGGGTTGTTCATCCGCATGGCATGGCACAGCGCGGGCACCTATCGAATCGGAGACGGTCGCGGTGGCGCCGGTCGTGCCCAGCAACGTTTTGCTCCGCTCAACAGCTGGCCGGACAACGTCAGCCTGGACAAGGCGCGCCGCCTGATCTGGCCGATCAAACAGAAATACGGCAACAAGATTTCCTGGGCCGACCTGATCGTCCTCACCGGCAACGTCGCGCTGGAAACCATGGGCTTCAAGACCTTCGGTTTCGCCGGCGGCCGCGAGGACGTGTGGGAACCGGACATGGACGTGTACTGGGGCAGCGAGGAAAAGTGGCTCGGCGGTGACATCCGTTACTCGCAGGGCTCGCCGGGCGTGGATGAAGATCACGGCGTGCTGGTGAAGGACGACGACAGCGAGGTGAGCCACTCGCGCGACCTCGAGAATCCGCTTGCCGCGGTTCAGATGGGCCTGATCTACGTCAATCCGGAAGGCCCCGATGGCAAGCCCGACCCCGTTGCGTCGGCCGTGGACATCCGCGAGACCTTCGCGCGCATGGCGATGAACGATGAGGAGACCGTGGCGCTGATCGCTGGCGGCCACACGTTCGGCAAGACACATGGCGCCGCCAGCGCGGAGCACGTCGGAAGTGAACCCGAATCGGCAGATCTTGAAGCCCAGGGTCTGGGCTGGCACAACAGCTACGCCAGCGGCAAGGGAGGCGACGCAATATCGAGCGGCCTGGAAGTGACCTGGACCACGAAACCAACACAGTGGACCAACGACTACTTCGAGCACCTGTTCGGCTACGAATGGGAGCTGACCAAGAGTCCTGCCGGCGCCCATCAGTGGACCCCGAAGGACGGTGCAGGTGCCGGTACGATCCCCGACGCCCACGACTCATCGAAGCATCACGCACCGACCATGCTGACGACGGATCTTTCGCTGCGTATGGACCCGGCCTACGAAAAGATCTCAAGGCGCTTCCATCAGAACCCGGATCAGTTCGCCGACGCGTTTGCCCGGGCCTGGTTCAAGCTCACCCACCGCGACATGGGCCCGCTCGCCCGCTACCTCGGCCCGGACGTACCGAACGAGGAGCTTATCTGGCAGGATCCAATTCCCGCCGTGGATCATCCGCTGGTCAACGACGAAGACATCAAGGCGCTGAAGGCGAAGGTGCTGGCGTCGGGTCTGTCGGTGTCGCAGCTGGTGTCCACGGCTTGGGCATCGGCGTCTACCTTCCGCGGCTCGGACAAGCGCGGCGGCGCCAACGGCGCACGCATCCGACTTGCCCCGCAAAAGGACTGGCCGGTCAACCAGCCCGAGCAGCTGGCGAAAGTTCTCAAGACGTTCGAAGGCATCCAGGGCGACTTTAACGGGGCGTCATCCGCCGGCCGGAAAGTGTCGCTTGCCGATTTGATCGTGCTGGCCGGTTGCGCCGGTGTCGAACAGGCGGCGAAGAACGCCGGTCATGCGGTCACGGTGCCCTTTGTGCCCGGTCGCACAGACGCCTCGCAGGAGCAGACCGATGTGGAAGCGTTTGCTCCGCTGGAACCGATCGCCGATGGTTTCCGCAACTACCTCCAGGGCCGTTACAGCGTTCCGGCCGAAGCGTTGTTGATCGACAAGGCGCAATTGCTCACGCTGACCGCACCGGAGATGACCGTGCTGATGGGTGGCATGCGCGCGCTGAATACCAACGTGGGTCAGACCGACCATGGCGTTTTCACCGGCACGCCCGAAGCGCTCACCAACGACTTCTTCGCCAACCTGCTCGACATGGGCACGGAGTGGAAGGCAGTCTCCGACGCGAAGGATGCATTCGAGGCGCATGATCGCAAGACGGGCGAAAAGAAGTGGCGTGGCACCCGTGTCGATCTGATCTTCGGCTCGCACGCCCAGCTACGTGCTCTGGCCGAGGTCTACGCCAGCGCTGACGCGCAGAAGAAGTTCGTCGGGGATTTCGTCGCGGCCTGGAACAAGGTCATGAACCTCGATCGTTTCGATCTTGCCTGAACCCGTGCGCGCTCTGTAGAGGCCGCTGGCGGGATGCCGTTCCACAGTCAAACGGCACGGATGAAACATCCGTGCCGTTTGAATTTTGCGCAAAAGCAACGTCGCTCAAACCATGCCGCTGATTTTCCGCGCCCGTGGAGTCGGCAGGTCCATCGAAAGCGTTTCTTCGGGGTCAGGCATCGCGATATCCGGAATATGATCCATCGTCGCCGCTGCCATCGGCGGCGTCGCCTCAACAGCCGCTCCCGATGTGTCTCGCCGCGCGATTTTGCCGGCAGTCACCAACTGTCCAATTCGTTGGGCAACATCATTGCGATCGAACGGCTTCTTCATGAAATCGTCAGCACCGCAACGCTGCAGATAGAACTGTTCGGAGGCCTGCTGGTTGCCACTGATCATCACGATGGGAATGTCCGCGGTGAGCGGATCCTGACGCAGTTTTTTCAGAACCCTGAAACCGTTCATGCCAGGCATGATCACGTCCAGAAAGATCAGCGTCGGCTGCTCGCGGCGGGCCATCTCGATCGCTTCGGCACCGTCCGTTGCACTCACTGCCCGATAACCGTCCAGACGAAGCATCTTGCCCAACACCGCGCAAATCGTGGGTGAATCATCAATCACCAGCATGCGGGCACCGAGTGAAGTGCGAGGATGATGCGGCTCGTCATGACTACCAAGCAGACGCTTGATGAAGCCAAGACCGGTGACGCGCGCGAGTCCGTCCATGCCATTTCCTGATTCGTGCGAGTGCGCAAGGTGCGCATTCCCTGGATTGCTCTGAATCGTCCCTCAGTTCGCGGCCGCAATGTGCGACCTATTGCTCAACATCCACGTCTTACTGCGTGTCCTTGAGCCGGCGCAGTTGGCGACGTGCTTGCTTGTCGGGGCGTTTATGCGGGTGATCGTGGGCGGCTCCGGTGAGGCGACGCTGCTCACGGTCGGCCTCGCGGGCAAGTCGACTGGACTCCGTTTCGCTGTAGAGCGACTGCGCTTCGGTCGCCGGACCCCGTTTGGCCGACAGCTTCAGGACCGTCACTTCCATCCGCTGCTCGCCGCGCGTGATACGCAGGCGATCATCGACATGCAACGCCTTTGCCGACTTGCAGCTCGCGCCATTGACCTCGACCTTGCCGCCGTCGATCGCCTGCTTGGCCAGGCTTCGGGTCTTGAAAAAGCGTGCCGCCCAGAGCCATACGTCGGCCCGCAGATCCGCAGGTGAATTGTCGCGAAGATCACTCATTGCTGACATTATCGGACAGTTGTCAACGATTCGGGGGGTGCATCATGGATTGGAACCTGACCACTGCGATCAGCGGCGGCCTGCTTCTCTTCGCCGGCTACCGGATCGGCCACCACCGCGGGCGTGTGGCATCGGGACGTGAGGGGGCGTAGCAACCGGAACCGAACATCAGCGATGACGACATCAAGGCCGAACTGCGTGCCGGTCGAAAAATCGAGGCGATCAAACGCTATCGGTAGCGAAGCGGCGCCGGGCTGAAGCAGGCGAAAGAAGCAGTCGAGGCGATGGATGCCGCCATGGGCCACGTGCGCACCATGCGCTGATAATTACCCAGGCTGGCGATCCTGGTCGAACTGATGCTGCGGATCGGGCATGGCAATATCCGGGATGGCGTCGTGCTCGGCCGCGCTGAATTCCGGCTCATCCGGCAGCACGTTTTCCGCTGAACGCTCGCGCACCACCAGCCGGCCTGTGCTGCTCAAATGCTGGATGCGGGCAAATACCTCACTGCGTCCAAACGGTTTCTTCATGAAGTCGTCCGCACCGAACCGCTGCACGTAGAACTGCTCGGTCGCCTGCAAATTGCCGCTGATCATCACGATAGGAATGTTGTGCGTCTGCGGGTCGCGGCGCAACGCGCGAAGCACCGCAAAGCCGTTCATGCCCGGCATCACGATATCGAGAAAGATCAGGTCGGGACTCTGATTACGCGCCATGGCGAGGGCGGTTTCACCATCGGGCGCCTTCAGCACCGCATGACTGTCCTGCACCAGCATCTTGCCGAGCACGGCGCGAATGGTGGCTGAGTCGTCCACGACAAGAACAAGCGCTCCCTTCGGCACGCCACTTCTCGGTGATGAACGACGCTCGCCGTGTTCATTTCCGAAGATCCGCTTGATCAGTCCGAAACCAGCCATGAAACGAGTCCCCTGACGCTATCGTCGCGGCCTAGTCTCGGCTCAGCAGGAGTTCGACGCAAGCGTGTGATCAGCCGCCAAGCAGCATGTTGCCCAGCGGAATCGTGATCAGCGACAGCACGATCCCCGCGCCGAGCACGGTGTTGGCCAACGTCGGCTCGAGACCGTATTCGTCCGCAAGGATCGCCGCCGACACCATGGGCGCCATCGCCGCCTGCAGCACGCCGACCGTAAGCACCAGGCCCTCGACGCCGACGGCGACACCTATCCCCCAGCACAGCAGCGGCGCCAGCAACAACTTCCAGGCCAGTCCGAGACCTGCGGCACCGAGCTGTCGATGGCCGGGATGGAACTTGAACTGCAGGCCGACCGAGAACAACGCCAGCGGCGTCAGGGTGGCGCCGATGGGGCCAAATACGCCGTCCACCAGTGCGGGCCAACCACCGCACTGGCCAACGACAATACCGACCACCATGGCGATAAACGGCGGGAACGTCATGATGCGGCGGGCGATCAGTCCAGCTTGCGGCTTACGGCCCGAATAAATCGAGGCGACCACGATGCCGGCAGACGCCAGCAGCGGAAAGCACCCCAGCTGATCGGCAACCACGGCCAGCGTAAGGCCCGCCTTGCCATGCAGCGCCTCGATCAACGGATAACCCATGAACGAGGTGTTGCCCAGTCCGCAGACCAGTACCAGCGCGCCGATGCGCTGGCGCGACCAGCCCAGCCGCGCGCCCATCATGCCGATCAGCAGCCAGGCGCCGAAAAACGTGACCCACATGGTAGCGATTGGAAACCACAGTTCTGCGTTGAACTGCACCTTGGGAATCAGCTCCAGAACCAACGCCGACAACGCGATGTTAAGTACCCAGTAATTGATCCCGTGCACGATGCCAGCCGGCGGCCGCGCAAATCGCGCCACCAGCACGCCCAGCACCAGGCAGACAAACAGCATCAACATCGCACTCATCGGATAACGTCTGATCTCGGAACAAGGCCACCATTAGACGCGATGACGCCGCCCGCCGAAAGCGAAGCCGTCGTGCGTCTGCGGGTGTACGCCATAATCGCAGGCCCTTTGCCCGCCAGGTGGCTCGCGTCCCGCCATGAACGATTCCACTCATCTCGCTCACGGTCTGGCTGGTGATCAGACGACACCGGACTGGCCCACGCTGACGTGCGCCGAGATCGAGGCCTTGCTGCGCGGCTATCCATCGCTGGGAGGTGTCCGGGAAATCCATTGGCACAGCCCGCGCCCGCTTTCGGCCGCCTGCCTGGTCGATACCCACGCCGGCCGATTTTTCATCAAGCGGCACCACGGCAGCGTTCGTACCACAGACACCTTGCGCGAGGAGCACCAATTCATCGCCCACCTGCGGGGCAACGGCATGCCGATACCGGCGGTGGTGGCAAACCGGGAAGCGCAAACGGCGGTGGCTGTCGGTGACTGGACCTACGAAATCCACCGACACACCGCGGGCCTGGATCTGTATCGCGAAATGCTTTCGTGGGTACCGCTGCGCGACCGCGCGCACGCAGTCACCGCCGGACACATGCTGGCCAAACTGCACCAGGCCGCAGAGGGCTACGATGCGGCGCAACGAGACACCCATATTCTGGTCGCTCGCAGCGAGCTGATCTGCGCCACCGACCCAGTCGCCGCGCTGCAATCACAACTGGCGCAGCGATCGGGTTTGGCCGTCTATCTTGAGGATCGCCCCTGGGCCGACGATATGGCCGGAATGCTGTCGCCATGGCATGCCGCCGTGCAGCCAAAACTGTTGCTGCAACCGCGCCTGTGGACCCATGGTGACTGGCATGTATCAAACCTGTGCTGGAGCAGCGACCAAGCCGATGCCGACATCAGCGCCGTGCTCGACTTCGGCTTGTCGGCTGCCAACTTTGCCCTGTTTGACCTTGCCACGGCGATCGAGCGCAATGCGATTGCATGGCTGGACGTGGTCACCGAACCGGAGGCGAGTCGCCCTGAGATTGCCGTGGCGCTGATTAAGGGCTACCGCAAGCAACGCGCGTTGCGGCCAGAGGATATTCACCTGCTCGCCGATCTGCTTCCGCTGGTGCACGTCGATTTCGCGCTGTCGGAAATCGAGTACTACAACAGCGTCACCGGCTCGCGAGCCAATGCCGACCTGGCTTACGACTCGTTTCTCCTGGGCCATGCGGCGTGGTTCCGGACGCTGCCGGGCCGTCACCTCTTGCAAACTATCCGTGACTGCGCCTGACGCCGGTTTGTGGTTCAATAAGCGTTCTTGAAGCGGGGGTGCCCGGCGATGCCGGGCTGAGAGAGTCCCTTGGAACCTGATCCGGTTAGCACCGGCGTAGGGAGCTTGCTTATCCATCACGTCCGTCCGGGCGAGTGGATGGCCGTCGCTTCGTCCGTACCCAGAAGACGATGACGATGACCCTTATTTCCTGCACGCGCGCCCCGCTGATCCTCGCCCTGCTGTCGGCTCTGCCCGTGGCCCACGCCAGCGACGAACCCATCAAGTCCAAGCCTCAAACCACGTCGTTGACGCCGATACACGTTGAGGCAAACAGCGATCGTGGGTATCAGGCCGACAATTCGCAGCTGGACACCTTCGGCAGCTTCGGCAACGCGCCGCTGCATGACACGCCAGCGGCAATCACGGTGATTACCCGCGACCAGATCGACGACCGCCAACCGCGCACGCTCAGTGAACTGGCGCGTTCCGATGCCGCGCTCGGCGACAGCTACGCGCCGGTCGGTTACTACCAGGACATCGCCATTCGCGGTTTCCCACTCGATCTGGCCACCGGCTACAAGCTCAACGAAATGAGTCTGGTTGGCGAACAGCCGATCGCACTGGAAGACAAGCAGCGGGTGGAAATTCTCAAGGGCCTGGGCGGGCTCGAAGCCGGCGTGGTGGCGCCGGGCGGCATGGTCAACTTTGTCAGCAAGCGCCCGGCCAACGTGCGCAGCGCCACCGTGGGCACCGACTCGCATGGCTCGCGCTACGTCGCGGCGGACGTGGGCGGGTGGCTCAGCCCGACGTTCGGCGTGCGCGTCAATGTCGCGCATGACGGCATCCAATCCTACGTCGACCACGCCAATGGCCGGCGGAATTTCGTCTCGCTGGCCGCCGACTGGAAAATCAGCCCCGAAGCCACCTTGCAGTTGGACAGCAACTACCAGTCCAGCTCGCAGCGCTCGGTGTCCGGCTATCAGCTGCTCGGGGGCACCACGATCCCCGCCCATGCCAGCCGCAGTCGCATGCTCGGTTTCGAGCCGTGGCAGCTACCGGTCGGCATCGATGCGAGCAACACCACATTGCGCTTCAACTACCAGCTCGCCGATCACTGGAGCGCCCAGCTGTCGGGAGGCCACAGCCGCAGCGTGATTGATGACAACGTAGCGTTTGCCTACGGCTGCTTCTATTCGACCGACTGCGCCAGCGGTGCTACGCCGGGGTATTTCTTCGCGCCCAACGGCGACTACGACGTCTACGACTATCGCAGCCCGGACGACACCCGCGTCAACGACGAGGCGCGCGTGGTGCTGAAAGGATCGTTCGAGACCGGCGCTCTCAGCCACGAGATCAGTCTCGGCGGCAGCGCCTTCCGCCGCACCATCGATCGCAGACCCTACGTCTACGACTATGTCGGCACCGCCAATATCGATCAGGTCGATCCGCCCTACTTCGCACCGTCGCCGAACCAGCCCGGCACCTCGGCACGCCGCCTGACCAGCTGGCAGCACGCCATGTTTGCGCTGGACCGTGTGCATCTCGGCGATCAGTGGCAGCTGCTGGCGGGCGCGCGTTTCGTGCGCCTGCATGAACGGACCTACGACGACACCGGCGTGCCGGAGCGCGACACCCGCCTGAGCAAATTACTGCCGCAGGCGGCAGTGATGTGGCAGCCCACGACACAACTGACCACCTATCTGAGCTATAGCGAAAGTCTCTCGCTGGGCAGCGAGGCGCCCTACTGGACGTCCAATGGCGGCGCCGTGCTGGCGCCGCTGCTGTCGCGTCAGACCGAAGCCGGCGTGAAATTCGCCTGGACTGATTCGTTGAACCTTGGCGCCGCATTGTACCGCCAGCGTCAGCCGTACCAGTTCGCCCAACCGGACGGTACGGCCGAAGGATTCACCTTCGTCCAGCACGGCGACGAAGTACACACCGGGCTGGAATTCAACGCCGTCGGTCGCGTCACCAGGAACCTTCGCCTCACCGCCAGCGTGAACCTGATCCAGGCCCGCGCGCTACACGCCGGCAGCCCGGACTACGAAGGCCATCAGGTGGTCAATGTGCCCCAGCTTCGCACCGCGCTGTATGCGGATTACCGGCTACCGTTCGTGCCTCAGCTGAGCCTGCTTGCCGGCTGGCGTTACGCCAGCAGCAACGTCGCTACGCCGGATGGCACCGCCCGCGTGCCGGCGTATCACGTGTTCGATGCGGGGTTGCGCTACGTCAGCTCTTGGAATGACCACACCGTCACCTGGCGCCTCAATGTCGACAATGTGTTCAACCATTTCTACTGGCGTGACACCGGCAGCTCCGGCGGCGACAGTTACCTGTTTCCGGGTGCCCCGCGACTGGCTCGCCTGTCCGTGACGTTCGCGCTCTGACATGACTCTGGTCGAACTTCTCGCCGCGATAGTCAGCGCCTGGGGCGTCTGGTTGACCGCCCGGCGTCGCCCCTGGTGCTGGCCGATCGGACTGGTGTCGGTGGCCATCTACACTTGGGTCTTCGTCGACGCCAGGCTGTACTCCGATGCGTTGCTGCAGGTGGCTTTTGGCGGGCTGATCATCTACGGCTGGCATCGCTGGCTGCACCACCTCGGCGACGATGGTCTTGTACGCGTTGCTCCACTGCCGCGGCGGGATGCGTTGCAACACATGGCCATCGGCGTGGTCGGTGCGCTTGCGCTGGGTTTCGCCATGCACCGCTGGACCGACGCCGCGTTGCCGTGGCTGGACGCCGCGCTCACTGCGTTCAGCCTCGTCGCCCAATGGTGGCAAGGTCGTCGGCACATCGCCGCATGGTGGTTGTGGATCGCCGTCGATGTGATTTATGTCGGCGAATACATCTACAAACACCTGCTGATCACGTCGGTGCTCTATGCCGGTTTTATCGTGCTGGCCGTCATCGGCTTGCGCAGCTGGCGGCAGGCGGACTTCACTGCCGCGGCAAGCCCGGAAACCGCCTGAGGCTGCGCGTAGCCACCTACCCAACCAAATCGCTTGCGATACCTCGCACTACCCGCCTAGCATCCACAGGACTCACACGCCCACGGAGCTGTGCATGTCCATGACCCTGATCTCGGTAAACGTTGCCATGCCGGCCGCAGTGGCGCGCGGCGACAGCATCGTGATGACCGGCATCTTCAAGCGACCGGTCGCGGGGGCCGTGGCGGTGCGAAAGCTCAACCTCGATGGCGATGGCCAAGCTGATCTCGTGAATCACGGCGGTGAGTCGAAAGCGGTCTATGCGTATGCGCTGGAACACTACGATTACTGGCAGGAGGCGCTGGGCCGGCCCGCCATGCCCCATGGACAGTTCGGTGAAAATCTCACCATCGCCGGGCTGGACGAGGCGCTGCTGTGCGTGGGCGATCACCTCGCCATCGGCGAAGCCCTGCTCGCGATCACCCAGCCACGGGTGCCGTGTTTCAAGCTGGGTATCCGACTGGGGGACAAGACCATGCCCAGACGGTTTGCCGAATCCTTGCGCACCGGTTGCTATCTGCGCGTGCTCCGGGAGGGGCTGGTGGCCGCCGGCGATCAGGTACGGCTTGTGCTCTGCGACTCGCAGCGACTGTCAATCAGATCGCTGTTCGATGCCTACCTAAAGCCCAATGATGCCGACGCGAGGGGCCTCTTGAAACAGGCGCTCGAGGTACGCGGCCTGTCTCCCGAATGGCGTAGGCACATCACCTCGCGTCTGGCGCGGCGCCATTGACCTTCCCAGCCCGTGCTCGCTAAAAAGCGTTGGCGAAGGTAAATGATTGGAGAGCTACTGTATGTGCTGTCAACATTTTCATTACAGGGAGAAGGTGCAGAATGAACACCATCGTGAAAATCATTCTCAGGCCAATGCATCTTCTCGGGGTCGCTGCGCTGCTGCTGGCCGCTGCTCCTGTTGCCGCGCAGAACATTTACAAGTGCACAAAAGCGGGTCAAGTGGTTTATACCGACCAGCCCTGCCCCGGACAAACGGGCCAGTTGCTTCACAAGGCCGACGACGCAGAGGTGATCGATCAATATTTGCGCCTCGGACAGGATCACCTGGCCCTTCAATACGCTGACGCGCACCATCTCGACGCCCTGTACCAGGAGCGGCTCGCCGCCTATCAGAAGACGCAGGAGGAAAAGGCCGACCGGCAGGCCAACGAGAAAATCGCCGCCCAGCAAGAACAGCAACAGGCGCAGCAGCAGGCCATCGCCGAGGCTGCAACGAATCGCGAACGCCTGCGCGATGAGAACGAATCACTTCGTCAGGAAAACGACAATTACCGCGGCCAGCTCGCCGATTCCAACTACAACGCTCCCCCAGCCTACTGGGGCGGCCAGCCTTCCTACGGCTACGGCTACGGC
>JBDTXA010000048.1:0-20110 GCA_040006415.1 Rhodanobacter sp.
GGAAAATCCAGCGCCCACCAGGCCGGCCCCAGCAACGGAACCCAGATCAACTGGCTCTTCAGAAAAAATCGCAGGAACGGAATACGGCGGTTGAAAATCTTCTGCAGCACCGGTATATCGACCCAGCTTTGATGATTGCAAAGCACGAGGTAGTTACCGTCGCGATGCAGGCCGTCCATGCCATCAATCTGCCAGGTCGTATGGGTGAAGAGCTCGAACAGCGCACTGTTGACGCCGATCCAGCTTTCCGCAATCACCACCAGCGCGCGCGAGCAGGCATCACGCAGGGCGCGTACCGGCATCAGCATTTTCAGAAACGTAAAGATGAACAACACCAGGATGTGCGCCGTCGTGTGAAGCAGCAGCAACAGCAGCACGAACGGTATCCGGATGACACCGGGGAGCGAGGCAAGCATGGAAATTCGCGACAGCAGGAAAAGTCAGAGGATAACGGTTTGGTCGCCCTCACGTTGACGGCAACACCCCGTTACATCAGCAGCTTGCGCACTTTGAGCAGGGCGACCACGAATTCTTCGATTTCCTCGCGCGTGTTGTAGAACGCCAGCGAGGCCCGCAGTGTGGCGGGCACATTGTAGAACTGCATCAGCGGATGCGCGCAATGATGGCCAGAGCGCACGGCGACGCCCTGCAGATCAAGCAGGGTCGCCATGTCGGTCGCCTGCGCACCTTCGATCAGGAACGAGATGACGGGCTCTTTTTCCGCGGCCTCGCCGAAGATGCGCAGGCCCGGGATTTCGCGCAGGCGCTCGGTCGCGTAAGCCAGCAATTGCTGCTCCCACGCATGGATGGCGGCAAAGCCCATCGAGTCGTAGTAGTCGATCGCGGCAGACAAGCCCACGAAACCGGCGATGTTCGGCGTGCCTGCCTCGAACTTGTGCGGAGGCGCAGCGAAGGTGCTGCCGCTGAAGCGCACCTCGCGTATCATTTCGCCGCCGCCGAAGAACGGTGGCATGGATTCCAGATGTTCACGCTTCGCCCATAACGCGCCGGTGCCGGTCGGGCCGAGCATTTTGTGGCCGGTGAACGCATAGAAGTCGCAGCCCAGCGCCTGCACGTCGACCGGACGATGTGGCACGGCCTGCGAGCCATCAACCAGCAGCGCGATGCCGCGCTTGCGGCATTCGCGCGCGATCTCCTGCACGGGATTGACCGTGCCGAGCACATTGGAAACGTGGGTAACGCAGGCCAGCTTCACTTCCGGCGTCAGCATCTCGATGTATTTCTCGACGATCAATTCGCCACGATCATTGATTGGCGCCGCCTTGACCGTGGCTCCGCTGCGTCCTGCCACCAGCTGCCACGGCACGATGTTGGCGTGGTGCTCCATCATCGTGGTGAGTATGGCGTCGCCCTCCTTCAGCCGCGGCAACGCGTAGCTGTACGCCACCAGATTGATCGCCTGCGTGGTACCGGAAGTGAGGATCAGTTCGTTGCGGGAGGGCGCGTTGATGAAGCGCGCGAGCTTGTCGCGTGCGCCCTCGTAGGCGGCCGTCGCCTCCTCGCCCAGTTGATGCACCGCACGCGATACGTTGGCGTTGTGTTCGCGGTAATGGGTATTCATCGCCTCGATCACCGAGACCGGTTTCTGGCTGGTGTTGGCGTTGTCCAGATACACCAGCGGCCGATCATTCACCCTGCGGCCGAGCAGCGGAAAGTCCGCGCGGATGCGCTGGACGTCGAATACCGTGGGCGGGCTGGCTTGTGCGTTCATTCGAGGATGTCCGGTTATCTCCCTCCTCTGCTGGCAAAGGAGGTCTGGGGTGGGTTGCTCATCGCTACAAAAGCTCCACCCCTCCCGGCCTCCATCTGCATGCGGGAGAAGGGGAGAGGGATCAGCTCGGCAATTGTGCGATCAGCAGATCCGACAGATGTTCGCGCAATTTGGGGTTCGACAAGTCGTCCAGCACGGCTCGACAGAAAGCCGCGGTCAGCAACGCGCGCGCTTCCGCCAGGGGAATGCCGCGCGAGCGCAGGTAAAAAAGTGATCGTTCATCCAGCTGGCCCACGGTAGCGCCGTGCGCTGCCTTCACTTCGTCGGCGTAGATCTCCAGCTCCGGCTTGGTATCTATCTCTGCCGTCGAGGACAGCAGCAGATTCTTGTTGCTGAGGCTGGCATCGCTGCCATCCGCACCGCGCGCCACGACGATCGCACCGCGAAACACTCCGCGCGCACGGTCATTGGCGACACCACGCCAATGGGAAGTCGAGGTGGTGTTCAACGACTCGTGACGGATAGCCAGCTGGGTGTCGATATGCTGTCGACCGTGCGGCATGAACACGCCCCGCGTATCCAGCCGCGCTTCCTCACCCAGCAGTTCGACTTGCAGGTCATGCCGCACCAGCGCGCCACCGAGCTCCACGATATGCAGCGTCGCCTGGGAGCGCGCCTGCAAGCGAAGATGGCTGCGGCGAACCAGGTTCGATGCGACTCCGGCGTTCTGCAATGTGACGTGATGCAGCGTCGCACCCTCACCCAGCTCCACATCGCTGACCAGCGTCGACAACTGAGGTTGCTCGCCACTTCCTAGGTGATGTTCGATCACTGCAAGCTCGGCGCCTTCACCCATTTCGATCAAACTGCGCGCATGCCAGGCCAGTTCGGTGTCACCGGCTGCACCGACAAAGGTCAGTTGTACCGGCATCTCTATCCTGGCGTTGGCCGCCACCCGCAGTACCACGCCATCAACCGCCATCGATGCGTTGATGCGCGCAAAGGCATCACCTGGCTCCCGGTAGTGTCGCGACAGGGCGAACCGCAAGGGTTCGGCGTCGCCGCGCAAGGCTTCGGACAAGGGTTGCAGCGACAAGCCTTCAGGCATGCTGTCGAGACTGGACAGATCGGCACGAAACACGCCATTGACGAAGACCAGCTGCACGCCATCGACACCAGGCAGTGCCAGCGATGCAGGATCGACCGGACGCTTTGCGGCATCGGCATCACCGCTGGTGAAACGGCGCTGACCCAGCGCGCGAAGCGCAGTGTACTTCCAGGCCTCGACACGTGTATCGGGCAGCCCACCGGCAGCGAACGCCTCACGGTTTTCCCGCCTCGCTGCGTCCAGCCACGCAATGCCGCTGGCGGGAAGCGGCGCCTCCAGCAAAGACTCGACCAGCGGCTGTGATGCCGGCTGACTCATGCCGCGGCTCCCTCGGCGATGCCGGTGTAGCCGTGTTCTTCCAGCTTCAGCGCCAGTGACTTGTCGCCGCTTTCCACGATGCGACCGTCGGCAAGAACGTGCACGAAATCGGGCACCACGTAGTCGAGCAGTCGCTGGTAATGCGTAATCATCAGGAACGCACGTTCGGACGAACGCAGCATGTTGACGCCCTGCGCCACCTGCTTCAGCGCGTCGATGTCGAGACCTGAATCGGTCTCGTCGAGGATCGCCAGCTTTGGTTCCAGCACCGCCATCTGAAAGATCTCGTTGCGCTTCTTTTCACCGCCGGAGAAACCTTCGTTGACCGCCCGATGCAGCAGCTCATCCGAAATTTGCATCACCTTCAGCTTTTCGCGTACCAGCTTGAGGAACTGCATCGAGTCGAGCTCTTTTTCCCCACGCACCTTGCGCTGCGCGTTGAGTGCGGCGCGCAAAAAGTAGGTGTTGTTGACGCCGGGAATCTCCACCGGGTATTGAAACGCCAGAAAAAGGCCGGCGGCCGCACGCGCCTCGGGTGCAAGCGTAAGCAGATCGATGCCGTTGTAGCTCACCGAGCCATCGGTGACCTCATAGCCGTCGCGTCCTGAAAGCACATGACCCAGGGTCGATTTACCGGCGCCGTTCGGCCCCATGATCGCGTGCACTTCGCCCGCATTCACGGTGAGGCTGAGTCCCTTCAGGATTTCCTTGCCCTCGACGCGGGCGTGCAGGTTTTCGATTTTCAGCATGATTTTTCCTGATCTTTGGTCCCTCTCCCGCCGGGAGAGGGGTTGGGGTGAGGGTTTCAGTCGGCTGCAATGTCACGCTTCGCCCGTACCCTCATCCGCCCTTCGGGCACCTTCTCCCAGAGGGAGAAGGGAAATGATTAGCCAACGGCGCCTTCGAGGCTGACCTCAAGCAGCTTCTTCGCCTCCACCGCAAATTCCATCGGCAGCTCGCGGAACACCTGCTTGCAGAAACCGTCGACGATCATCGACACGGCGTCTTCTTCGCCAATGCCACGGGCGCGGCAGTAAAACATCTGGTCGTCGGAAATCTTCGAGGTGGTCGCCTCGTGCTCGACGATGGCGCTGGGATTCTTCACTTCCATGTACGGGAACGTGTGTGCGCCGCACTTCTTGCCAATTAACAGGCTGTCGCACTGGGTGTAGTTGCGTGCGCCTTCCGCGCCCTTCTCCATCTTCACCAGGCCGCGGTAGCTGTTGGAACTGCGCCCCGCACTGACGCCCTTGGAAACGATCTTGGACTTGGTGTACTTGCCAAGATGGATCATCTTCGTGCCGGTATCGGCCTGCTGGTGGTGATGAGTCAGTGCCACCGAGTAGAACTCGCCGACCGATCGGTCACCACGCAGGATCACGCTGGGATATTTCCAGGTGATCGCCGAACCGGTTTCGACCTGGGTCCAGCTGATTTTCGAATCATCACCACGGCAGTCGCCGCGCTTGGTCACAAAATTGTAGATGCCGCCCACGCCGTTCTCGTCACCGGGATACCAGTTCTGCACCGTGGAGTACTTGATCTGCGCATTCTCCAGCGCGACCAGCTCGACCACGGCCGCATGCAGCTGGTTCTCATCACGCTTCGGTGCCGTGCAGCCTTCAAGGTAGGAGACGTGGCTGCCTTCCTCGGCAACAATCAGCGTGCGTTCGAACTGGCCGGTGTTCTGCGCATTGATGCGGAAGTAGGTACTCAGCTCCATCGGGCAGCGCACGCCCTTGGGAATGAACACGAAGCTGCCGTCGGAGAACACGGCCGAGTTGAGCGCAGCGAAGAAATTGTCGCCGGTCGGTACCACACTGCCCAGATACTTCTGCACCAGTTCGGGGTATTCGCGGATTGCCTCGCTCATCGAGCAGAACAGCACGCCCGCTTCAGCCAGCTGCTTGCGGAAGGTGGTGCCGACCGAGACCGAATCGAACACGGCATCGACCGCCACACCCGCCAGCGCAGCGCGCTCGTGAAGCGGGATGCCGAGCTTCTCGTAAGCCTCCAGCAAGGCCGGATCGACGTCGTCAAGCGACTTCGGACCCTCCTTCGGTGCCGCGTAGTAGCTGATTGCCTGATAGTCGATCGGCTCGATGTTTAGCTTGGCCCAGTCCGGTTTCGGCATGGTCAGCCAGTGACGAAACGCCGCCAGCCGCCAATCGGTCATCCATGCCGGTTCGCCCTTGATCGCGGAGATCTGGCGCACCGTTTCTTCATCCAGACCCGGCGGCAGTCCAGTCATCTCGATCTCGGTGACGAAACCCGCGGAATAGGTGCGGCCGAGAACCTCGGCCACATCCGCGTTATCGCGGAGCGTGGTAGCGCTGCTGCTTTCGTTGATCATGCGGCTGTTCATTCGGTGGTGGTCTCCGCGGATGTCACGGTGACGGCAATCTTTCGTTTCGCCGGTTCAGGCTTGAGCATCTCGGCCAGACTTACTGCGCGCAGGGCGCTGTCCAGCACCGTGTTGATTTTCTGCCAGCTGCCGCGCACGCCGCATTCCGACTCGCGATCACACTGGCCCTGCGCAACGCTGCATTCGGTCATGCCGATGGGACCTTCCAGCGCCTCGACAATCTCCGCCAGCGAAATATCACTGGCAGGACGCGCCAAGCGGTAGCCACCGTTGACGCCCCGAAACGACTCGACCAACGATGCGTGGCTCAGCGCCTTCAACAGCTTGCTTACCGTAGGAAACTCCAGCCGCGTTTCATCCGCGATCTGACCCGTGCTGAGCACAGTCGCCGGGTGCGCGGCGATGCAGGTCATCACCACAGTGGCGTAATCGGTAAGTCGGCTGACGCGTAGCATTTGGCGCGCTCTGGCTGGACAAGTCTTGAATCAGGACTGAAATGGTACTGATTAAGACGTTGCCGGTCAATGCGGCGAACCTCGCAAGCTATGCGGCGCGCTGGCGGCACCCTGCCGACGCCGCCAGCGTAACGGCACTACGCGCCGGAACGTTTCCGTTCGGCGCGTTCCTCCAGCCAGTCGTAAAGCACCGGCAACAACACCAGGGTCAACAGGGTCGAGGTGATCAAGCCGCCAACCACAACGGTCGCCAGCGGGCGCTGGGTTTCGGCGCCTACGCCGCTGGACAGCAGCATCGGCACCAGACCGAGAATGGCCACGCTGGCAGTCATCATCACCGGCCGCATGCGCAAGGCCGTGCCCCGGATGACCGCATCGCGGATGCTCAGTCCCTTCTCGCGTTGCTGATTGAGAAAGCTCACCAGCACGATGCCGTTCAGCATGGCTACGCCAAATACGGCAATAAATCCGATCGCCGAAGGAACTGAAAGGTATTGCCCGGTGACGGCCAGACCCACGACACCACCGATCGTCGCAAACGGCACATTGGCCAGAATCAGCGTGGCATGCCGTACGGAATTGAATGCCGTGTAGAGCAGCACAAAGATGAAAAAGATCGTGGCCGGCACGATCAGCGACAGACGCTTGAGCGCACGCTGCTGATTTTCAAATGCCCCGCCCCACTCGCTGTAATAGCCGGTCGGCAAGGTCACCTGTCTTGCGATGGCGGCATTGGCCTCCTTGACGAATGAGTCCACGTCGCGGCCGCGCACGTCCATCTGGATCACCGCATAACGTTGCAATTGTTCGCGACGGATAAACGAATAGCCCTCGGCAGTACTGACCTGCGCTACCTGCGACAGCTGCACCAACGCACCATCGACCGTGCGCATCGGGATCCGTTTGATCGCCTGCAGCGATGACTTGTCGGCGTCGTCCAGTCGCACCGCGATATCGAAGCGCTTGATCCCGTCGAGCAGGGTCGTCACCGGCTCGCCGCCAATGCCATTCTTGACCACGGTCAACACGTCATCAGCGTTGAGTCCATAACGCGCCAGTGCGTCACGATCGACCTTGATCCGGATCTGGGGCTTGCCGATATTCGCTTCCAGTGCGAGATCGGCCACGCCCGGCACGGTGGCCAGCACGTTTTTCACCCGCCCGCTGATTCGATCCAGCTCGCCCAGATCGTCGCCGTAGATCTTCAGGGCCAGAGTGGCACGCACACCAGAGATCAGTTCCTCCATCCGCATCTGGATGGGCTGGGTGTAGCTGACGACGGCCGTGGGCAGCGCTGCGGTCAGCGCCACCTGCATCGACTCCTCGATACTCTCCAGCGTTTCGCCCTTGCGCCACTGCGACTTCGGCTTCAACGGCGTGTAGACCTCCATGTAATTGACGTCCGCCGTTTCTCCCTTCTCGGCCCGGCCAATCATGGCCACGGTGGTTTTCACTTCGGGGAATTTGCGTTTGATCAGCGCCGAGACCTGGTGGGAAATATCGATCGACTCGTCCAGCGACGCCGACGGAATTGAGGTAATGCGCCACATGATGGCGCCCTCTTTCAGGTTGGGCATGAACTCCTTGCCGAGGAAGGGAAACAGCGCCAGGCTGCCGATCAGCACCGCCGCCGCCGCTAAAACCACCCGCTTTCTGTGCGCCAGCGACCACACCAACAGCGTGGCGTAGTGCCGCTTCAGAAAGGCGACCATCCGCGTGTCACGTTCCGATTTGGGCTTCAACACCAACGCCGCCAGTACCGGAATCAGGGTCAGCGCCAGGATCAGCGAGCCGGCCATCGCGAAGCTGATATTGAACGCCATCGGCTTGAACATCTTCCCTTCCAACCCCTGCAGACTGAACAAGGGCAGGAACACCACGATGATGATGCCGATGGCAAAGGCGATCGGACTGGCCACTTCGCGCGCGGCTGCAAGCACGGCAGCAGAGCGATCCACCGGTGCGCCAAGTTCTTTCTGTTCGGCCATGATGCGAAACGCGTTTTCCACCATCACTACTGCGCCGTCGACCATCATGCCAATGCCGATGGCAAGACCAGCCAGCGACATCAGGTTGGCGGACAGGCCGAACTGATTCATGCAGATGAAGGCCATCAGCATCGCCAGTGGCAGCGCCACCACCACCACCAGAGCGCTACGCAACTCGCCCAGAAACAAAAACAACACCAGCGCCACCAGTATCGAACCCTCGATCAGGGCGCGCACCGCCGTGCCGACGGCGGCGTTGACCAACTCGGTTCGCTCGTACACCGACTTGACGATCACGCCGGGCGGCAATGCCTGCCTCACCTGGTCGAGCCGAACCTTGACCGCCTCGACCACGCTCTTGGCGTTTTCGCCGATACGAGCCAGCGCCATGCCCAGCACTACCTCATTGCCATCACGCGTCACCGCGCCGGTACGCGGCGCACCGGCCTCGACGATGGTGGCCACGTCACGCACATAGACCGGCGTGCCGTCCTCGGCCTTCAATACGATGTTGCCCAGATGCTTTGCATTCTCGATCAGCCCCAGCCCACGAACCAGGTATTGTTCGCGGCCAACATCGACGAAATTGCCACCGACCTGGGCGTTGTTGGCCTGAAGCGCCTCGATCACCTGCTTGAAGCCCAGCTTGTGCGCAATCAATTTCATCGGATCGATGCGCACCTGATACTGCTTTTGCTGACCGCCCCAGGAAGTGACATCGTCGACGCCCGGCGCGGTACGCAAAATCAGCCGAATCGTCCAGTCCTGCAGCGTGCGCAGATCCATATCGCTGACGGCGGTCTCGCTCGAAGCCGCGTCTGTCGATGCCGCCTTCAAGGTCGCGTCAGCGCGCTCCACCGTGTACCAGAACACCTGTCCCAGCCCCGAAATATTCGGCCCCATTTCCGGCTTGCCGTAACCCGCCGGCAGCCGATCACCCACCTGTTGCAAGCGCTCATTGACCAGTTGCCGCGCGAAATAGATGTCCATGCTGTCGTCGAAATAGACCGACACATACGACAGTCCAAACAGGCTGACAGAGCGAATCTGCTCGACCTTGGGCAAGCCCGCCAGCGCCGATTCCACCGGCGTGGTCAGCAACTGCTCCACGTCCTCCGCAGCAAGACCGGAGGCCTCGGTATAGACGTTGACCTGCACCGGCGTTACGTCCGGAAAGGCATCGATAGGCAGCTGCCGTACGGCCTGAAAGCCGAGGAATCCGATTACCGCAAAAACGATCAGCACCAGTACTTTGTAGCGCAGAGAAAGTGCAACCAGACCAGCCAGCATCAGTGCTCTCCCAGCTGCGAGCGCAGCAGCCGCGCCTTGAGCGCGAACGCACCCTTGCGAACATAGCGATCACCGGCCTGAAGGCCCTGCAACATCACCGTCCAGCCATCGCGGGTATCGCCGACTCTTACCGACACCGGCTCAAACGTGTCCTTGCCGCTGACCCGAAAAACTGTCGACTGGTTTTGCAGCAACACGATCGCCTCGACCGGCACAGCCCACTGGCGCTGCTCGCTGCCGCTGGCGATGCGTGCCTCCACCAGCTCGCCGGGATGCAGCCGATCCTTGCGGTTGTCCACCGCGATCCGCACGGGCACGGTGCGCGTGTGTTCGTCGGTCTGATGCGCGCGCTGCACGACCTTGCCGGGAAGCTCGATGTCGTGCGCCAGGATGCGGACATCGGCTCCGGGCTTGACCCTCTCGGCGTCGGCCGGAGGCATCTGCGCAACCACCCATACGGAATCTTCCTTGACCAGGGTAAACAGCTTGCGTCCCGGCTCCACCCGCTCGCCGACCAGAAAATCGTCCGTGGTGATACGTCCCGCCGCCGGCGCGAGCAGTTCGAAACTGCCATCGGCCGCGCCGGAACCCGCGCGCAGCAGTCCGCTAATCTGGCCGTTGGACAAGCCGTAGGCTCGCAGCTTCGCGCGCGCCTGGTCCCGCTGCACCCTGGCCTCGCTGTAGCGCCGCCCCGACACCGCTTGCGGTCCCAGCGAGGCGATCCGCCGCCAGTCTTGCTCTGCCACAACAAGAGCGCCCTGTGTTTCCGCCACCTGCACGCTAGACAGTTCAACCAGTGGCTCGCCGGCCTTCACTACGTCGCCAAGCCTGACCTTGCGGGCGAGCACCTGCGACTCCACCCGCGGCGATACGAGCACGGTGGAATAGGCGTCGACTTTGACTTCGCCGGGCGCCTTCAATTCATCAGTGAGCGTGCGCAGCACCAGCTTGTCGACCACGATGCCGGCGCTCTTGATCGTGCCGGCATCGAGCGCCAGCGGATTTTCTTCGGCGTGCTCCTGCGCATGCAAAGTTTGGCCAAAGGTCGCCAGCAGCGCCAGGCCGCACAGGCCGCGCTTGAAGAAGATAGTGTTCATCGGGAAATATCCTGGGTGCTTCCATCAAGCCAGTCATTCAGACGGCCAGCGGCGGTGAGGTAATCGAACCATGCTTGCCACAGCTGGCTTTCCAGTTGTTGTCCGGACAACGCCGTGTCCAGGCTTTGTTTGAGCTGCACGAGATAGTCGGAGGTGCTGATCTCGCCGGCACGCCAGAGTCGATCCAGTAGATCGGTGCGGCTCTCGAAAGCGGCAGCGCGCCCGGCACGGAATGCTTCGGCCGCCGTCCTGAGCGCGCTATAACGCGCCGACGCTTCCTGCAGCGCGGCATCCATCGCGAACTGACGTGAGCGGACACCGGCCGCCGCCGCTACTGCCTCCGAGCGCGCGGCAGCGACTTCGGCGCGTCCGCTGTTCAGCACCGGCAACGGAATTTCCACGCTCATGCCGATGACCCGATCACGACGCGATCCGCTGCGCACCTCACCACCGACGAGACTGAGCGTGGGGTCGGGAATGCGCGCCCGGCGCGCCACTTGCTCGCCGGCCTCCGCGCTTGCCTGCCGTGCGAGGACTTGGCGCAGTTCGGGACGTTGATCCGTCGGCACCGGCAGCATGCTTTCGACCAGCGGCGACAAATCGGCGGGCAGCGCAGGGAGCGCAATGGTCTGATCTGCGGCGAAGGCGTGCAAGGCAGCACGGCTGGCCGCTTCATTGCCGATCAGCGTCGCCTGCTGCAACTGCGCCTCGCCCAGCGCAAGCCCGGCCAGATCCCGTTCGGGACTGCTGATGTCACCGACCTTCAGCCGCTGCGCCGCCAACGTGTCAAAGCGTTGCATCAACACCAGTCGGCGTTGCCCCAATTCACTCCGCCGGGTAGCCAGTGCCGCTGTTGACCATGCCTTCAACCATCGCGCCGCCAAGTCGCGACGCAGCAGCTCGTAGCTCGCCTGCGCCGCCTGCGCGTCGGCACTTCCCTGCCCAGCCCGGGCACGACGCTTGCCCGAGAGATCCAGCGTCAGACCGATACCCGCCGTGCGCCGATCCACGTCGGCGTTCTCGGCGTCGAAAGACAGGGTCGGGTTGTACAACGGTTGTGCCGCCGCCCGCGCGCGAGCGCGGCTGGCCTCAAGATCTGCCTTCGCCGCCGCCATCTCGGGGCTGGCCTGCAGGACGCTGCGTACGGCCTGCTGCAGTGGCGCGGACGCGAATGTCGTCGGCACAGCGCCGGCAGATGGCGAAGAAAAAATGGCGGGCGCGGCGCTTAGCGCTAGCGCGTACAACAGACACACAGCACCGAAAGGCGCTGATCGAAAAGCGGACATGAAGCGGTCTCCTGAAAACGTTCGGAAGCGAGGATCCGCAAATGCGGTTTCCTCCAGCGACGGAGCGAATCAGGCGATCGGGGGGCGTAGCTCGTTACGCGTGGGTGGCGCGTTCAACGCCGGCAGTCTGGCCACGAAGATCGGTGCATGCGACTGCATCGCCACGCGCACATCGACGTGACCGGCCAAGGGCACGGCGTGCAGGCAACTGCAATGGCAATCGCCAATATCGGCATGCCAGCAATCGAGGTCGGCCACTTCTTGATCGTCGTCCAGGAAAAGCGGAATGTCATCGACCTGCACGGCCTGCGCAGCGAGCGTCGCCAGCGGTGCGGGAACATCAGTGGCAAGACACCCGGTCGCGACAACCACTTTCAACACGACAAGCAATGCGCACAGCCAACCCGCGCCGAGGGAACGGCGTCGAAATTTTCTCAACAGGGATACGGGCGCGAGCATGGTGGCAAGTCTAGGCGATGGCATCGCTGTTAGACAATGACACCGGCCACCCGGCGCTTCTCGCCACTTGGGTCATCCCTCGCTAAGCTTGTTGCTGGTTCCCTTGCCGTCATGATGCCCATGCCCGACCGCCGCGCCACTCGTCTCAACTGGGCCCGCCAGGTTCTGGGCGACTCGACCCTGGAGCTCGAATCCGCCTCGGACGATGCCAGCTTTCGCAGTTACTGGCGCACCCGGCACGCGGGCCGCAGCTGGATCATGATGGATTCGCCCCCGGCGCAAGAAAATCCCGCGCCGTGGCTGGAGATCGGTTTGCGTCTTTCTGCCGCAGGCCTGCACGTGCCCAAGGTTCAAGCCCAGGATCTGGAACAGGGTTTTCTGCTGATCGAGGATTTGGGTTCACAGCTCTATTTGCCCGCGCTCAGCGACGAGACAGTCGACATGCTCTACGCGGACGCCATGGACGCACTGCTGATCATGCAGCGCGATGCCGAGGTCGACGGGTTGCCACCGTATGACAGCGCGTTCCTGACATTCGAGCTGGCGATCATGGTCGACTGGTTCCTCGGCCTTCATCTTGGATGTGAGCTTTCCCGGTCACAGTCCGCGGTTATCAAGGACGCCTTCGCCACCCTGACGGAAAGCGCGCTGGAGCAGCCACGCTGCTTCGTGCATCGCGACTTCCACAGCCGCAATCTGCTGATCACCGACAGCAATAACCCCGGCATCATCGACTTCCAGGGCGCGCGCCATGGACCGATCACCTACGACTTGGCCTCGCTGCTGCGTGACTGTTACATCGCGTGGCAGCCCGAGCGCGTGGACGCGTGGGCTGAAGGCTATCGACGAATGCTGCTGGCAGCCGGCCTGATCCCCGCCGACACCGACAGCGCACGCTTCCAGCGCTGGTTCGATCTGATCGGCCTGCAGCGTCACATCAAAGTACTGGGGATTTTTTGCCGCCTCTGCTATCGCGACGGCAAGCCCGGTTATCTCGATGACTTGCCACGCGTCTACGACTACGTGATCGACGTCGCCGGTCGCTATCCCGAACTGGCTGACTTTGTCGCGCTGATGCGGCAATCGGTGGGCAACCGCGAACTGCGAGAGGCCACGAGCGCATGAGACACGCACTGATCTTTGCTGCCGGCCTCGGCGAGCGCATGCGCCCGCTGACCGATCACACGCCCAAGCCGCTGCTGCGCGCTGGCAACAAGCCGCTGATCGAATGGCATCTGGAAAAACTCGCCAGCGCCGGCGTGCATTACGTGGTGATCAACACCTCGCACCTGGCCGAACAGTTTCCCGATACGCTGGGCGACGGCTCACGCTGGGGCCTGCGCATCCGCTATGCCTACGAGGGCAGCACGCCATTGGAAACCGGCGGCGGCATGCTGAACGCACTGCCCTTGCTTGGCGCCGAGCCGTTCATCACCGTCAACGGCGACATCTGGTGCGATGCCGACTTCGGCCAGCTTCCGCCCGAACCTGCGGGACTGGCGCACTTGCTGATGGTCGACAACCCGGCCCACCACCCGCAGGGTGATTTCGCGCTGGGTCTGGAAGGGCTGCTGCACGAGCACGGTGAACCGAAGCTCACGTTCAGCGGTATCGGCGTGTTCCGGCCCGGCTTTCTACAGCACTGGCAACGTTCGATCGGCCATGCCGCTGGCGCACCAGACACGCCGCCGGCGTTCAAGCTGGTGCCGCTACTGCGTGCCGCGATGGACCGCGCTGCCGTCACCGGTTCGTGCCATGCCGGACTGTGGACCGATGTCGGCACACCCGAGCGCCTGCAGCTGATCGACGCCTACCTGCAGGCCAACCACCCGGTCGATAACGGCTGAGGTCAGGGCGAGGCCAGCCTATGCCCGCTGGCAGACCCCGACTCGCGGATCTCCGCCGCGGTGGCCGAACGGATCACCGGCGGCAACGGCGGCAGTCGAGCCAGCGCCGGCTTGCCACCGGATAGCGATGCTGGCGTCGGCGCCGATGGGACCGTCGGCCTGGACGGGGCAACCCGGACGCCGTCGGCCATTTCCTGCGACAGCGCCGCCTTCTCCGCCTGGCTCGTCATCACGATGATGCTGATACGACGGTTGATCGGATCGCCGGGGTGCACTCTGTCAAACGGCACCGCCGCCGCCAGACCCACCACGCGGGCGATCTTGTCCGCTTGCAGACCGCCGGCAATCAATGCCCGCCGTGCGGCGTTGCCCCGATCCGCCGACAGCTCCCAGTTGCTGTAGTCGTGCTCACCGCTGTAAGGCGCGTCATCGGTGTGACCGGAAATGCTGATCATGTTCGGCACACTGTTGACCGATGCCCCCAGCTCGCCCAGGATCCGCACGGTATACGGCTTGAGCGTGGCGCTGCCCACGTCGAACATCGGACGGTTGAGCTTGTCGACAATCTGGATGCGCAGGCCTTCCGGTGTGATGTCGATCAGCAGCTGGTCCTTGAACGGTGCCAGCGCCTGGCTGTTCTGTATCGCGGCATTGAGCTGCTTCATCAGCTGGTCCAGTCGGGCCTTTTCCTGTTTGTGCGCCACCGCGGCGGCCGCCTCGACATCCTTCTTGAGGATGGGCGCGCCGTGCTTGTCTTTGCCCGGGCCATGCGACATGTCCATCGCGCCACCCAGCTGGATCGCGCTGTCGCTGGCGCCGCCGGGCCCGAACTTCCCCGGGGGTGCCATCGTCGCGGTACCCGGCGTCATGCTGGGATTCTTGAAATATTCGGAAACCGCGGCCTTCTGTTCGCGCGTGCCGACGCCGAGCAACCACATCACCAGGAAGAAGGCCATCATCGCCGTCACGAAATCCGCATACGCGACCTTCCATGCACCGCCGTGATGGCCATGTTTCTTTCGCCGGTTCCGGCGAATGATGATCGGTTGCAGCTCCTCGCTCACGCGCCGGCTCCGGTGCGATCGCCCTTGAGGTGTCCCTCCAGGTCGAGGAAGCTCGGCCGGGCGTGCCCCGCCAGCGACTTGCGCGCAAACTCCACCGCCACCATCGGGTTGTAGCCGCGCAGGTTGGCCATCAACGCCACCTTGACGCACTCGTACGCCTTGCCGTCCTCATGCACCTTGTTTTCCATCGCCGAAGCAATCGGACCCGCGAAGCCATAGCAAAGCAGGATGCCGAGGAACGTTCCCACCAGTGCGCCAGCGATGTGCTCGCCGATCTTCGAGGTGTCGCCACCGAGCTGCGACATGGTGGTCACGATGCCGAGTACGGCTGCCACGATGCCAAACCCGGGCAACGCATCGGCCGACTTCATGACCGCCATTGCCGGCGCCTCGGCTTCATGCTGATGGGTTTCCAGCTCCAGTTCGAGCAGTTGCTCCAGCTCGTGAGGATTCATGCTGCCGCCCACGATCAGCCGCAGGCAATCGGTGATGAATTCGATCAGGTGGTGCTCGGCCAGCAACCGCGGATAGGCCGAAAAAACCTCACTGGTCGCCGGATCCTCGATGTGCGACTCCAACCCCAGCAGACCCTCCTTGCGCATCACGCTGAAAATGTCATACAGCAGCGAGAGCAGGTCAATATAGTCCTGGCGGCGATAGGCGGGCCCCTTCAGCAGGCCCAGCATGTCGACAAAAGCCGCCTTGACGATCTTGACCGGATTGGCGGTCAGGAACGCACCAGCGGCGCCACCGCCGATGATCAGCAGTTCATACGGCTGCCACAGCGCCAGCAGATGGCCATGCGACAGCAGATAGCCGCCCAGGACGCTGACGAGAACAACCAGTGTGCCAATAACGACTAGCATGCGTATTCCGTCGCGGGATCCAATATCCCTACCGATAGCTATCGACCGCAAGCAGTAAATATTTAGCCGAGTCGAGGCACTCGCTTGCAACGGATGGAAAACGAACCGCTCGCTGCCATTCATCGCGAAAAACGAAAGGCCCGACAATGCCGGGCCTTTCTCTGGATCGCAACAAACTGACGATTTAAGGACGGCGTGCCAGCTCCGGGTTTTCCTTGGTCACCGGCATCAGGTCCTTCTTCGACACGCCAAGCCACAGCAGGATCGGGCTGGCGACAAAGATCGAGGACAGCGTACCAACCACGATGCCGATCAACATGGTGACGGCAAACCCATGCACCGCAGGACCACCGAAGAAAAACAGCGCGCCCATCGTGATCGCGGTAAACAACGAAGTGATGATGGTTCGTGACAGCGTGTTGTTGATCGAGCGGTTGAGGATTTCCTCCGGCTCGGCCTTGCGGGCGAGGCGGAACAGCTCACGGATGCGATCGAACACCACCACCTTGTCATTGATCGAGTAACCGATCACCGCCAGCACCGATGCCAGTACCGTCATGTCGAACTCGCGTTGCACCAGCGCCAGGATGCCCAGCGTCACCAGCACGTCGTGCACTTCGGTGACCACCGCCGCGATCGCGAAACGACGCTCGAAGCGAATCCACAGGTAAGCCATGATGCCGAGGATCACAAACACCGCGGCCACACTGCCGTCGCTCTTCAGTTCGGCACCGACCTCGGCACTGATGAACTCGGGGTTCTTGAGTACGGCATCCGGACGAGCAGCCTGCAGGATCTTCGACACATTGTCGGCGACCCGCTGCAGATTGACCTTGCCATCGGCGTCAACTGCTGACGGAACATTGCTGGTCTGCATCCGAATCGATACTTCACGCGTGCCGCCCAGGCTTTGCACCATGGCGCCATCGAGCCCACCCTTTTCCAGCGCGGCGCGAACATCGGCAATTTGCACCGAATGGTCGTAGTCCACCGTCATAGAGACGCCGCCGGTAAAGTCCAGTCCGTAGTTGAGTCCCCTGGTCACGATCGTCGCGATCGAGGCGACCATCAGCACCACCGCCAGCGCAATGCTGTACTTGCGCATGCCGAGAAACGGGATATTGCTGTTGTGATTGAAGATTTCCATGGAATTCCCGCCCTTACACCGAAAGGGTCTTGAGCTTGCGGTTACCGTGAATCATCGCGGTGAACGCGTGGGTCAGGGTCACCGACGTGAACAGTGAAGTCAGGATGCCGATCATCAGCGTCACACCAAAGCCCTTGATGGCGCCGGTGCCCATCGTGGTCAGTGCCAGCGCCGCGATGAGGTGGGTGACGTTGGCGTCCAGAATGGTCGCCCAGGCCTTTTCATAACCGGCGCGAATCGAGGCGTGCGGCGACGATCCGTTGCGCAATTCCTCGCGGATGCGTTCGCAGATCAGCACGTTGGCATCGATCGCCATGCCCAGCGTAAGCACGATACCGGCTACGCCCGGCATAGTCAGGGTCACGCCGATCAGCGACATCACCGCAATCAGGATCACCAGGTTGAAGAACAGTGCGATATCAGCCACCAAGCCAAACAGCTTGTAATAGATCGCTGCTGCGAGCAGTACCAGTGCCAGGCCCAGCATCACCGCCTTGAAACCCTTGCTGATGTTGTCCTGGCCCAGGCTGGCGCCGATCACGCCTTCGCCCACTATATCCATCGGCGCGGCCAGCGCACCGCCCTTGAGCAGCAGGGCCAGATCGGAAGCTTCCTTCGGGCTGCCCAGACCGCTGGTCTGGAACTGGCGACTGAAGGGGCTGGAGATCGAGGCATCGTTGATCACCGTTTCGGTGACCTTGGGTACGCGCACTTCCTTGCCGTCGACCATCTTGGTCTCGTAGACGCGCTCGACGTAAACCACGGCCATCGGCTTGCCGACATTGGCATTGGTGAAGTCACTCATCTTGCGTGCACCAGCGGCGTTCAGGGTCACGTCGACCTTGGGCGTGCCGCTTTGCTGATCGATGCCCGACGAGGCATCGGTGAGCTGATTGCCGGTGACGATGATCTTCTTGCTGACCAGCACCGGCATATTGCTGCCACGCATGCGGAACAGGTTGGCATCGGGCGGAATGTTGCCGGTCCGGGCCGCTTCCTGCGCTCGCGCATCGCCGGCCTGACCGATACCCGGGCGGTATTGCAGCGTCGCCACGGCGCCGATCAGTTTCTTGGCCTCGGTCGGATCCTGCACGCCAGCCAGCTCCACCACGATTCGACTGTCACCCTGCTGCTGGATCAGCGGCTCGGACACGCCCAGCGCATTGATGCGGTTGCGCAGCGTGCCCAGATTCTGGGTGATCGCACTGCGCGAAAGCTCGCGCAATTTCTCCGGCTTGATCACTACGTTCAACACGAAGCGATTGCCGGTGCTGGGACCATTGATCACGTTGAGATCGGTGTATTCGTTGGCGACCGCGTCCGACGCGGTCGAACGATCATCCGACGAACGCAGGATGACCGAGATGCCCTTGCCTTCAACGGTACTGCGAGTGACCGACTCGTAACGGATCTTCTTGTCGCGCAGGAGACTGCGGATGTCGTCCGCATAGCTGTTTTCCTGCTTGTCGATGGCGTCCTTCTGGTCGACCTGCATCAGAAAGTGCACGCCACCCTGCAGATCCAGGCCCAGAGGCATCGAGCGGGCGCCGATGGCACCCAGCCAGCCTGGCACGTTGGACTGCAGCTTGAAGGCCACCGTGTAGTTTTCGCCCAGCGCCGCCTTGATCGCATCCGAACCGCTCTTCTGCACGTCGGAGTCGGCGAAGGTGGCAAGCAGATGATCGCCATTCACCACCACTTCGGTCGCGGCAATCTTCTGCTTGACCAACGCGGCAGAGACCTTCTGCTGCACCGACTGATCGATCGGCGGCGCGCCACGATTGGCGGTAACTTGCACCGCCGGAACCGGCGGAAAGGCGTTGGGTAGTGCGTAAATCACGCCAAACAACATTGCCAGCGCAACCAGCGCGTACTTCCAGCGGGGAAAATCACTCATGCCATGAACCTGTCAAAGCCGCGGCAACAGGCCGCAGCGGTAGCAACAATCAAGGAGTCGTCACGAAAAGGCCGTCGGCAGTTTGCCGGACGCCGCCTTTGAATCGCGTTCAAACGGACTTCAGCGAGCCCTTGGGCAGTACCTGCTGCACTGAACCCTTCTGTACCTTGACCAGCACGTTGGCCGCAATTTCGACCGTGATGAACGTCTCGCCCACATCGCTGACGCGACCGGCGATGCCGCCGTTGGTAACCACTTCGTCACCCTTGGCCAGCCCGGAAACCAGCGCTCGATGCTCTTTCTGGCGCTTCATCTGCGGACGAATCATCATGAAGTACATCAGGCCAAACAGCACCACCATCATGATGATCATCGACATGCCACCGCCGGAGGACTGCGCAGCGGCAGCCTGTGCGATTACGGGGGAGGTAAGAAAACTCATCAATTTGTCTCGCAAGTTGTGGCACAGCCAGCCATTTAAGCTGAACGGCCGATAAAAGATTCTCGATTATGCCATGCGCCCCGGAACCATGCACGGTGACGCTAAGCTGCGACCCCATGCTTCCGGTGGGCATAGAACTCGGTGACGAAGGCGTCCAGCACATGACCGTCGATGGCCTCCCGCAGTTCCGCCATCAGTCGCTGGTAATAACGCAAGTTGTGCATTGTGGCCAGCTGGCTACCCAGAATTTCGTTGCAGCGGTCCAGATGGCGCAGGTAGGCGCGGCTGAAACCGTTGGCGCAGGTATAGCAGTCGCAACCCTCTTCGACCACCCGCGTATCGGTGGTGAACTTCGCATTGCGGATGCGCAGCGTGCCCTGGGCGGTGAACAGGAAGCCGTTGCGGGCGTTGCGGGTGGGCATGACGCAGTCGAACATGTCGATGCCGCGGCGCACCGCCTCGACGATATCCTCCGGCCGACCCACCCCCATCAGGTAGCGCGGCTTGTCGTCAGGTAGCAGCGGCACGGTGAAATCCAGTGCATGGTTGCGCTCGGACTCGGGCTCGCCCACGGCCAGGCCGCCCACGGCGTAGCCGTCGAACCCGATCTGCACCAGCCCGGCGGCCGAGCGCTGGCGCAGGTTTTCGTAGACGCTGCCCTGCACGATACCGAACAGCGCGTTGGGATTGTTCACCTCGTCGAAGGCACGGCGCGAGCGCTCGGCCCAGCGCAGCGACAGCTCCATCGA
>JBDTXA010000049.1:0-19747 GCA_040006415.1 Rhodanobacter sp.
CTGGACGTGGGCATGCGCTACACCCACGAGACCAAGACCGCGCTGATCCAGAACTACGGCTACGCCGACGCCACATTCCAGAACCCGACTTCGACCCTGGCCGACTTCAGCGGTTCGCACGCCTCCAACAACGTCTCGCCGAAAGTCTCGCTGGCCTGGAGCGCGAGCGACCAAATCAAGCTTTACGGCAGCTACAGTGAAGGCTTTCATTCCGGCGGCTACAACATCCGCGCGAACTGTGTCGCCATCCCCAGTTCGTGCCGTCCGGTCGAGGACGAAAAGGTGCAGTCCTATGAGCTGGGCAGCAAGATGACCTTCTTTGACGACGCGCTGATGATGAACACGGCGCTGTTCCACAACGTCTACTCGAACATCCAGCTGTCAGTGTTCACCTCGTTCGCGCTGCCGAACGGAAGCCAGGGTTTCTTTGGCGACTTCACCAACGCGGGCAAGGGCCATATTGACGGCCTCGAGGAAGAGTTCGCCTGGAAGCCCAGCGAGGACTGGACCCTCAGCGGGCAGTTCGCCTACCTGCACACCAAGTACACCGAGTTCCTTACCAGCGGTGTCAACGTCGCCGACCAGCAGAAGTTCACCAATGCGCCGAAATGGTCCGGTGGCCTTTCGCTGGAGAACACCCAGCAGCTGGGCAACGGAGGCAGCCTCACCGCCCGGATCAATTACACCTACCAGGGCATGGTGTACCCGGAAACCTCGCTGTCGCCGTTGATCGCCCAGTCGGCTTACGGCCTGTGGAACGCCGGCGTGATCTGGCAGATCGATCAGCCGTGGACGTTGAGCCTGCAAGGCACCAACCTGGCCAACAAGTCGTATCGGACTACCGGCTACAACATCGGTTCGCTGGGCATCGTGACCGGCTTCTACGGAGCGCCCCGGATGGTCACACTGACCGCACGCTACACTTTCTGATCAGACCTTGAAACGCGTAGTTGTTCCCATTCCGCCGTC
Source organism: Rhodanobacter sp. (assembly GCA_040006415.1). Classification (GTDB taxonomy): domain Bacteria; phylum Pseudomonadota; class Gammaproteobacteria; order Xanthomonadales; family Rhodanobacteraceae; genus Rhodanobacter. Next base: position 970 of record JBDTXA010000049.1, read on the forward strand.
GTTGCGACGGCGGAATGCGCTGCCACAGTGGCGCCCGTATCGTGAATGCCGGAGTCTGCCGATGTATTCGAAAACCTGCCTGCGCGTAGTCTGCCTGGCGCTCTTTTTTGGCAGCAGCGTGGCTTGTGCCGCTGCCGACAACACGTCTCTGCCGCGACTGCGGCTGGATTCTTCGCGGGTCGCTGTGGCTGGCCTCTCCTCGGGTGCGTACATGGCCAGCCAAGCGCAGCTGGCCTATCCCGAGCTGTTTCCGAATGCGGCCATCGTCGCAGGCGGACCTTACGGTTGCTCCGGCGGCAAGCTCGAGGCGGCACTGAGCAGTTGCATGAAGGGCGTTCCGGCGCCGGATGTCGCCGCCTTGGTGGCCAATGCACGCGAACGGTCCGCCACCGGGGAAATCGGCAAACTGACGGATCTCGCGCACGCTCATGTGTATATTCTTCACGGTAAAGCGGATGGTCTGGTGGCACCCTCAGTGGCGGAAGCTGGCGCCCATTTCTACCAACAACTCCGCGATGGCACGCCTGCTCTGAAGAACATGCAGGTAATCGACGACGGCCAGCGAAACTTTGCGCACAATTTTCCCGTGGCGGCCAAGGGAGACGACTGCGGCAAATCCGTGTCGCCCTATCTCGGACACTGCGGCTTCGATGCGGCGGGCGAAATCTTTAGCCGGATGTTTGGCGAGCCAGCGCATGCCGTAGCACCTGCAAAGGGCGAGCTGCGACAATTTGATCAGGATGTGCTGCGCCCTGATGGCGCCGATGCGTTGCTGGCAAAAACGGGTTACGTCTACCTGCCACCGGCCTGCCTCGCCGGCAAATCGTGTGGGCTGATGGTCGCGTTTCACGGTTGCAAACAAAATGCCGACGCGGTGGGTAAAGCCTTCGTTGGCGACGCCGGCTTCAATCGCTGGGCCGACGCCTACAACGTCGTGGTGCTATATCCTCAGACCCGCGCAAGTTTTGCGCCCTTGAATCCGCAAGCATGCTGGGACTGGTGGGGATATTCCGGAGCCGACTACGACACACGCCACGGCGTGCAGTTGCGCTGGGTGGTGAACGCTGCGCGGGCGCTGGGGTTGCCCGCGAGGCATTGATGGTCGCTTCTGCTCCTCCCCCTGCTGGCAGGAGGAGGTTGGCAGGGGGTTGCGCCGGCTGGCGTGAAGATCAAAAGCACCCCTCCCCAACCCTCCCCTGCCAGCAGGGGAGGGAACACAGTTCGAGGAGTGCGCCATGCTGAGCACCAGCATCATCGCCTTCGCTGCGCTGTGCTGGCTGGGACTGCTGTTCGGGGTGGCGCTGCTGGGCGAGCGTCGGCCGAATCTGTTCGCAAAACGCTGGGCAATCGTCTACGCGTTATCGCTGGCGATCCACTGCACCTCGTGGACGTTCTACGGCACCGTCACCCAGGCCAGCCGCTCAGGTTGGTGGCTGCCGCCGACGTTCGTTGGCGCGATCCTGATGTACCTGTTCGGGATGAAATTCCTGCGCCGTCTGGTGCAGTTGGTACGTGAGTACAACGCCGGTTCGCTGGCCGATCTGATTGCCGTTCGACTGGGGCGGCACTCGGGGCTGGCGGCGTTGGTCACGGCAGTGGTGGTGATCGGCATCGTGCCCTACATCGCGCTCCAGCTGAAGGCGGTGGCGATGAGCTACGGCATCCTCAGTCACGGCCAGTTGCCCGAGTCCGAACCGTGGCAGGACAGCGCGCTCTATGTGGCCTTGCTGATGGCATTGTTCGCAATGCTGTTTGGTACCCGTCGTGCGTCCACCATGGCGCACAATCGCGGGCTGGTGCTCGCGATGGCGTTCGAGTCATTGTTCAAGTTGGGCGCGATGCTGGCGCTGGGCAGCTTGCTGTTCACCACCGTGCCGGCGGGACTGCCGGTGAACCTGCCGGCGCCACCGGACAGCGGGGGCTTTCCGGCGTTGATCCTGCTTGGCGCGCTGGCGATGTTCACCATGCCGCACCAGTTTTATGCCGGCATTGTCGAGTGTCGTGACGACGGACACCTGCGCATCGCGCGCTGGCTGTTTCCAGCGTATTTGTTGCTGATCTCGTTGCCGATCCTGCCGCTGGCCAACCTGGGCGATGCCTTGCTCGGCCCCAGCGGGGTGTCGTCGGACATGTATGTTCTTGCCTTGCCACTGGCTCGGGGCGAACGCGGACTGGCGCTGATTGCGTTTCTCGGTGGCCTCAGCGCAGCGACCAGCATGGTGGTCATCGCCACGCTCACGCTCAGCCTGATGGTGGTTAACCACTTCATTGCGCCGTTACGAGTGAAGGCAGGTTGGGGCCGGGCGGAACGGATCGACCTGCGCGGCGAATTGCTGAACCACCGTCGCGTCGCGATCCTGGTGGTTATTCTGCTGGCCTGGGGATACAGCCGGGTGCTGGCAAGCAACGAGGCGCTGGCCGACATCGGCGCGATTTCGTTCTCGGCGCTGGCCGGGTTGACTCCGGCGTTGCTGGCGGCGGTCTATCGACCCCAGCTTGGGCCGCGCGCCGTCATGGCCGGGCTGGCGGCCGGCACGCTGGCATGGATGTATGCAGTCATGCCAGCGTTGCTCTCGTCCTCACCCGACTGGCTGCAGCACGGTCCCCTTGGATGGCATTGGCTGGCACCCGACGGCCTGTTTGGTCTGTCCAACTGGAACCGGCTGGGTCGTGCGGTGGTGGTCAGCCTGCTGGTGAATACGTTGGTGATGCTGGGAGTGGCCGGCTCCCGTTACGGCCGCGCCGTGCAGGCGGTCAGTGTCGGTGACGTGGCTCTGGTCGAGTTGCGTGCCCTGGCGACACGCTTCCTGCCATCGGAACGCGTCGAACATCTGTTTGCCAGTGCACCGCTTAGCGGGCCTTCGGGCAGCGCGCGGGTGGCCCAAGTGGAGCATGAGCTGGCGGCGGTGATCGGTGCCGCGTCGGCCCGTTTGCTGCTTGAGGTCGTGCATCGGCAGGGGCGCGACGATCTGGATACCGTGGTCGCCATCGTCGGCGAAGCGGCACAGGATCTGCGCTTCAACCAGCGCGTGCTGGAGGCGGCGCTGGAGAACATGAGCCAGGGCATTTGCGTGGTCGATGCGCAGCTGCATCTGGTTGCGTGGAACACCCCGTACGCAAGCCTCTTCAACTATCCCGCCGAGCTGTTGCAGGTAGGACGTCCGGTCGCCGAGTTGACGCGCTGGAACATCGACGCGGGGATGCTTGGAGCCGGTGAGGTCGAGCAACGCGTACAGCGGCGGCTGGCGCACATGCGGGCCGGTACACGGCACCTTTCCGAGCGGCAGTTTCCCAACGGCACCATTGTAGAGATCCGTGGCAACCCTATGCCAGGCGGCGGTTTTGTGGCCACATTCACCGATGTCACCGCCTTCCGCCACGCCGAGACCGGACTGAAGCGTGTCAACGAAACGCTAGAACTTCGGGTGGAGGAACGTACCCGCGAATTGGCTGCTGCGTCGGCCGACGCGCAAGCGGCAAACTCAGCCAAAAGCCGCTTCCTCGCGGCGGTCACCCATGACCTGATGCAGCCGTTGCATGCAGCCCAACTGTTCGCTCACACCTTGACCGAGCGTGGCAGCGATGTTTCCACCGCGCAGCATCTCAACGGCGCGCTGGCTGCCACTGAAGGCCTGCTTAGCGGCCTGCTCGACGTGGCGCGACTCGAAGGTGGACGACTACACCCACAGCTGCGCGCATTTCCGTTGGCCGAAGTGCTCGACCCGCTGACGGCGGAATTCAGCGCCATTGCGCGCGATCGCGGCGTGCGATTTGACGTGGTGGAAACGCGGTTGTGGGTGTGCTCAGATCCGCAACTGTTGCGTCGGGTGCTGCAGAATTTTCTGTCCAACGCACTGCGTTACGCCGAGCACGGCCGCGTGCTACTTGGCGTGCGTCGCGCCGCCACGCAGCTGCGCGTAGAAGTGTGGGATACGGGTCCCGGCATCGCGCCGGAAGAGCAGCAACTGATCTTTCAGGAATTTCATCGCGGCAGCACGGCGGGCGGGCAGGGGCTTGGCCTTGGCCTTTCCACGGCACAACGCATGGCAGACCTGCTCGATCATCCGCTCGGCCTGCGATCCTGGATTGGTCGCGGTAGCGTTTTCCACTTGGGCTTGCCAAGCGCTCCTCCGTTCCCGCGGATGACGCCGCTGATGGACACTTCGCCTTCGCTGCCGGCGGGACGCGTGCTGATACTGGACAATGAGCCGGCCGCGTTGACCGCGCTCAGCCATCTGCTGGGGAGCTGGGGCTGGCTGGTGCATGCGGCCAGGAATGCCGGGCAGGTGATGGCGGTTCCATGGCGACCCGACCTCTGCATCCTCGATTTCCATCTGGATGGCGAGCAGACCGGACTGCAGGTGTGGCACAGGTTGCGGACCCGGCATGCTGACGTGCCGACCGTGATCTTGACGGCTGATCGCGATAACGACTTACGCCAACATCTGATCGCCGAAGGGGTTGGCGTGCTGTACAAGCCTCTCAAGCCGCTGGCGCTGCGACAGGTGTTGCAGCGTGTTGTGGCCGGGACTGTGCGGAGCTGAGACCTCGCTGCTTTACGTTCGGTGCCTAGCCCACTCGGCTTGGCTCGCCCAGTTGCAGTGACCGCAGGACCATCCCTGCCTGCGTCCGGTTGCGCACCTTCAGCTTCTCGAAAATCGCTGTGACGTGCGCCTTCACCGTGCGTTCCTGAATCGAAAGACGATCGGCAATCTGCTTGTTGAGCAGTCCCTCGGCGACCAGATTAAGAACACGTGACTGTTGTTCGGTAAGACGTGCCAGGCGACCTGCCAGATCCGCATCGGCGGAATCGACGGGCAGGGCGGCGACCGCATCGGTGAGATGGGGTGGTAGCCATGTGCCGCAATCGAGCACGCTGCGAATCGCGTCGCTGATCTGCGCGGGACTGGAACTTTTGGGAATGAATCCCGAAGCACCGTGATCGAGCACCCGTCGAACCACGCGCGGCTCGTCGTGGGCAGACACCACCAGCACCGCAACGCCGGGGTGCTGCCCGCGCAGCGCAGCAAGGCCCGACAGACCCATACTGCCGGGCATGTGCAGATCGAGAAGGACCAAGTCAGTGTCCGGCTCGTCGGCGAGTGCAGCGAGTAGGGCGGGCAGATCCGCCGCTTCTCTCACCTTGCATTCGGGGAAGGCTTCGCTGGCTGCAAGACGCAACGCAGCTCTGAACAGCGGGTGGTCGTCGGCAATCAGCAGGCTTGTCATGTCATTGAACTTAGCGGCAGGCCGAGCCGGCGTCGAGTTGCGGAAGTCATCCGACACTATGGCTGGACTTTCGTACGATGGCGATTTTGGCTGCGATTGATATGGTGCGTGAATGAAAAAGCCTGCTTTTGACTCGATCCTGTTATTTCTGCTGGTGCTGGTATCAGCCATGCTATCGGCATGTTCCGGCGAAGCGAAAAAGGATTCAACGATGAGCGAAGTGGTTTACGGCGAAGTGCGTGTGACTGTTCACCGCGCTCACGATGACTTGCTGAGCGCAGGGCTTGGTCTCGCCGGCCTGGCCGGTGCTCCAGTGCCGTTCGCCGACCCGTTGCAGCCTTCCGCACCCGAGCTGCGGCGCAGGGCGATCCAGACCAGCTGGAAAGGCATTGCCGATCTCGGTCCGCTGGGCGGTTATGGAAGCGTTTATGGCGACGTGCCGGATGTACCTGGGCAGGAGTATCAGGCCTTTGCGCGCATCCCCGGTGCGCACTCGCCACATCGCGTTCTATTGCAGTTGCCGGATCATTTCGACAAGCAGAAACGCTGCCTCGTGGTTGCCGCGTCATCCGGTTCGCGAGGTATCTACGGCGCGATCGCGCTTGCCGGAGCATGGGGTTTGCCTCGTGGTTGCGCGGTGGCGTATACCGACAAGGGCACCGGTTCCGGTTATTTCGACTACGCCGACGACAGTGGCGTGGCAATTGACGGTCGTCGCGCAAAACGTGGCGATGCTGAGCTGGAATTTCAGCCTTCTACTGCGCCACCCACCGCCGGTATTGCGGTGAAACAGATGCACTCTGGCGACAATCCAGAGGGTGACTGGGGACGGCATGTAATTCAGGCGGCACAGTTTGGTCTGGCGATGCTTGATCGTGCCTATCCCAACGAGGCGCCGTTTACCGCGCAGAACACGAAGATTATTGCCACCGGGTTGTCCAATGGCGGCGGGGCCGTGTTGCAGGCAGCAGGTCTGGACCATGAGGATTTTTTCGCCGGCGTGGTGGCGCTCGAACCGAATGTGCATGTGACGGGGAATGGTCGCGCGATGTACGACTACGCCACCGAGGCGGCGATCTGGTTGCCGTGCGCACTGAGCAGTGAGCGATTCGCTGACGTGCCATTCGCACGTGCGCCGAACCGCCAGCCGCCACCGGCGTGGACTATTCGCTGCGCCAGTCTGCGTGCGCAGGGAAAGTTGCGCGGCAGCACATCCGGCGAACAAGCTGAAGAGGCATACGCCTATTTGCACGGCAGAGGCTGGACGGACCAGGCGATGAGCACTGCTGCCAGTACCACCGCCTTCGATCTGTGGCGCCTGATTGCGGCGGGCTATGCGTCGTCCTATCTGCGGCGCGGTGCCACCGACATGCCCTGCGGTTTTCACTACGCCGCGGTTAGCGTCGGCGGTTTGCCAGGCGTGACCGATCCGCTGCAGCGGGCGGCCTGGTGGGCGGATGGCTCGGGGATTCCCCCCGGCAACGGCATTGGATTGTTCGGCGGCATGAATGTTTCGCCCGATCCCACGCTCATCGGCAGCGAATGCCTTCGCGCGCTCTGGACCGGCGACGATCACGAACCGCAGGTTCTGCACGCGTCCATTGCCGCCACGGCGGTGAAGTTGCCGCGTCCGGACCTGCCGTTGTGGGTGGTGCATGGCGCCAGTGACGGTCTGTTGCCGACCACATTCAGCTCGGAGCCTTACATCGCCTGGCTGCGCGAAGAGGGTCGTCACCCGCTCTACTGGAAGGTGCCACACGCGCAGCACTTCGACGCCTTTCTGTCGTTGCCCGGGTTCGGCGATGTCCACGTGCCGTTGCTGCCCTATGGCTACGCTGCGCTGGATCAACTGTGGTCGCACTTGTATGAAGGCGCTGCGTGGCCTGCAGAGGTGTCTACACCGGCTTCGCGCCCACGCGGCGCAGGGCCGCTAGAGCACAACATGCTGGGACTGCCCTTGTAGCGCGATGCTCTTCGCCTACCCTTGTCGGAGCGCACCCTGTGCGCGATGCTCTTTGTCCGCCCTTGTAGGAGCGACTAGTGCGCGATGCTCTTCGCCGTGGCATCAGAGCAAGAGCATCGCGCACAGGGTGCGCTTTTACAACGGCAGGCGCCGCTGGGTTATTTCTGGCGACCCTCGCGCCCGCCGGCGCGCGGCGGCTCTCACACCCAGGGATTTCCAAGGATCGGCTGTGTTCGCACCTTCACGACAGTGCCGAGCGGCCTGCCGAGGTGACCACACCGTTAGCGCGTCCACGGCGCCGGCGCTCGATCACAACATGCTAGGGCCGCCGTTTTAGGAGCGCACTTGTGCGCGATGCTCTTCGCCGTGGCATCAGAGCAAGAGCATCGCGCACAGGGTGCGCTTCTACACCTGGTGCGTTGCTGGGTTATTCTTGGCGATCCTCGTGCCCGCCGCCGCGCGCGGCGGCTCTCACATCCAAGGATTTCCGATGACCATCAATGTCACTTTCACCACCAACCGCGGCCCGATCCACCTGCGTCTGCATGAAGACAAGGCACCGATCACGGTCGCCAACTTTGTCAACCTGGCCAAGCGCGGGTATTACGACGGCCTGTCGTTCCATCGCGTCATCGCCGACTTCATGGTCCAGGGCGGCTGTCCGGAAGGCAGCGGCCGTGGTGGCCCGGGCTACAAATTCGAAGACGAGTTCAACGCGTCGCTGCGACATGACAAACCGGGCGTGCTGTCGATGGCCAATGCCGGTCCGCGCACCAATGGCAGCCAGTTCTTTATCACCCATGGTCCGACCCCGCACCTGGATGGCAAGCACAGCGTGTTCGGTGAAGTGGTCGATGCAGCCGACATGGATGTGGTCAACACCATCAAGCAGGGCGATGTCATCGAGAAAGTAGTCGTCGAGGGTGATGTTGACGCACTGCTGAGTTCGCAGGCCGAGCGTGTCAAGGACTGGAACGCCGTGCTGGACGCCAAGAGCTGAGCGGCAACGACAGGTTCCACCTTCCGCTGGATTCGATAATTGCGGCCGGCAGGTCGCTTGTGCTGTTGCGCGCGTGAACGCATAGTCAGCGCGCAGCAGCCGTTGTCGGGGGAGTAGCACATGCGAGTTCGTTTGGAAGACGTGGCGCGGGCCGCCGGGGTTTCACCCAAGACGGTGTCGCGTGTGCTCAATGAAGAGGCCAATGTCCGCCAGCTCACCCGCGAAAAGGTACGGGCCGCAATGGCGGCGATGGATTATCGACCGCATCCGTCGGCGCGCAGCCTGGCGAGCAACCGCTCGTTCATGGTGGCCACGCTGTATGACAACCCGTCATCCAACTATCTGTCGGAGATCCAGACGGGCGTTCTCGATGCCTGCGACCTTCATCACTACTCGATGATGGTTCGACCTTTGCTAGTCAACGCCGAGGACTTCGTCGAGCGCGTGGCGATGCTTATTTCGCATCATCGTCCGGACGGGCTGCTGTTGACGCCGCCGATTACCGATCACCAGGGACTGTTGAAGTGGTTGGGCGATAACGGTGTCCCGTACGCCAGCGTGTCGCCGATCGCGCGCCACCGAACGATCGGAGTCACCATGGATGAACCGCGTGCCGCGCGCGAAATGATGGAGCACCTGCTCGGTCTCGGACATAGGCGCATTGCACATGTGATCGGCCACCCAGCGCATGGTGCCAGTGGCTGGCGGCTTGCGGGTTATCGCGAATCCCTCGAAAAGGCGGGCATTCCCTACAATCCCTCGCTCGTGGTGGAAGGCGATTTTTCCTTCGGTTCGGGGGTGACCGCTGCGAGAAAGCTGTTCTCTTTGTCCGAGCTTCCGACGGCCGTCTTTGCGGCCAATGACGATATGGCCGCCGGTGTCATCTGGGCCGCTGGGGACAACGGTTTGGCGGTGCCCGGCGATGTGTCCGTGTGCGGCTTCGACGATACCCCGATATCCCGCCAGATCTGGCCCGCCTTGACGACCATTCGCCAGCCCAGTCGTGAAATGGGACGCATCGCCTGCCTGCAATTGCTCGATGTTCTGCGCGGGCGCGGCGAGGGTGAACTGGTGCAAGTGCCGTTCACCCTGAAGGTGCGCGAGTCGACCGGGCCGCGCCGGCAGGGCCAAGCCCGTGCTCGACAAAGGCGCTCCGGCGACTGACGCGATTTGTTGCGACGCAAATTGACAGCGCTGTCAATGGCTGCAAATACTGGCGCCACAAGACCCGGCGGTGCGGACGCATTGTCAGGGATCGCTATTTCGAGGGGACCCCATGCGCGTATTTTCTGTCCGCAGTCGCTCTGCCAGACGTTTGTTCAGTGCCGCCCTGGCGGCATTCGTAGTCGCTCCCGGTTGGGCCGCGTCGCCTTCCACGGCGCCAGCCATATCCTCCACGATTCATCCCGAATTGTGGCCGTCGGTGCCCAGGGCGCTGCCGCCTGATCCGTTGATGGGGGCACGCATCAAGACCTTGCTGGCTTCGATGTCGGTCGAGGACAAAGTGGGTCAGCTAATCCAGGCTGACATCTCGGCGATCAAGCCGGAGGATTTGAAAACCTATCGTCTGGGTTCGGTGCTGGCGGGCGGGAATAGTGGCCCGAACGGCAACGAATTTTCCACTCCCGAGCAATGGCGTGCCTTGGTGGATCAGTTTCATCAGGCGGCCTCGGCGCCTTCGCCGGGTCACGCGTCCATCCCGCTGCTGTTTGGCGTGGATGCCGTTCACGGTCACAACAATGTGGTGGGAGCCACATTGTTTCCGCAGAACTCTGCACTCGGTTCCATGGGTGATCCCGAACTGGTGCGCGAGATCGGGGCTGCCACCGCCGCGGAAGTACGCGCTACCGACATCGACTGGACGTTCGCACCGACCCTGGCGGTGCCGCAGGACGATCGATGGGGCCGCACATACGAAGGCTATTCACAGGATCCGAAAGTTGTCGCCGGCTACGCGACGGCCATGGTCGATGGACTGCAGGGAATGCCGGGTACGCCGGGCTTTCTCGGCATGCAGCACGTCGTGTCCACGGCCAAGCATTTTCTCGGCGACGGCGGCACCTTTCAGGGGCGCGATCAGGGCGATACACGCGTCAGCGAGAAAATCCTGCGTGATGTGCACGGTGCGGGTTATGTCACGGCCATCGCCGCGGGCGCGCAAACGGTGATGGCGTCCTTTTCCAGCTGGAACGGCGTGAAGATGCATGGCAACCATGCCTTGCTCACGGATGTTCTCAAGGGCCGCATGGGTTTCGACGGTTTCGTGGTCGGTGACTGGCAGGCGCACGGTCAGCTCGAGGGTTGCAGCAATGAAAGCTGCGCCAAGGCCATCAATGCGGGCCTGGACATGTTTATGGCACCGGACACCTGGCGCGCGCTGTACAAGAACACGCTGGCGCAGGTGAAGTCCGGCGAGATTCCGCAGGCGCGGCTGAACGACGCCGTGTCACGCATCCTGCGGGTGAAGTTGCGTGCCGGTCTGTTCGAACAGAACGCGCAAAAAGCTGGGGCCGGTGACATGTCAGTCATCGGTTCGGCCGCTCATCGCGATATCGCCCGGCGCGCCGTGCGCGAGTCGCTGGTGCTGCTGAAGAATCATGGTGGCGTACTTCCGATCGATCCGCACAAGCATGTGTTGGTGGCTGGCGACGGGGCCGACAACCTTTCCAAGCAGTCCGGGGGCTGGACCATTACCTGGCAGGGTAGTGGCGTGCCAACGGCGCAGTTTCCGGGTGCTACCTCGATCTACGCTGGCATCGCCACACAGGTGAAGGCGGCCGGGGGCACCGCCACGCTTTCGCCCGATGGCACCTTCAGCAGGAAACCGGATGTGGCCGTGGTGGTGTTTGGCGAGGATCCATATGCCGAGTTTCAGGGGGATCTGAAAAATTTTGCATACAAACCCGGCAGCGATGACGCCGACCTGAAACTGCTGCGCAAGCTCAAGGGGCAGGGCGTGCCGGTGGTAGCGGTATTCCTGGCGGGGCGTCCGCTCTGGGTCAACCGCGAAATCAACGCCTCTGACGCATTCGTGATGGCCTGGTTGCCGGGTTCCGAGGGCGAGGGCATAGCCGACGTGTTGCTGCGAAAAGCTGGCGGCGCCGTGCAGTACGACTTTCACGGCAAGCTCTCCTTCGCCTGGCCACGTACGGCTTTGCAGGTGGCGCAAGCCGCTGGACAAAAACCGCAATACCCCTTGGGCTTTGGGTTGACCTACGCCGATCACGACCGTGCCGGGCCGCTGTCGGAAGTGTCAGGACTCAGTGGTGAGCAAGATCCCAAGGGCGTCTATGTCCGGCGCGGGCTGCCTTTGCAGGATTTCACCTGGATGCTTTCTGACGCCGACGGCAAACCTGTCGCGGTGTCGGGAGCGCCAGCCAGCAGCCTGCGAGGCCAGGTCAAGCTCGTTGCCGTCGACTACAAGGCACAGGAAGATGCCCGAGAGATCACCTGGAGCGGGAAAGGTGGCGAACTGTCATTGCATTCGAGCAAGCCATTGGAGCTTCAGCGCGAAACCAACGGCGACGTCATGCTCTCGCTGACGCTTCGGGCCGATGAGATTCCGGCATCAGGCAAGGTCACTCTTGGCGTGGATTGCGAATCCGCGTGTCGCATCAGATTGCCGATTCGCGATGCGCTCGCGCATTTGCCCAAGGGCAAATGGACCACGCTCGCGATCCCGTTGAAGTGCTTCCAGAAAGGCGGCGCGTCGATGCAGTCACTGGCATCGCCGTTCGTTCTGGAGAGCGACGCCCCCATGCGCCTGTCGCTGTGGCGGGTGGGATTGGACAGTCACGCCGACACCGTGTTGCCGTGCCCGGCATCCTGAAATTTTAGTGGCGTCGTATTTTCGGGACGAATGTCCGCAAGCGGATGGTCGTCGCAATATCTTTGATCGTATGCCCCATATGGCGAAACTGCGGCATCAGGAATGAGTTCAGAGGTGGGTGCGTCTCTCGCAAAAGGGAGACGGTCTTTGCTGCACTCACAACGCGTTGGAAAACATCTTAAAAGAAGCAGAACAAAGTTGTCGTGTCAGGTTTGGTGCGTTAAGTACGTGGAAAAGATTCAGTTACATGAGATGGTGCGACGCAGAATGACAGCGCTGTCAATCTGCAATAACTTTCGAACGGCATTGGCTTGGAATACCTCGGGGGAGGTCTGATTTCATGAGGCATCCAATCACGTGCCTCGGCAACTGATAAGAAGCCTATGGATATGTATGGGGCACCTATCGGTTGAGGCGTACGACCCGGACAAAGTCGTGGGGCGGGTCAAAGGTTTAGCACGCACGATTATTCGACGTTCAACTAATTGGAAGGGGAGTGCACACGAATGAACCATGACAAGTTAAAACACCTCCGGTCGAAGGTGATGTTTACCATCGTCGGTGGCATGGTGATAATTAATCCGGCATACGCGCAAAATTCACCGGATCCGCAGCCGGCCGCGCAAACCGCACCGTCGGCGCAGACGACCTCGCAGAAACCGAAGAATGGTGCGAAGCCTTCGGCGACAACGTTGCAGGTCATTACGGTTACTGGCGTGCGCAACAGTCTCGAGCAGTCGATGAACATCAAGCGCTATGCCATCGGCGGTGTCGATGCGGTCAGCGCCGAAGACATCGGCAAATTTCCGGACACCAACCTTGCAGAGTCACTGCAGCGCATCACCGGCGTGTCGATTGATCGCCGCAACGGTGAAGGCTCGCAGGTGACCGTGCGTGGCTTCGGTCCGAACTTCAACCTGATCACGATTGACGGTCGCACAGTCCCGGGCGCGGATGCCTTTGGTGGGCCTGGTCAGACGCCCATTGGTAACGTCGACGGCGGTACTCGCTCGTTCAACTTCGCGCAGCTTTCGCCCAATGGGGTCAACACGCTTGAGGTCTACAAGACCGGTCGCGCCGATGTGGCCAGTGGCGGCATCGGTGCCACCATCGACATCAAGACGGACCGCCCGTTCAACCACAAAGGCGGCGAGATCGTCGGATCGTTTGGTGCCAAGGCCACGCTGGACAAGTCCGAGCCGTTCGACACCAGTATTACCCCCGAATATTCGGGGAATTTCAGTTACGCCAACCCTGACAAGACCTGGGGCATCGGACTCGACGCCAGCTTCGCTAAACGCCACGGCGGCTCGGTGCAATCGACCGAGAACAACTGGAACGTGCAGCCCTGGACCGGCGCCAATCAGCAGGGCTTCAATGCCAACACCAATATTGTCAACGCGCCGGCCCTTGGTCAGTTGTATGCGATCCCCAATGACGTCCGCTATGCGTATTACGACTTCAAGAGCGAGCGCAAGAATGCCCACGCGGTATTTCAGCTCCATCCCACCGACAGCCTGACCATGACCCTGGATTACCTGTATTCCAGGTACACGATCGACGCGAATCGCGGCGAGCAGAGCATGTGGTTGCAGCAGCAGGACTTCAGCGATGTGACGTTCGACACCGGCAACGCGGTGAAGACTCCGCTGTACATCCGTGACGTAGTGCAGACCAAGGACTTCGGCTTGGAGCAACAGCGCTTCGCACAGCAATACAAGCTCGACGATATCGGCTTCAATACCGAGTGGGCAGTCAACGACGGCTTCAAGCTCACACTGGATCTGCACGACGCCAAAAGCCAGAGTCTGCCCAATGATCCACTGACAGGCGGCGGCGCCACCTTTGTGGGCCTCGCGGGCACGAACAACTGCTCCACCGGTCCGCAGTGCGGCGGCTCCTGGGGGCAGGAGTTCTTTTTCAACAACGGCCTGCCGACTGCCTCACGCACGTGGTATCCGACCACGGACTCCACTGGCCCCGGCCAGACCAACGTACCGTTCACGGCCAACAACTTGGGCATCCAGCCCATGCGCATCGATGCACAGTCGCAGACCACGGAAGTCAAGGAAGCAAAGCTCGGCGGCGATTGGGAGTTTGATAACGGTCGGTTCCAGTTTGGTACCGACTTCATCAAGACCAAATTGCACCGGACCCAGGCTGCCGAGAACTACCAGTCGCTTGGCGACTGGGGTGTCAACAACGCGGGTGCGTTTCCGGACCTGACCTCCGTACTCAAGCAGGTCAATACCGTCGGCCAGTTCTCCGGCTACAACACCAGTGGTATCACGCAGAGCACCTGGATCGGCAATGCCGATGACCTTGCCAAGTTTGCCGCCAGCAAATATCCCGGCTCAAACTATCAGGTCAGCCCGAACCTGGCAGCGGACAACACCGTTATCGAAAACACCAAAGCGATTTATGCGCAGGTAGTGTTGGAGGGGCAGCTGGCAAGCCTCTCGACGGTAACTCGCTTCGGCATGCGTTACGAGCAGACCGACATTTCCTCCAGCTCGATCATTGGTTTGCCCGATCCGATCCTGTGGCTTTCGAACAACGACTTCCAGGTCAACACGGGCAGCGTTAAACAACCGGTCAGCGTCAGGAACAGCTACAGCAACTTGCTGCCAAACGTCGACTTCACCATCGACATCACCGACTCGCTGCAAGGACGCGCTTCTTACAGCAGGACCATTGCGCGCGCTCCGTACGGAAATCTGTATGCAGGTGCGAACGCGGGCGCTCCGAACGGCTCGATTCTCATCAACCCGTCGTCGCAGGCCAGCGCCAACGATAACGACCCGGGATTGAAGCCGCTCAGCTCGGACAATCTTGACCTTGGCCTGGGTTGGTATTTCGCGCCATCCAGCTATGTGTCAGTGACCTTCTGGGACAAGCGTGTCGACAACTTCATCGGTACGACGGTGACCGACGGTTCCGTGTATGGCCTGCGTGACCCGACGTCGGGCCCGCGTGCGCAGCAGGCTGCGGCTTTCCTGGCCAGTCCACAGTGCGCAGCCCAGGCCGGCGCGCCGTGCGCGCTCAACGATACGACCCTGTTCGCCGCGACGGCGTTGCTCTCCAATCCGGCGACCGGTGGTCTGGCCGCGTACAACGGCACGAACGCCCAGTCGCTGGCGCTGGAACGCGACTACGACATCACCGCCAATGCCGATGACCCGCTATATACGTTTGCCATTACCAAGCCGGCCAACGTGCACAAGGCGATGCTGCACGGCTGGGAATTCGGTGGTCAGTACTTCTTGGGGGATACCGGTTTCGGTGTACTGGCGAACTACACCAAGGTCCTTGGTGACGTTTCCTTCAATAATGCGGGTGATCCGAATGTGGATCAGTTCGCGCTGACCGGCCTCAGCGACAGTGCCAACGCCGTGCTGATGTACGAGAAGTACGATTTTTCGGTACGTCTGGCGTACAACTGGCGTGCCGAGTTCCTCACCGCGGCCAACCAGGGCAACAGTCGCAACCCGTACTATGTGGACGCTTATCACCAGACCGATCTGAGCATCAATTACAACTGGGACAAGCATCTCTCATTCCAGTTTGAAGCGATCAACCTGACCGGCGAAGACGTGCGTTGGCACGCTCGCACTGCAAAGCAGTTCGTCAGGGTGGAGGACCAGAAGCCGCGCTACGCGGTCGGCGTCCGCTACACGTTCTGATGTTGCACGCGGGGTAAGAAAGACCAGGGGCCACCGCCATGCAGTGGCCCCTTTTTTTGCAGCGACTGCGCTAACATTGAACGCGGTCGTCGTTCCAGAATTAGTGCGTGAAAAACGATTCTTTGGGGAGCTGAATGGCACGCTATGAAATGCTCAACAATATCGCGCACAAGGACCTGCGCGTCGCCGTGAGGTTTGGTGAGGCCTTTGGAGACGCAGTCGGCGTGATGCCAGCCTACCCCACAGAATATGCTGAACTGGTGCGCGAATACCCGATCTTCTTTCAGAAGAACAGTGAGAGTGGCGAATACCAATCCGTCGTTCTGCTGGGTTTCGGCCGTAACGAAAACCTGTACCTTCAAGGCGAACAATGGAACGCAAGTTACCGGCCCGGCCACGTGGCCAAAGGTCCGTTCCTGATCGGGTTTCAAGAGCAGAACGTCGACGGCGAATTGCGCCGCGAAGCGGTCATCAACGTCGACATGGACCATCCACGCGTCTGTTTCGATGACGGTGAAGCCGTATTTCTTCCGCAGGGCGGTAACAGTCCGTATCTGGAACATGTCACCACCGTGCTTCGTGGCATCCGCGACGGCATGGAGGGCGGCAAGGCTATGTATGGAGCCTTCGAATCGCTGGGTTTGATGCAGCCGGTCAAGCTCGATGTCAAATTCGACGGCGAGCACGGCGCCAATGTCAGTGGGCTGCTCGGAATCGACCGCGAAAGGCTTGCCGCGCTGGATGCCGAGTCATTGCATGCACTGCACCGTGCGGGATATCTCGAAGGTGCTTACCTGGTGCTGGCATCCATGCATAACCTGCGTAGGCTGATGGCCGAAAAGCAGCGCCGGCTGAGCCTGGAGGAAATCGCCGCGAACGCGGCTTGAAGACGATGACCCAATCCGTTGCCAGCGTTCGCGAGCGATCCGATGTTCGGGCGGACGCGCTGCCCATCGACGAACTGCTTGAAGCGGGGCAGCCCGTTGTACTTCGCGGTTTGGTGCACGACTGGGAACTGACCCAGGCGGGACGTCGATCGGTGGCCCAAGCGATGGGATGTCTGCGCCGTTTCTACAACCAGCGGCCGATTCAGTACTCGTACGGCGCACCGGATATCGGCGGCCGGGTGTTCTACACCGACGACTTCACCGCGATCAATTGCGCGGTCCGGCGCGGCAACCTGGGCGAGCTGCTGGATACCCTTGCTGCCCATCTCGACGATGCGCACCCGCCCACGTGGTACATGGCTTCCACGCCGGTCGATGCGTTGTTGCCGGGTCTTCGACAGACGGATGATCTGGGCTTCGCCGCTTGCGGCATCGATGCTGCGCCGCGTATCTGGATTGGTAACCGGACCATCGCGTCGGCGCACTATGACGCGATGAACAATATCGCCTGTTGCGCCGTCGGCCGGCGCCGATTTACGCTGTTTCCACCTGAGCAAATCGTCAATCTTTATCCCGGCCCGCTGGAGCCAACCCCGGGCGGGCAGGCCGTGAGCGTGGTCGATTTTGCCTCTCCCGACTTCGAGCGCCATCCGCGTTTTCGCGAAGCTTTGGCCTCGGCACAAAGCGTGTTGCTGGAGCCCGGCGATGCCGTATTCATTCCGAATATGTGGTGGCACCATGTGGAAGGACTGGAACCGTTCAACGTGCTTGTCAACTACTGGTGGAGCAGTGTTGCGAACTACGTCCCCAACCCGATGGACGCGCTTTACCACGCGATGTGGACGATTCGGGATCGTCCCGAAACTGAGAAGCGCGCATGGCGCGACATTTTCGACTACTACGTTTTCGGTCCGTCCGATCGCGCCGGAGCACACCTGCCGGAGAACGCGCGCGCTGTGCTCGGTCCGCTGGACGAAATGAGAATGCGGCAGTTGCGGGCAATGCTTCTGGATCGGCTCAATCGATGAGCGACGACATCGCCGCAAAACCATAATCAGGACTTCAGTTGCGCGAACACCTACGCATATCAATGTGACGCGCGATGCCCTGCAACGCGCGCAAAAATAACACACGGCGACAAGGGGATATCTGCACGTGGGTACCAAAAAGATACGCAAAGTAGTGATTGCCGGCGGCGGCACGGCGGGCTGGGTGGCGGCGAGCGCGCTGGCTTATCAGCTGAAGGATCAGATCGAGGTCACGCTGGTCGAATCCTCGACGATCGGCACCGTCGGTGTTGGCGAGGCGACGGTACCGCCCATACGCAATTTCCACCGCTTCATGAACATCGACGAACAGGAGTTCATGCGTGCGGTTGCCGGCACCTTTAAGCTGGCTATCTCATTCGAGAATTTTGTCCGGCCCGGTCACCGCTACATACATCCGTTCGGCGTCACCGGCATGGGCACCCTGGTGTGCGGTTTCCAGCAATATTGGCTGGACAGCTTGCGCCGTGGCATGAAGTCGGAGCTGGACGATTTCAGCCTGGAAACGAAGGCTGCTCTCGGTGATCGGTTCGCGCTGAGCGACAACCCCGAAATAAGTTACGCGTATCACATGGACGCCGCGCTCTACGTCAAATTCCTGCGCGAAAAATTCGCGCCATGCGGAATCAAGCAGATCGACGGCAAGATCAACGAAGTGCGGCAGAATCCTGATACCGGCTACGTGGAAGCGCTGGTGCTGGAAGACGGGCAGGTCGTCGAAGGCGATCTGTTTATCGACTGCACCGGATTTCGCGGCATGCTGATCGAACAGACGCTGAAAACCGGTTACAAGGACTGGAACAACTGGCTGCCGTGCGACCGCGCGATCGCGGTGCCGACGGAAACAGTTGATCCGTCGCCGGTCCCGTATACGCGCGCCATCGCCCACGAGGCCGGCTGGCGCTGGCAAACCGCGGTACAACATCGCGTGGGTTGCGGACTGGTCTACGACAGCCGGCACCTGTCCGACGACGAAGCGCAGGCCAAGTTGCTGCACGATGTCGGCGCCAAAGCGCTGCGAGACCCGTTGCGGATCAAGTTTCGCACCGGGCGCCGAGCCAGGACATGGAACAAGAACGTCGTCGCACTCGGCCTGGCCAGTGGTTTCATCGAACCACTCGAGTCGACCAGCATCCATCTG
>JBDTXA010000050.1:0-19657 GCA_040006415.1 Rhodanobacter sp.
GCGGCAAGCACAATCGCACCACCGCGCCCGGTGGCTACGCCTACGACCACCCTCGCGTGCGCGGCTTCTCGCTGACGCATCTGTCCGGCACCGGCTGCGCTGGCGCCAGCGGTGACATCCCGTTCATGCCGATCACCACCGAGGTCGCCCGTTCGCCGTCGGCCGACGCCACCGACAGCGTCTACGCCAGCGACTTCACCCACGCCGACGAAAATGCCAAAGCCGGCTATTACAAGGTGAAGCTGGCCAACGGCAGCTCGGTGGCGCTGACCGCCGCGATGCATAGCGGCATGGCCGACATCGACTTCCCCACCGGCAAGCCGGGCAATTTGCTGATTCGCACCTCCGATGCCGAAGTCGGCAGCAGCGCGGCCCAGGTGAAGGTTGATCCGTCATCGCGCAGCGTTACCGGCTCGGTCACCAGCGGCAACTTCTGTGGCTACCTCGCCAAGGCTGACAAGAAGAGCTACTACACGCTGTTTTTCGTCGCCGAATTCGACCAGCCGTTCACCGCTGGCGGCACCTGGGTCGACGACAAAGTGCACAAAGGCGCCCTTGCGGCCAGCGGCGGCACCACCTACGGCAAAAAAGGCTTTTTTCCCAACGGCAAGGGCTCGGGCGCCTGGCTCGCCTTCGGCAACAAGGGTGCGAAGGTCGGCGTGCGCGTGGGCATTTCCTACGTCAGCCTCGCCAACGCACGCGCCAACCTGAAGGCGGAAATCCCCAAGGGGACCACGTTCGCCAGCGTGCGTGACAAGGCCGTCCAGGCGTGGAACGAAGACCTCGGCCAGATCGCCATCAAGGGCGGCACGCCCGATCAGCGCACCATCTTCTACACCGCGCTGTATCACGTGATGATGCACCCCAACGTCTACAGCGACGTTAACGGCCAGTACCGCGGCTTTGACCAGAAGACGCACACCGTCGACGGCACGCAGACGATGCAGTACGCCAACTTCTCCGGCTGGGACATCTACCGCTCGCACCTGCAACTGGTGACTTGGCTTGACCCGAAGCGCGGCAGCGACATCGCGCAGTCGCTGTACAACCAGTCCAAGCAGAACCACGGCGAGTGGGATCGTTGGACCCACAACTCCGGCGGCACCCACGTGATGAGCGGCGATCCGGTGGTGCCGGCGCTGGCGGATATCGTTGCCTTCGGCGGCCACGATTTCGACCTCAAGGGTGCTTACGCATCGCTGGTGAAGGCCGCTACGGTGGTCACCGCCAACGATCTCTCCGACGCGGGCTGCAATGTCGAGTGTGTGGGCCAGCGCCCCTCGCTCGACCAGTGGCTGAAACTGCATTACATCGCCAGCAAGTCGCACGCCTGGGGCGGCGCCGGCGAGACGTTGGAAGAAACCACCGCCGACTTCGCGCTGTCCGAACTCGCCCGCCGTGTCGGCGACGACAAGGGTCGGACGCAGTTCCTGACGCGTGCCGGTTACTGGCGCAATTTGTTCAATCCGAAGGCCACGCCTGCGGGCGGCTACATCCAGAACCGTAACGCCGACGGCAGCTGGCCCGCGTTCACGCCGGACACCGATGACGGTTTCGTCGAAGGCAGCGCGGCCGTCTATCTGTGGATGGTGCCGTACGACGTGCACGGCTTGTTTGACACGCTCGGCGGCAAGGCCACCGCCACCAAGCGGCTGGATGCGTTCTTCCACACCACCGACGGCAAGTGGGCACTGACCAACGCCGGCCCGCTGCACGCCGAGCTCAACAACGAGCCGTCAGTTGCCACGCCGTGGCTGTACGACTACACCGGCCAACCGTGGAAGACTCAGGAGGCCGTGCGCATCGTCACCAACACGATCTGGAAGAACGCGCCCGACGGCATCCCCGGCAACGACGACCTCGGAGAAATGTCGTCGTGGTACGTGTGGGCAGCGCTGGGCATGTATCCGGAAATTCCCGGGCGCGCCGAGTTGGTGCTGGGCAGTCCGTTGTTTCCGTATGCGGTGGTGCACGGCAGCGGTGGCGATGTAACCATCGACGCACCCGGCGCTTCGGCAGAAACGCCATTCGTGCAGTCGCTGACCCTCGACGGCAAGCCACACGACAAGCCGTGGCTGACGTCGGCGCTGGTCGAGCACGGTGGCACGCTGCGCTACACGCTGGGCGACAAGGCCAATATGTCGTGGGGTGCGGGCGATGGCGGCGAGCCACCGTCGTTCCCGCCGCCGCACGGCTGATGCACAATGCATCGCGCACAGGGTGGCGCGGTCGCGATGCCGAACCGTTCCACCGCATTTTTTTAAGACCGGGAATCCCAACGTATGACGACATCATCGACGGCGCGCGTCGCCGCAAGCCTTGCGCTGCTGCTTTGCACGGCCTTGTCCGCGCACGCCGCTGACGCGAACAAGGGCCGCTTCAACCCGCAGCAGACTTTCGCTCCCTTCGCCTGGCCGCATCCGGTGAACGCGATGCGCGATGCCAGCGGCAGGCCGGGCCCGCTGTTCTGGCAGAACCGTGCGGATTACCAGATCAAGGCCACGCTGGAACCGACCACGCGCAAGCTCAGTGGCAGCGAAGTGATCAGCTATACCAACCACAGCCCGGACGCGCTCGACGTAATCTGGCTGCAGGTGGAGCAGAACCGCTACAAGAAAGACGCCCGCGGTGCCTTCGGCGGTGGCAAGTTTCCGACCCAATTCACCGACGGCGAGCACATCCGTTCGGTCGAGGTGGAAGACGCCGACGGTCACCGGCAGCAGGCCGCGTGGCTGATCAGCGACACCCGCATGCAGGTCACCCTGCCGCAGCCGCTCAAGGCGAACGACGGCAAGCTGATGCTGCACATCACGTGGGACTACACCGTGCCGGGCGAGTTCGGCGGTCGCAACGACTGGAATGCGAACCAGCAGGGCGACATCTTCGAGATGGCACAGTGGTATCCGCGCGTCTGCGTCTACGACGACCTGCGCGGCTGGGACACGCAGCCGTTCCTCAACAGCGAGTTCTATCTCGAATACGGCGACTTCGACTACAGCGTCACCGTGCCGTCAAACATGATCGTGGTCGGCTCGGGCGAGCTGCTCAATCCGCAGGAAGTACTGACCAAGACCCAGCGCGAACGACTGGACAAAGCCCGCCACAGCGACGCCACCGTGATGATCCGCACCGCCGCCGAAGTCACTGACGCCGCGTCACGACCGAAACAGAACGGCACGCTGACCTGGCATTTCGCCATGAAGCACACCCGCGACGTCGCCTTCGGCGCCTCGAAGGCGTACATCTGGGACGCCGCGCGCATGAACCTGCCCGATGGAAAAACCGCGCTGGCGATGTCGGCTTATCCGGTCGAAAGTGCTGGCGACAAGGCGTGGGGCGTGGCCACACAGAATCTGAAGAAGTCGGTGGAGTTCTTCTCCAGAACCTATTTTCCGTATCCGTATCCCGTGGCCATCAACGAGGCCGGCACCGCTGGCGGCATGGAATATCCGGGCATCACCTTTGACCACAAGAAAGCGGCTGGTCCGGGCTTGCGCATGCTGATCGCGCACGAGATCGGGCACACCTGGTTTCCGATGATCGTGGGCAGCAACGAGCGACGCGATGCGTGGATGGACGAAGGCTTCAATACCTTCGTCGATGTATACGAAGCCGAGGCGTTCGATGGCGGCAAGTTCGCGCCCAAGCGCGACAGCGAGTACGCACCCGGCAAGGGCACACCGGCCGAGCAGATCGCCGAAATACTGAAAGATGCTGACGCGCCACCGCCGATGACCGACGCCGATGCGGTGCCGGAAAAATATCGCCACCCGATTACCTACTTCAAGGCCGCGTTCGGCCTTGTGCTGCTGCGCGAACAAATCATCGGACCGGCACGCTTCGATCCCGCGTTCCGCCGCTATATCGCCACCTGGGCCTATAAACACCCGAGCCCCTCGGACTTCTTCCGCTTCATGGACAGTGCCGCCGGTGAGGATCTGGGCTGGTTCTGGCGCGGCTGGTTCGAACACAACTGGCAGTTCGATATGGCCGTGCAGAAGGCCGTACCGACGGACGGCGACTGGCGCAAGGGCGCCGATGTCACCGTCGCCAACCTCGACCAGCTGCCGCTCCCGGCGACCTTGCAGCTGACCTATGTCGATGGCAGCAAGCGCGACGTTCGGGTGCCGGTGGAGACGTGGCTGCAGCACCACAGTTTCATTGTCCACACCGACGGCACGCAGAAGCTGAAATCGGCCAGCATCGATCCGGACCGGCTGCTTCCAGACGCCGACCGCAGCAACAATACGCTGCAAGTCAACTGACGCAAGCCTCTTCGCGGGCGCGTCGAAAACCTTCAGGCGTCCGCGACGGGAACAGCCCGTGAATTCGCTATCCGTGGCTTCCGGGTGTCAGACCTGATTTTTTCCGTGCGCGTTTCTTCGTGGCCGCGGACCGGGTCACCGACTTGCCGGAAACCCCGGCGATGATCTGCTCCATCCACGACAGGTCATCGACGTAGGCAAGGAAGTGCCGCAGATATCCGGGTGACAGCTCGCGCATCAACGCCATCGATCGATGAACAAGGGCGCCGGAGTTAAGCGGCCCGGCATTTGCAGGCTCGAACGCCAGCGATTGCCGCAGCTGGCTCTCAGAACGGATGGCGGACCATGTTTTCCGAAAGTCCTCGAGCGCCGCCAGTTCAGGAAAAACGGATGATTGTGCAGCGACAGCCCCTTCCCGCTTCGAGGCGCTGGCGGCGATGTGATCGAGCAATTGCCCCAGCGGCGTGCTTGCAGCGTGGTTCGACCCGGTCGCGCTTTCTGGATTTCCCGGCGTCGCCGCAAGATCCTCGGCGTAGGCATCCAGCAGCGCGGACAAGCGTTCGTCCAGCAAGCGTCGCGCCTCGCCATGATGGTTGGTCGCACGCCTTTCCAGCGCATCGATGAAACAAAAGCGCATCGGAGCAAGGCGATTGGCCTGCCGCTCGCGCCACGCCTCGATGATCGCTCGAGCATGTGCTTCGTCAGCGCTCACGAGTCGTCGCTGCCGCGGCGGACGGTTTGGGAACCGGGGCGATTTCCACGCGCCGGTTGGCCGCGCGCCCCTCGACATCGGCGTTCGATCCGACCGGCTGCTGCGCACCGAAGGCGGCGGCAAAGACCGAGGCGGCGGGAACGCCTTGGGCGATCAGCTCACGCGTCACGGTCAGCGCGCGCTGGGCCGAAAGCTCCCAGTTGTCGCTGAATTGTCGATTGCCGCCATGCACCGGCTGATCGTCGGTAAAACCGCTCACCATCAGGATTTCGGCGCGCGCATCGAGATAGCTCGACAACGGCGCCGCCAGGCTTTTCAGCACATCGCGGCCTTCGGGTTGCAGCTGGTCGGAGTTCAGCCCGAACAACAAACTGCCGCGAATGCCGATGCGGCCATTGACCAGGGTCACCCGACCTGCGGCCAGCGGAGCGGCCAGCGCATGCTCCAGCGTGATGCGGCGTTGCGCTTCGGCCTGTCGTTGCCTGACCGCCTCGTCCAGCTTGTGCGACAACTGCAATTGCAGTCCGATCACGCCGACCAGAATCAGCACGAACGCGCCCAGCAGAACTGACATCAGATCGCCGAAGGCAGCCCATATCGGTGTCACCGACTCCGCTTCAAACTCGACTTCGTCGCTCATGCGACCTCGTTCGCGGCGGACGCACGCTGTTCGGCAAGTTGCTGCATGTCCCCGATGATCTGCTGCTGCGAGAGGACGCTGAGGTCGATCACTTCCTTCGCCTGCGCCACGTAGTACGCCAGTTGCTCATCGCTGCGCACAAGCGAGGTGTCGAGCGCAGTAGCGATGTGCCGCAGCCGCTCCATCAAGGCATCGTTCGACCGAGTGAACACCTCGACACCGGCACCGAAGGCTTCGCCCAGGCTGGCCACTTCGACCGCGCTGCCGGTGAGCTGCGCCGCTAGCGTGCCCAGCTTGCCGGTTTCCGCCTCGATGTGCTCGGCGAACCGGGTGCCGACACGATCCAGCAGATCGGCCGAGGTGGTGACCAGCGCGTCGACCGCCGTACGCTGTTCGGTGGAGGCGTGGTTCACCGCATCGAGCAGGGTTTCCAGCGTCGCCAACAACCGGCTGCGTTCGTCCAGCATCGCGGTGTCACGCACCATGCTGTCGGACAACTTCTGGCGCAGCTCGCCGACGACTTCCGCCGCCACTCGGGGCGCTTCCGACGCTGCATCCACCAACCGCGAAATCTCGGCGATCGTCTCGCTGGCGTGCGCCTGGGACTGCGCCGAGATGTTGCCTGCGGTGCGCTCAAGGCTGTCGCAAATCGCCTGCTGACGGGCAGCCGCCTGTTCGCCCTCCTGCTCCCACTGTTTCCCTAACGCGGCGGTCATCGATCCAAGGGTCTGCGACCAGGTCACCAGCCGTGCCTCGTCGCTAGACATCAGGTTCGCTTGCAGCTCCGCGTGCGAATGGTCCGTGGCACGAACCAGTGCGGTTGCATGCTCCTCGAAGGCGGCGCCGGTCTGCGCCAGCGACTGCTGATTGCGGGTGACCAGCTCCTCGTTGGCGGCTTGCTGCCGCGACGAGGCGTTGTTCCACGCCTCCGCCACCTTGCCCGCGGTAGCGTCCAGACGTGCCGAAATGCCTTCGATAAGGCCGGCCGAGCGCTGTTCGAAGTGCTCAGCGAAACGCTCCTGCGAACCGCGAAAGTCCCGCGCCAGCGCCTCGTTCGATTGCCGGTGCTCGACCAGCGCATCCGTCCAGATCGCCGCCACATTGCTGGTGGCCGACTCGAACCCGCTTGAGAGTCCGTCGAGTTGTTGCTGCACGGCGCGGGTCACAGTGTCGTGCAATGCGGTCGTTTCGCGACCCAACGCCGCCATCGTGGACGCCACCACCGGCTGCAGTGCGGCGCCAGCGGCGCGAGCGCTTTCTGCCACGCTCTCTTTCAAGGACTGTTCCACCGAGTCAGCGAGGCGCGTGAAGGTGGCCTCGGTCGATGCATGAAAGGTTGCCTGTTCCGCAATCTGTCGCGCGCTTGCCGTGCCTGCTTGCTGCTCGATCGCCGCCATCATGGTCTGCAACCGATCGACCAGCGCGGGCATCAACTCGGTCTGCTGCTGCAGCAGCTTGAACGTCTGCTCGCGCTGATGGATTTGGGAGTGGACACGCAAGGTCGTCGCTATGCCCACATCCAGCTGCTGGACTGCCTGCAACCTTTCGCGCCGGCACAGGGCCGCGAGCAATCCCAGCATCGCGGAGCTGGCCACGCCCGCGATCGAGGTGCCGAAGGCAAACGCCAGCCCCTTGATCGGCGCACCGAGCGAGCCCTGAATCGACTGCAGGTCGGTCGCACTTTCCAGCGCCATGCCGGTACCACGGAGTGTCACCATCATGCCGAGCAACGTACCCAGCATGCCAAGCAGAACCAGCAAGCCAACCAGATACGGCGTCAACGAGGGCGCAGGCAGGGCCACCCGCTCACCCTCGATCCTCAGGCGTACCGCGTTGCGCAAGCTGGCGTGCAGTCGAGCTAGCCATTCGCCCAGACTTTCAGGCGCGGCAGACAGGTCGGTCACGGCATGCTGCAGCGTGGCCGTGGCCTGCCGATAGCGAAAGAGCTCGAACGCGCCAGCGAGATAGCCGGCCCCGATCACCAGCGCGACCAGCGCCCCCAGCGGATTCGTACCGATGTAGCCGACGCCGATCCAGACCACCACGGCCAGGCCGGCAAGGAAAACGCAAAGATAGAGAAGATGTCTGAACATGAGATACCCGTTAGCGGGTGCGAAGCGCTGCAAGCAGCGCCTCGACCGGTTGAAATCGAACATCCAGTTCGGCAAGCAAGACGCTTTGCATGTCCTTGCGGAAAACGTTCTGCCACGTGCCGCCCGTCGTCGTCGCCTGCGCATCGACCAGCGAGGCTTGGCGCAGGTTCTCGAAATGGTTCTCGAGCAAATCGGGCACCACGGCAAGCAGCGCCTGCTCCCGCGGACTCAGCGCCAACTCCATGGCGGCATCGACGGACGCCAGGCGGGCCATGTCCACCGACTGCCCGGCCAGCAACTCCCGCAATCGCCCGCGCAAGTCTCCGGTGGCGGACTGCATCGCCCGCTGTCTGGTGAGATAGCGCTGACTAAAAACCGTGTAGTCGGCAACATCTTCCACACCGACGTTGGCTTGGCGCGGGTCGCCCACGCATGCCATAGCGTCAATGACAGCCTGGACCTGAGCGACACGCACGCGGGCACACTCGTCTTGCGCAACCCCGACCTCACCCGATACGTCGAGCGCCTCGGCCGACGGCTTGCCGTCGAGCGCGCCGGACAGCGCCAGTGCCTGGCTCCAGTCTAGCCACTGGCTCAACCGGTCTGACAGCGAGGGAGGGGGCGGCGCGTCAACACGCGTGAGGCGAGCGAGCAAGCGAATGAACGCAGGGCCACGGTTGATCGTCCGTCGAGAAGCTTGGAGCATACGCATGGCAAAAGACGGCGAGTTTACACCCGCGGGAGGAAGAGACCCGGCCTTCTTCAAGGACCGACTTCCCGACTGTGGATCGAGCTGCCTGCCAACCTTAAGCTGAATAGAACTGATAAAAAAGCCCCTGATTGCTCAGGGGCTTACGACGCAAAACTAATAAGAACGGTCGCAGGTATGCCCTAAAACGGAATCTCGTCGTCCGCGAAGCCGCTGTCTGCCGGTGCCGGCGCTGGGGCCGACGACTGGCGCGATTCGCCGTAATCGTCGCCGCCACGCGACGGGTTGCCGCCGCCGCGCTGACCGCCGCCACTCTGCGCACGCTGACCACCGCCACTCCCGCTACCACCGCCTTCATTGCCGCCGAGCATCTGCATTTCGTTGGCAACGATGTCAGTGCTGTAGCGCTCGATGCCCTGCTTGTCGGTGTACTTGTCGGTGCGCAGCGAACCCTCGATATAGACCTGACGGCCCTTCTTGAGGTAATCACCGGCGATCTCGGCCAATCGGCCGAACATCTTCACCCGGTGCCATTCGGTCTTCTCGACCTTTTCGCCGCTCTGCTTGTCGGTCCAGCTTTCCGACGTGGCAACATTCAGCGTGGTGACCGCGGTACCGCCGCCGGTGTGTCGCATTTCCGGATCTGCGCCGAGGTTGCCGACGATGATGACTTTGTTGATCCCGCGTGCCATGTAACTACCTCGCTGTGCTTGGCCGATGTGTCGGCAATGTCGTTGTGATGCCAGTCGCCGTCCATTTCCGGAGTCGCCTGCCGGCCCCTATCTTAATCGTTTCGCGCCTGCCGTCACGCGTGGGGTGCATCCCGTCGGCGCATTTAGCCGTATCTACTCTCACAAGCCACCCGCCACGGCAATCGTGCCCGACGCCTGCAAACCCCCATGGCTGCGGGAGAATCGACTTTGGGCCATTCCCTGTATCGCTGCGCCTGTGCGCTGGGACTGACCCTCACCCTGCTCGCCCCCTGCACCACGGCGGCTGGTTCGCCGACCGCCTCTGCCGTACATTACTTCGAAGGCAAGGCAATCAACCCCTCCACTGGCAAGTTGATGTATACCGAGGCGCACTGGGTCCATGGCGACGCCGGAGACAGTCCGCGACTGGTGCTCTATCGCTGTCCGGATGGCAAACCGTTCGCGCGCAAGCGAATTCAGGCCAACGGCCATCCGCAAGCGCCCGATTTCGCCCTGACCGATGCGCGCGACGGCTACCGCGAAGGCGCGCGCAGCGAGGGCGTCAAGCGGATTGTCTATGTTCGCAAAGACGAGCGTTCGAAAGAGCGAACCGCCACGCTCGAAACTTTGCCCATGCCCGTCATCGATGCTGGATTCGACGTCTATATCCGCAGCCACTGGAACAGTCTGGGCAAGGACGGCAGCGACACAATCCCGTTCGTGATACCCAGTCGGCTTGGCACCTTGCGCTTCAAGGTCAAACGGGTGGGCGACGCGATGATCGGTGGCCGCCAGTCACGCCAATACCAGCTGGGTCTGGCCAGCTGGATCGGCTTTGCCCTGCCACATCTCACGTTGGCCTACGACGAGAAAACGCGGGAACTGCTTCGTTTCGAAGGCATGGCCAACATCCGCAGCAACGACGGCGACAACGTCAAGGCGCGGATCGTGTTTGATCCGGGCACGGACAAGGTTGTGAGCCAGGCCGATCTGCACGCGGCCAGCGACGTGCCACTCGATGGCGACTGCCCGATTCCCTGAGCGACGCCTGCCCTCTCAACCCGTCGACTGCAGCGCGACCTCGGCCGAGCTGTCCGCGAGCAGACGAACCACCGGATAGCCCGCCGCTTCCCACGCATCGAGCCCACCGAAAAGCGGCCTCACTCGCCGATAACCCTGGGCCATCAAGACCTGAGCCACCTTGGCGGCACTCACCTCGTTCGGGCAGTTGCAGTACAGCACCAGCTCGCGATCGAACGGGATGTCGTACACCGTGCGATCGATCCCGCCCGCGTCGATCAACAGCGCGCCGGGGACGGCCCTCGCGTCGAGTTGCCGCGATGCCGCCGGACGCACATCGACCACTACCGCCGGCGGCTCTGCGGTCATCGCCTGATGCAATTCATGCACCGTGATGCGCGCCATGCGCAGGGTCCGCAGCAAGCGCCGCCGCTGCCACCACTTGGCGAGGATGTAGAGCACCAGCAGGGCCAGCAGTAGCTCCATGGCGACTGTGCCGGCGCTGGCAATCTTGCTGAGCAGGTCATCGATCTGAGCGGCAAAGACATAGCCCAGCCCCACGGCGAAGCCCGCCCACAGCAACGACCCGATCCCGTCAAATAACAGGAACACCGACGGACGCAGGCCCATTGCACCTACCAAAGGCGGCGCCACCGTAGACAGTCCGGGCACGAATTTCGCGATCACCAGCACTTGCCCGCGCCAGCGCTGAAAGCGCAGCTCTGACTGATGCACGCAGGAATCCGGCGATAGCGAAATGCGGCAAATCATGCGCATCACGCCCGCGCCGAAATGCCGACCGGCCCAGTACCAGAGCGAATCGCTGATCAGACAGGCCAGCACGGTCACCAGCACGATGCCAGTGACCGGTAGTTGCGAACTGGCCGCCAGCGCGCCCGCGACCACCAGCGTGGGCACGGCCGGCAACGGCGCGCCGAGCTGAGTGGCAAGGACGTTGACGAAGACCAGCAGCAAACCGTACTGGGTGATCTGGAGAATGATTTCGTGAGCCATCGGACGGTTGCTCGCGGCATGATTCGGCAGCGCAAAGAAACCTATCATTGGGCCGTGCACGGGCTATTGCAAACCCCATTCGTACACCAATCAGGCGGGCTGCGCCTCAACCTCGGCCGAGCGACTGATCCGGCGTGCACCGGTCATCACCAGCGGCAACCAGACCAGGGTCAGCGCGGCGGCACAGACAAAGATGCCGCCCGGTCCGAGCCGGCCCAGGGCGATCCCGCCTAAAGTACCGCCGACGAAGGCGCCCATGAACTGGCTGGTTGAATACGCGCCCATGGCCGCGCCGCGCAGATGCGACGGTGCCAGTCGCGACACCAGGCTTGGCAAGGCCGCTTCCAGCAGGTTGAACGCGGAGAAAAACACTGTCGCCGCCACACCAAACGCGATCAAGTGATTGCCGGACAAGGTGAAGCCGAGCAGGGCCAGCCCGATCGCCACCACACACACCATCACGATGCGCAAACTCTGTGCGATCTCGCGCATGTGGCGCAGGGTGCCACCCATCACCAGGCCCGCAATGACCATGACCGGCAGATAGAGCTCCCAGTGCTCATTGACCGGCAGGTGCAGGGTATTGGCCAGCAACAGCGGCAAACCCACGAAGCTGGCGGTAAGCAGCGCATGCAGGAAGAACACCGAGCCGTTCAACACCATCATCCGGCTGTCGCGCAACATGCCCAGCACATCGCCGAAACTCGCTGCCGCCGGTGCCTTGGCACGCTCCGGTGTCGGCACAATCAGCCACAGCAGCAGCAGCGACATCAGCGCCAAAATCGACGTCGCTCCGAACAGGCCGGGCAGACCGTCCAGTGCTTCCAGCGGCGGGCCCAGAATCAGCGCCAGCAAAAAGGCCATGCCGATCGACACGCCAATGATGCCCATCACCTTGTTTCGATTTTCCTCGCGCGTGAGGTCCGCCGCCAGGGCGATGCCGGCCCCGGCCACCGCACCCATGCCCTGCACCGCACGACCGATCACGATGCCGGTGAGGGTGTGCGACATCGCCGCGATGAGACCGCCTGCCGCGAACACCAACAATCCCAGCGTGATCGCCGGCTTGCGCCCGATACGATCGGACAGCAGCCCCAGCGGGATCTGCAACAGCACTTGCCCGATGCCGTAAACGCCAAGCGCCAGGCCGATCATGAAACCGGTCGAACCCGGCATGGTCTTCGCGTACAGCGAGAACACCGGCATGATCAGAAACAGGCCGAACAGGCGCAGGCTGATGACACAGGCCAGCGTCAATGCGGTGCGGCGTTCCAGGCTGGTGAGTTTGCTCACCGTGAAATAGCTGTTGATAAAGTCATGGGCGACATTATAGGTCGGCATCCGGCGCAAGGGTTTGCGACGACATGTCGCGGCGCGAGTTGGCACAGGCCCTATAATCGACGGCACTCGCCGCCTTGAAGCCTTCATGACCCCGATGCCCGCCGACGCCAGCCGACCCGCCGACTTCACCGACGTGAGCAATCTTGCCGCTGCCGACATGCAGCGGGTAGATGCCCTGATCCGTCAGCGGCTTTCCTCCGACGTGGTGCTCATCAACCAGATCGCCGATCACATTATCGCCAGCGGTGGCAAACGTTTGCGGCCGATGCTGCACGTGCTGGCCGCCGGTGCCGCCGGCTACAGCGGCGAGCAGCAGATCAAGCTGGCGGCGGTGATCGAGTTCATCCACACCTCCACCCTGCTGCACGACGACGTGGTCGACGAGTCCGACCTACGCCGCGGCCGCAAGACGGCCAACGCGCTGTGGGGCAACGCCGCCAGTGTGCTGGTTGGCGACTTTCTCTACTCGCGTTCGTTCCAGCTGATGGTGGAACTGGACGACATGCGCATCATGCGCATCCTCGCCGACACCACCAACACGATCGCCGAGGGCGAAGTGCTGCAGCTGCTGAACATCGGCAATGCGGATGTCGACGAAGCGGCTTATCTGGCCGTGATCGAGCGCAAGACTGCGGTGCTGTTTGCCGCTGCCACCGAGCTGGGCGGCATCCTTGGCGGCCTGCCGGAAGATCAGATTGAGGCACTTCGTCGCTACGGCATGGAACTGGGCTACGCCTTCCAGATCGCCGATGATTTGCTCGACTACGTCTCCGACCCCGGCACGCTGGGCAAAAATATCGGTGACGACCTGGCCGAAGGCAAACCCACGCTGCCGCTGATCTACGCGCTGCAGCACGCGCAGGCGGATCCGGAAAAAGCGGCCCAGGCAAAGACGCTGCGCCACGCCATTGAGCACGGCGGGCTGGATTCCCTCGACCGCATCATCGCCTCGATCCGTGATTCTGGTGCGCTCGAGCGCACCCGCGAGCGCGCGCTGGCCCACGCTCAAGCCGCGCGCGATGCGCTGTCGTGCTTGCCCGCCTCCGATCATCGCGATGCCCTGGCCTCGCTGGCCGATTACTCGGTGCAGCGCACGTTCTGATACCCGGCCACGGGCGCCGAAGCGCAATGAGCGCGCCGGTCCGCGATTGATCCAGCCAGGGAAACCCAGCGTTCAGCCATCCCCGCTGGCAGCCGCGCCGCCAATCGGCCAGACTTCCCCCATGCCCCAATTACGCTCAATCCGCTGGCTGTGGTGTCTTGCGGCAATTTTTTTGCCGGCCGTGCTGCATGCCCAGGGCGATGGCTACCGCTATGACAGCGAGCACAGCCAGATTCTTTTCAGCATCAGCCACAACGGCTATTCACGCTCGTTCGGGCGGTTGCACATTGCCAAAGGCTGGATTCGTTTCGATCCCAAGGACTGGAGCACAGCGGCTACCGAGCTGGACATCGACATGACCGGTCTGGACATGGGAGATGCCGACTGGAGCAAGGCGGTCTGCAAGACATCGCTGCTCGACTGCGCGAAGCATCCCACCGCGCACTTCGTCAGCACCGGGGTGGAACGCAAGGACGATCACCACGGCATACTTCGCGGTCAACTGACCCTGCACGGCGTCACCGTGCCGCTGAGCCTGCCATTCACCTTCAATCGTGCCGCGAAAACCATTTACGGCCTGCACTCGGTGGCCGGTTTCTCGGCCACGCTGACGCTGGATCGCAACACGTTCGGCATCACCGCCAATGCCGGTTCGATCGGCGAGCACGTCAACGTGTGGCTGGAGTTGGAAGCGATCGGTGACGACCATGCGATACCACTCGCGAAGGAGCAACCATGAGCTTGCGCAGCACGGCGCATCAATGGGGTTCGGTCGCCAAGTGCTTTCACTGGCTGATCGCGCTGGCGATTCTCGGCAACGGCACATTCGGCCTGCTGATGGATCTGGCGGGTTCGCCGATGACGAAGATCAACTGGCTGGCACTGCACAAGTCGATTGGTCTGACCATTCTGGCACTCGCGCTGCTGCGCATACTGTGGCGCTGGGGCGACCGGCGTCCCGTGGCTGAGCCGGCGCCGCGATGGCAGCAATGGGCTGCCCATGTGGTTCATGGCCTGCTCTACGTGCTGATCGTCGCCATGCCACTCAGCGGCTGGTGGTTCAATTCGATCAGCGGCAAGCCGCTGCAGTGGTTCAAGCAGTTCAACCTTCCTGCACTGGTGGCGAAGAACGATGACCTACGCCATTTCGCGCACGGTGTGCACGAATACCTGTTCTGGTTTCTGATCCTGGTACTAGTGGCGCACGTCGGCGCGGCGCTGAAACATCATGTATTCGACAACGACAACGTGCTGCGCCGGATGCTGCCGTTCGGCCGCCCGCGCCAACTCGCCTCTCCCACCTCTGTCTCCAAAGGAGAATCCTGATGAACCGTCTGGCCCTGCTCATGCTGGCACTGACACTGCCCTGCGCCGTTGCCGCCGCCGACTACACCGTCCAGCCCGCTGCCAGCACGCTCGGTTTCAGCGGCACGTTCCAGGGCGAGGCCTTTCAAGGGCAATTCGGCCAGTGGATCGCCGCCATCGCCTACGACCCCGCCGACCTTCCCGGCTCGCACTTCGACGTCGACGTCAGCCTTGCCAGCGTAAAGACCGGTGACAGCGATCGCGACAGTGCTTTGCCGGGCTCGGACTTCTTTAACGTGGCGAAATTTCCGAAAGCGCATTTCGTCAGTACCAGCATCCACAAAATCGGCGCCACCGTCGTTGCCGACGGCAAACTCACCCTGCACGGCGTCACGAAGCCGGTCAGCCTCGACGTGGTGTTCAAGCCGCAGGGCAGCGGCGCAACGCTCGATGTGAACGGTACGGTGAAACGCCTCGACTTCGGCGTAGGCAGCGGCGACTACGCCGATACCTCGGTGATCGGCGCCGATGTGAAAGTCACCGCCCATCTGCAGCTCGCGCCGAAATAATCGAGCCCGAAGATGGCAAGCGACACCCTGTGGCAACGCCTGCGCGGCTGGATCCGACCCGATCCAGCCATTCTCGCGCCCGGGCCGCGTGAAAACACCGGAGGATCGTCCCGCATAGCGGAAAGCCTGCGCAGTCTGCTGGATGACCCGACCATTCCGGCGTCGGTGCGCAGCGAACTGGCGGTCGACTTCGGCCGCATTGAAAGCATGCTGGCCAAGCTCGAACGCGGCGAACTGCATGTCGCGGTTTTCGGCCGTGTTTCCACTGGCAAGTCGGCACTGGGCAATGCGTTGCTGGGACGCGAAGCATTTCCTGTCGGCGTACTGCACGGTACGACCATTGATGCCGATCAGGCCACGCTGGACGAGGCGCAGCAAGACGGGCTGGTTCTCATCGACACACCCGGCATCAATGAACTCGACGGCGAAACGCGCGAGAAGCTGGCGTTCGAGGTAGCTGAAGTCAGCGACCTGGTCGTCTTCGTCTGCGATGGCGACCTCACCCGCGAAGAACTCGATGCGCTGAAGACGCTAGCCGCCACCCAGCGCCCCTTGCTGCTGGTGCTGAACAAGTCCGATCGCTACGGCGCCGATGAAAGGGACAGCCTGCTTGAACATCTGCGTCTTCGCACCACCGGCCTGGTGCGTCCGGACGATGTGCTGGCAGTCGCCGCACGCCCAGCCGCGCGAAGCGTAATTGACGTGGACGCGCAGGGTCGCGAGCACACACGCGAACAGCTGTCGTCGGCGGATGTCGCCGGCTTGCGCGAACGGCTGCTGGCTATTGCTGCGCGTGAAGGCAAGACCTTGTCGGCTATCAACGCCGGGCTTTATGCCGGGCGGTTGACCGACCAGGTCAGCGCTCGCATCGCGCAGACCCGGCAGGCGGTGGCAGCAAAACTGATCCGGCATTACTGCCTGGCCAAGGGCGTGGCGGTGGCACTGAACCCGATTCCGGTCGCCGACCTGCTCGCCGCCGCTGGACTCGACGCGGCGATGGTCGTTCAGCTTTCGCGGGTCTACGGTCTGCCGCTAACCCGCGCCGAATCCGGCCGCCTTGTGGCCACCATTTCCGTACAGCTGGCCGCGCTGATGGGCGCGATCTGGGGCATGCAACTGGTCGCCTCAGCGCTGAAAGGCATGACTGCCGGTCTCTCCGTCGTCGTCACTGCCGCGGCTCAAGGCGCCCTCGGCTGGTACGCCACCGTCCTGATTGGCCGCGCCGCCGAGCGCTATCTCGTCGCAGGAAAATCCTGGGGTGCTGCCGGCGCCAAACGCGCGGTCGCGGACATCGTCGCCAGCCTTGATCGCGATTCAATCCTGCGCGAGGCGCGTGAGGAAATACTCAAGCGATTGAAGGCACGTAACGCCTGATCCAGCCGAATCGATCGAGCGAAAGGCGTGCTCCCGACCTGAAGTGGCCAATCGACAGCGTTTAGTCCGTGCCGATGTTCGCGGACGTATGCTGGTGAATGACTCCACGCAATGGCAGAAGCCATTTATCCGTGGCACAAAATCGGCAGAGGCGGTTCTCAACAGTCCGCGCGAAACTTCAAGGCTTTCCACCTTTGTGATTGAAGCCACCGGTTGTGGCTTCGACCTGCTTTGAGAACTCGCGCGTAATGAAAGATCTGCAAGTCGGGTCTGCCACCCTAGAATTTGCACCCCAGAATTTGTCGAAAAGTTTTACACTTTTTCTGCTGCCTGGAGATGGTTGGGATAGCAACCAGTTGAATAATCGGTGTTTAGCATGATGGCCCGAAAGATGCATAGGACTGCACAGCTCAGCTGCCTGATATTCAGGGAGATCAATGCGACATTTTTCCAACATGCCTCTGAAGCGACTTGTGTCGGCAAGCCTTGCATTGTTTATTGCCATCTTGCTGACTTCCGGCGTCGCGGATGCGACGCCGTATGTCGTCAGGCTGGTACAGCAAGGGAATAACGTCGTTGCCGCCGGGAGCGGAGCGTTTGATCTCACCGGTCTCACAGCCCAAGGCGGGTATGGTTCAGTGCAAGGCGCCGGGTGGCCTGTGATGGGCTATGTCTACACGGGGTTGGCGCTCACTACCCTGGATGGCTATACCGGCTTCTCCGGACCAGCGAGTTTCGGGAGCGGGAGTGTCATTACCGGCGCGGCCTCGGTAACCGGGGATGCCGTCGGCATCTACGCTTCTTCCGACTTCTACGGCTTTCCGCTCATTTTTGTGCCATCGGGCTATGTCTCCGACAGCCCGTTGAGGAGTGGCGGGACCTGGGACAACGCAAGCCTCGCCAGTCTTGGTGTGACGCCGGGAACGTATACCTGGTCATGGGGAAATGGCGCGGACCAGAGCTTCACCCTCACGACCATGACTGGCACGATCCCGACGGGGGTGCCCGAACCGGCGGCGCTCGCCTTGTTCGGCCTCGGCGTGATGTTGGTCGGCGGTTTCGTCACCCTGCGCCGGCGCGAGCGGCGGCCGACCGCCTGACACGATATCCGGCTCGTTCGAGAAGGACTCAGGCAAACGGAAGTTGTTTTACCCACTCCTTCTTGCAACAAACCCCTTGAGCGATTGCGATGTCGATGCACGACCGCTCATTCCTGGCCGAACGCGGACGAGAGCCCTGGCGCAAGCGGATTCGTCTGGAATGAGCATCAACAGACCCGGTGACGCCAGACCGCTCAGGGCATCAGGCCCACCGACAGGGCGCCAACAAGCACGCCGTTCAGATTTCCGGTCAACTTAAAAACAGCCGTACCGCAGCGGCGTCAAACGGCCAGTCCAGCTCGCGCAAGTCGCGTGTATTCCTGAGCACCGGCACTCGTGTGCCATAGCGCTGTTCCAGATCATCCGAATCGTCCACCCAGACGCTGTCGAAATCGGGCGCACGCGCTTCGGCCAGCACGGCAAGTGCCTGATCGCAAAGGTGGCAATAGTCGCGCTGGTAGAGAATCAGGTTTGACATGCGGCTGCGAATGGCTGGGGACGCCGCGTAGAATAGCTGGTCAACTCTTTACCAAGCAGTGCATTCATGGCCGTCAGCGTATTCGACTTGTTCAAGATCGGCATCGGACCGTCTTCCTCTCATACCGTGGGACCGATGCGCGCGAGCTCGCGCTTTGCCGAACGCTGGCTCGAGCAGAAAGGCGTGCTGGACCGGGTCGCCCGCGTGCGCGCGGAGCTTTATGGCTCGTTGGCACTCACCGGCCGCGGCCATGGCACCGACAAGGCGGTGCTGCTGGGGCTGGAGGGGCAGCACCCCGACAGCGTCGATCCGGACCAGATTCCCGCCTTGCTGGAGCGCATCCGCAGCAGCGGCCGCCTGCTTTTGCTGGGAAAGCATGAGATCACGTTCGACGAGAAAACCGACCTGGTGTTCAACAAGCGCCAGAAACTGCCGTTCCACACCAACGGCATGCGCTTCAGCGCCTACGACGCAGAAGGCAGCGAGCTGGCCAGCCGCGACTATTATTCAGTCGGTGGTGGCTTCGTGGTGAATAACGACGAGGCGGCCGAAGACCGCATCGTTGCCGACACCACAGCGCAGCCTTACGCCTTTTCCAGCGGCGACCAGATGCTGGCGCTGTGCAAGCAACACGACATGACGATCGCCCAGCTGATGCTGGCGAACGAGTCGGTATGGCGCAGCGAAGAGGAAACCCGCGCAGGCCTGCTGACGATCTGGAAAGCGATGCAGGACTGCGTCGACCGCGGCCTGCGCTCGCCCGGTGTGCTGCCTGGCGGCCTGAAAGTCACCCGCCGCGCGCCGGCCATGGCCGACGATCTGCGCAACCAGCCCGAAGCAGCGCTGCGCGATCCACTTACCATTCTCGACTGGGTCAATCTGTGGGCACTGGCGGTCAACGAAGAAAATGCCGCTGGCGGCCGGGTCGTCACGGCGCCCACCAATGGCGCTGCCGGCATCGTTCCGGCCGTGCTCAATTACTACCATCATTTTTGCCCGAAACCCGATCAGAACGGAGTCGTCGACTTCCTCCTTACCGCCGGCGCGATCGGCATCCTGTACAAGGAAAACGCCTCGATTTCCGGCGCCGAAGTCGGTTGTCAGGGAGAAGTCGGGGTGGCCTGTTCGATGGCCGCCGGCGGTCTCACCGCCGCGCTGGGCGGCAGCATGCTGCAGGTGGAGAGCGCTGCCGAAATCGGCATGGAACACAACCTCGGCCTCACCTGCGACCCGATCGGTGGCC
>JBDTXA010000051.1:0-19486 GCA_040006415.1 Rhodanobacter sp.
AGCCGATCGATCCCGATCCCAGCGACGACTTCGCCATCGAAGGCCTGTTCGCGGGTTTGCTGAGGGGCAGTTGATGGCCGCTGTCGTGCCGTTGTCGAACCTGCTCGACGCTCGGCAGCGCCTGGGGTATCGCGCTGGATTCATGGGAGGCGCTCGACGCCACCGGCTTTGCCGCGCCCGTGCCGAACGAGGCGCACCCGGCGATCACTGACGACTACCGCGCCTGGTTGCGCCGCTATGCCGACACCTGCTTCCGCACTGTCGCCGAGGCCATTCGTCGCCACGACCCGCACCAGCTGTTCCTCGGTGGACGTTTCGCGGTGAACACGCCCGAAGCGGTCGCCGCATGCGCGCAGTATTGCGACGTGGTCAGCTTCAACATCTACACCGACCTGCCGCAACACGGCTTTCGACGCCGCGACCATGCAGCAGCTCGACAAGCCGGTGCTGATCAGCGAATTCCACTTTGGTTCGGACGACCGCGGCCCGTTCGGCAAAGGCGTGGTTTCCGTCGCCACCGAAGCGCAGCGCGGCGAAGCCTATGCGCGCTTCCTTGTTGCCGCTGTAAGCAACCCGCAGATTGTGGGCGCCCACTGGTTCCAGTACACCGACCAGCCGATGACCGGACGACTGCTCGATGGCGAGAACAGCCATATCGGGCTGGTGGGGATTACGGATATTCCGTTTGGTGGTTTTGTCGAGGCGGTGCGTGGGGCGAACCGGAGTGCCGTACATCGGCATGAGTGAGGCAGTACGGTTTGGTCTGTAGCTTGAATTTTCCGCCCCGCCACCACGGCATGGTCTTGGTCAACCCACCCATCGACGACCACGGGCCTAGCCAAGGCAGCACGCCGAACAGCACCCGGACTCCTGCATCGATGTGTTCGCAAGCCTCGGGCCCGATCCAGCCCATCCGGATTCATCATGGCCTGCGCGTAAAGGTCTAGACTGACTGTGACCAGATGTTCCCGCCTTGCGGCGCGGAGGGTTTCAGCATGGTGACCTGGGTGTACGCGGCAGTATTGGCATTTTCCATGGCCTCGCCGGTACCGGTCACGCCTGCCGCAGCGCCGATGCCGCGTCCGGAACAGATCATGGCGGTACCGCCGGCGTTGCGCGCGCAGCTGCAGCAGCAGGTCATCAGCGCGGGGAGTTCCAGAATGTTGCGGCTGGAGCGGCTGGTGAAATTCATGTTTCAGGGTGCGGGCCTGGGCATGCAGTACGCGGCCGACGCCACCTTGACGGTCGAGCAGGCCTACCTGACGCGCAAGGCCAACTGCCTGACGTTCACCCTGATGACCTTGGCGCTGGCACGCGAGGCAGGCCTGTCCGCTTACGGACAGGAAGTCGATGAAATTCCGACCTGGCGCGCGCAAGACAGCACCGTCTATCGCACCAACCACGTCAACGCGGGGATCGCCATCGACCAGGTGCGTTTCACGGTGGATGTGGCGTGGGATTCGGTGATCGCGCGCCACCCGCCCAGGTCCATTGCCGACCAGCGGCTGCTCGCTCTCTACTACAACAATCGGGCCGCCGAACTGATGACCAGCGCGTCGCCCGCCGATGCCGCACCCTACATGGCGATGTCGCTGCAGCTCGATCCCGGCTATGCCAACAGTTGGAGCAATGCTGGCGTGCTGCAATTGCATCAGGGTGACCCGCGTGGCGCCGAACGCGACTACCTGAAGGCGCTGGTGCTGGATCCGGTCAATGCAGATGCCCTTTTCAACCTGGTGACGCTGTACCAGAGCAAGGGCGATGAGCCCCGCAGCGCCATCTTCAAACGACGCCTGGACAAAGTGCGGCAGAAGGAACCTTACTACCAGTACCTGCTGGCCCTAGGCGACGAGAAACAAGGCGACTACGCGCGTGCGCTGAAGCACTACAAGCGGGCGATCCGCCTGTATGACGGCGAGCCCCGCTTTTACCTCGGGCTGGCCGGCGTCTACCAGCAACTGGGTGAAGAGCGTCACGCACAGCGGGCCCTGGACCACGCCAATGCGCTCCGTGAACACCATTCCGGTAAAAAGAAGCAGGCGGACAATATAAACGCGGGAGAAAACGAGCCTTCCAGGTTCTGAAGAGAGCCCGACTCCGCCTTTGGACCCGCCGGGGAGGCCGCGTCCGGAGGGGTCCCTCTCATTCTTTTCTTTATTTTCACCATAAAAGGTGAAAATATACCCATCATGACCCTGCAGCTGACCTCCCGCCAATCCAACATCCTCGACTTCATCCGTGACCGGCTGGAGCATGCCGGCCAGGCGCCGACGCTGGAGGAGATCGGCCAGGCGATGGGTCTGGCCAATGTCAGTGCCGTACTCAAGCATGTGCGTTCGCTGGAGGCCAAAGGCCGCGTGGTGATCGAGCCGAATCGTTCGCGCGGGATTCGGCTGGTGACGTCGGTTGATGCGCTGGACGCCGACACCATGGAACTGCCGCTGGTCGGCCGCATCGCTGCCGGCGAGCCGCTGTTTTCCGAATCACGGATCGAGCGCACGCTGCGGGTATCGCGCTGGCTGTTTCGCCTGCCGCCGGATTATCTGGTGCGGGTGGTCGGCGACTCCATGCGTGACGAAGGCATCCTCGATCAGGACATCGTCGGCGTGCATGCCACGCCGGTAGCGCGTCATGGCCAAGTGTTGGCCGCGCGGGTGGGCGGCGACCGTTTCACCATCAAGCGGCTGCACTGGCAGGGCGATGTGATCCGACTGCTGCCGAACAGCCCCGGTTATCAGCCGATCGATCCCGATCCCAGCGACGACTTCGCCATCGAAGGCCTGTTCGCGGGCTTGCTGAGGGGCAGCTGATGGCCGCTGTCGTGCCGTTGTCGAACCTGCTCGATGCGCGTCAGGTCTGGCGTGGTCGGGCGGCGCCGGTCACGGTCGGCGAGCAGCCCACTGGCTGGGCCGAACTGGACGCCCTGTTGCCGACCGGCGGCTGGCCGGAGGCCTCGCTGTCGGAAATCCTGCTACCGCTGGATGGCGTGGGCGAATTGCAGCTGGTGTTGCCGGCGCTGGCACGCCTCAGCCAGGGCAAGCGGCCGGTGGTTTTGATTGCGCCGCCGTATGCACCCTGCGTCGCCGGCTGGCGCCAGCATGGCGTGGACATGCGCCGGGTCGAGATCGTCACCACGCCGGAGCGCGACGTGTTGTGGGCGATGGAGCAATGCCTGCGTTCGGGCAGTTGCGCTGCCGTGCTGGCGTGGCCGCAGCAAGCGGATGATCGGGCACTGCGACGGCTGCAGGTGGCCGCTGACGGTGGTCGGGCACTGGCGTTCGCCTTTCGCGATCGCCGCCATCTGTCGAATGCGTCGCCGGCGGCGTTGCGGCTGGAACTGGAGGCGCTACCGCAAACTCGCGTGTGGGTGCGCAAATGCCGTGGTGGTGCGGTGCCGGGCCAGTCGGTGGCGCTGTCTCGCGCGCTGCA
This sequence comes from Rhodanobacter sp., assembly GCA_040006415.1. Classification (GTDB taxonomy): domain Bacteria; phylum Pseudomonadota; class Gammaproteobacteria; order Xanthomonadales; family Rhodanobacteraceae; genus Rhodanobacter. The sequence continues at coordinate 3,430 of JBDTXA010000051.1, forward strand.
TTGATGGCAGCCAGACATGTTGTGGGCCTGCATATTACTGCCGCGTCTGGCACTGGACGGTGTCCTGCGTCGGCGACCAACTGAGGGGCCGCTGGTGCTGGTGGCCGGTGCGGTGAATGCACGAACCATCGTCGCGGCCAATACACCGGCACGTGAAGCCGGCCTGCGGGTCGGCCAGCGGCTGACCGCCGCACAAGCGCTGCTGGCGCAGTTCGAGGCGTTGCCGTACGAGCCCAAACTGGTCGAACACTGGCATCGGTTTCTGGCGGCGGTTGCTTACCGCTACAGCTCCGAGGTGAGCCTGCTGCCGCATGCGATCGTGCTGGAGGTCAGTCGCAGCATGGGCTTGTTCGGCACGTGGCCGCGGCTGGAAAGCCTGCTTCGTGCAGATCTGGACGCGCTGGGTTTTCGACATCGAATCACCGCGGCGCCGACCGCACACGCGGCGTACGTGCTGGCTGGCATCAGTGATGGCCAGGCAGTGTTGACGCCCGACAGCCTGCGTCATGCGCTGCAGCGGGTGCCGTTGCCGAAGAGCCGGTTGCCGGCCGCGGCGATCGATGCGCTGCCCGGCATGGGCATTCGCACCCTGGGTCAGTTGCTGAGCCTGCCGCGCGATGGCCTGCGACGCCGTTTAGGTGCCGAGCTGCTGCTGGCGCTGGACCGGCTGACCGGCGCGGTGCCCGCCGGACTGGAGGCCTATCGTCCGCCCGATACCTTCGACCTGCGGGTCGAGCTGCTGCACGAGGTCGAGAACATCGGCGCGCTGATCTTTCCGCTGCGCCGCATGACCGCCGATCTGGCCGCCTATCTGGCGGGTCGCGATGGCGGCGTGCAGCGCTTCACGCTGCAGTTGGAGCTGCGCGATGGGGGCCACATCGAGGTGGCCGTCGGTCTGTTGGCGCCCGAGCGCGAAGCGGGCATGTTGTTCGAGGTGGCGCGCGGACGACTTGAACAATTGCAGCTGCCCGGCCCGGTGCTGGCCTTGCGGCTCAAGGCGCGCGAGTTGCCGCCGTTCGTGCCGGCCGGCCGCGACCTGTTCGACGAGCGTCCGGCCAATGCCTTGCCGATCGAGCAGTTGCGCGAGCGTCTGCGCGCACGGCTCGGTGATCGCGCCGTGCATCAGCTGGGCGGAACCACCGATCCGCGCCCCGAGCGCGCGCAAAAGCCGGCTGCGGGAGTTGATGACTGGCGCGAGTCTTCCCCCCGCCCGACCTGGCTGCTTGAACGGCCGATACCGCTGCGTGGTACTGCACCGCGCATTCTGTCCGGCCCGGAACGACTGGAAACGGGCTGGTGGGACGGCGGCGAAGTGTGCCGCGATTACTACGTGGTGGAGACCTCGCAGGGCCAGCGCGCATGGGCGTTTTGCGCACCGGGTGAACAGGCCGGCTGGATGTTGCAGGGCTGGTTCGCATGAACGCCTATGCCGAACTGCATTGCCTGTCGAACTTCTCATTCGGCCGCGGTGCGTCCAGCGCGCGCGAGTTGTTCGAGCGGGCGAAAGCCTGCGGCTACAGCGCTCTGGCGATCACTGATGAATGCTCGATGGCCGGCATCGTACGTGCGCTGGAAGCTTCACGCGCCACCGGGCTGAAGCTGATCGTGGGTGCCGAGTTTCAGCTCGAGGATGGACCGAAGCTGGTGCTGCTGTGCGAGACCAAGCCGGGTTATATCGCCCTGTGCGAATTGATCACCCGCGGGCGGCGCGCCTCGGCCAAGGGCACCTATCGGCTGCATCGCGTCGATCTCTCCGACGGCCTGCCGGGCACGTTCGCGTTGTGGCTGCCTGACCGGATGCCCGATGTCGGCCACGGCCGCTGGATACGCGACACCTTTGGCGAGCGCGCGTGGCTGGCGGTGGAGCTGCATCACGGCCCAGACGACGCGCAACGCCTGCGTGATCTGGAACGGCTCGGAGGGAGCCTGCATCTGCCGCTGATGGCCGCCGGCGACGTGCACATGCATGTGCGTCGCCGGCTCGCGCTGCAGAACACGCTGACCGCGATTCGTCATCGCCTGCCGATCGCCGAGGCCGGTGCGCTGATCTTCCGCAATGGCGAGCGCCACCTGCGCCGCCGCGATGCGCTTGGCAAGATTTACCCCGCCATGCTGATGCAGGAAAGCGCCGCCATCGCGTCGCATTGCACGTTCAGTCTCGACGAACTGCGCTACTGCTATCCCGCCGAACTCGTACCGGAAGGCCATAGTGGAATCAGCTGGCTGCGACGCCTCACCGAAGAAGGCATGCGCTGGCGCTGGCCGAACGGTGTACCGGAAAAAGTTCAAGCACAGATCGCGCACGAATTGGCGTTGATCGAAGACCTGAAGTACGAGTCGTATTTCCTCACCGTGCAGGACATCGTGCGCTTCGCGCGCAGTCAGAAGATTCTTTGCCAGGGCCGCGGCTCGGCGGCCAATTCCGCGGTGTGTTTTGCGCTCGGTGTCACCGAGGTCGATCCGGCGCGGATGAATCTGTTGGTCGAGCGCTTCATCAGCAAGGAGCGCAACGAGCCGCCCGACATCGACGTGGATTTCGAGCATGAACGGCGCGAGGAAGTGATCCAGTACATCTATGGCAAATACGGGCGCGAGAGAGCGGCGCTGGCGGCCACGGTGATCTGCTATCGCGGCAAGAGTGCGGTGCGCGACGTGGCCAAGACGCTGGGATTGCCGCTGGATCAGATCGACCAGCTCAGCGGTTTGTTTACGCGCTGGGACGGCGGCACCGCTCTGGATGATCTGTTGCGCGAACACGGGTTCAACCCGGAGGCCGCGGTGATGCGCCGGGTACTCCGGCTCACCAACGAACTGCTCGGCATGCCGCGGCATCTTTCCCAGCATGTGGGCGGCTTCGTGATCAGCGATGCACCACTGAGTGAGCTGGTGCCGGTAGAAAACGCAGCAATGCCCGATCGCACCATCCTGCAGTGGGACAAGGACGATCTGGACACGATGAAGCTGCTCAAAGTCGATTGCCTGGCGCTGGGGATGTTGAGCTGCGTGCGCAAGTGCCTCGATTTGCTTCGCGCCCATCGCGGCCAGGACTACACCATGGCGACGTTGCCGGCGGAAGATCCAGAGACGTATCGGATGATCCAGCGCGCCGACACCATCGGCGTGTTCCAGATCGAAAGCCGAGCGCAGATGGCGATGCTGCCACGGCATCGGCCGGAAAAGTTCTACGATCTGGTGATCCAGGTGGCGATCGTGCGGCCCGGCCCGATCCAGGGTGACATGGTGCACCCGTACCTTCGCCGCCGGCGTGGCGAAGAGGCGGTAGATTATCCGTCGGAAGATTTGAAGGAAGTGTTCGAGCGTACCTTGGGCGTGCCGCTGTTCCAGGAGCAGGTGATGAAGCTGGCGATCGTGGCGGCCGGCTACAGCGCCGGCGAAGCCGACCAGTTGCGTCGCGCGATGGCGGCGTGGAAGCGCCATGGTGGCATGGAGCACCATCGCGATCGGATCATGCGCGGCATGCTTGAGCGCGGCTATACCACTGAATTCGCCGCGCGGCTGTTTGAACAGATCAAGGGTTTCGGCAGTTACGGTTTCCCCGAGAGTCATGCGGCCAGTTTCGCCGGCATCGTCTACGCCAGTTGCTGGCTGAAATGCCACGAACCGGCCGCGTTTGCGTGTGCGCTGCTCAATGCGCAGCCGATGGGTTTCTACGCGCCGAGCCAGATCGTGCAGGATGCCCAGCGCCACGGCATCGCGGTGCGCGCGGTGGATATCAATCACAGCCAGTGGGACTGCACACTGGAACAGGACGCGCGCGGGCGCGGCCAGCCGGCGATCCGGCTGGGGCTGCGGCAGGTGCGGGGGTTTCGGCAGGATGCCGCCGAGCGGCTTTCGGTCGCGCGGGCCGAACGGGACTTTGTCGATGTCGTCGACTTGTGCAGCCGTACCGGCATCGATCGTCGGCAACAGGATCTACTCGCCGAGGCCGGTGCCTTGCACGAGCTGGCCGGTCATCGCCACCGGGCCAAATGGGCCGTCGCCGGCGTCGAGGCACAGCTGCCGTTGTTTGATCGGGTCAGCCCTGCCGAGCAGGCCGTTACCTTGCCGGAGCCGTCGGTCGGCGAGAACCTGCTCGCCGACTATGCGCGCACCGGACTGACCCTGGGGCCGCATCCGCTGAGACTGCTGCGCACGCAATTGCATGCCAAGCGCTACGTCGATTCACGCAGTCTGCGTGGCCGTCCGCATCAGAGTTGGGTGCGTGCCGCTGGCCTGGTCACCCAGCGCCAGCGACCGGAGACCGCCAATGGCACCAGCTTTATCACCATGGAAGACGAGCATGGCTTCGTCAACGTGGTGATCTGGAGTCACGTGGCCGAGCGGCAGCGGCGTGCGTATCTGGAGGCGCGACTGTTGGGCGTGGAAGGGCAGTGGGAGTCGGTCGATGGCGTCAGTCACCTGATCGCCCATCGGCTCGTCGACATGAGCGGTCTGCTCGGTGCGCTGGACAGTCGCTCGCGCAACTTTCACTAACCACAAATTGATTCAGGCCAAACTGGTGGCCACGCCGAAACTGATCGCCATGATCACCGCCACCGTCATGCAGGCACTGCCCGGACGAATGCGGCGGGCGTCGATGCGCGGTACCAGCCGCCACAGCAATACGGTGCCGATCAGCATGTCGACCACCAGCATCACGCGCAGCAAACCCGAACTGAGCAGGGCGGCGTAAGGCGGGTGCAGGCGACCTTCGTACGCGGCCACGCCGACCATCAGCAGCATGCCGATCATGGTCCACAGCAGGCAGGCGAAATAGATGCGGTTGAACACCACGTTGCAGCGCTCGGTCCAGCGCAGCACCGACCAGCCAATCAGCGCAAACACCAGCGCCGCCATGCTGCTGTAAAGCACCCACCACAGCAGGCTGCTGAGGATCGTGAGAAAAGTTGTCATATGACCTGCTTGAAACCCATCCGGCGCAGCAACTTGGCCATCAGCCAGGCCGGTCCGATCAGCAGATAGGCCAGGTCGGTGAGAAAGCTGGGCTTGCGGCCCTCATACTTGTGGCCGATGAACTGACCGATCCACGCCACCACGAACACGCCGATGGCGAGATAACACAGCGAGGCTGCGCCGAGCCGGTAATACAGCACGTTGGTGATTACCGCCATGATGGCAAAGGCAATCAACAGCGCCGCTGCCAGCCGGTGCGACTGCTTCCAGTACCAGTAGAACGACAATACGATCACCAGCACCGCCCATGAACCGGGGCGCAGGATGGACGCCGGTACCGGGATCGCCCACAGCAGCGCGATCACCGTCCACACGATGAGTGGCACGCAGATCCAGTGGAACAGGCGATTGGTCGGGTTCTGATGGTCGTTGCTGTAACTGTCGAGCCAGCTTTGCATGTCGCGCATCGTCGTTCCCCTGTTGAACTCAACTGAGTTGAATGTCGGCCAGTCGCTGCAGTGCTTCGGCGTATTTGGCGGCGGTGCGGGCGATCACCTGGCCCGGAATCACCGGGCCGGGCGCGGTCTTGTTCCAGTGCTGCGTTTCCAGCCAGTCGCGCACGAACTGCTTGTCGTAGCTGGGCGGACTGATGCCGATGCGGTATTCATGCGCCGGCCAGAAACGCGAGGAATCCGGGGTCAGCATCTCGTCCATCACATAGAGCTTGCCGTCCGCGTCGGTACCGAACTCGAACTTGGTATCGGCGATGATGATGCCGCGCTCGGCGGCGTAGGCTGCCGCCCACTGGTAGATCGCCAGCGTCGCATCGCGCACCTTGCCTGCCAGCTCGACGCCGACCGTATCGACCACCACGTCGTAACTGACGTTTTCGTCGTGATCGCCCACCGCGGCCTTGGTCGACGGAGTGAAGATCGGCTGCGGCAGTTGCTGCGCCTGTTGCAGTCCCGCGGGCAGGGCGATGCCGCACAGCGTGCCGTGGGCTTGATAGTCCTTCCAGCCCGAACCGATCAGGTAGCCACGGGCGATCGCCTCGACCGGCACCGGCTTCAGACGGCGCGTGACCACGGCGCGCTTTTCGTACAGCGCCAGATCCGTACCCGGCGGCAACACCTCGGCCAGCGGCACGTCGAGCAGGTGATTGGGCAGCAGATGCTCGGTTTTGGCGAACCAGAAATTGGAAATCTGGGTCAGCATCTCGCCCTTGCCCGGGATCGGGTTGGGGAGCACCACGTCAAACGCCGACAGCCGGTCCGTCGCGACCATCAGCAGACGATCGTCGGATAGAGCGTAAACATCGCGTACCTTGCCACGATGGATCAGTTCCAGACCGGGCAGGTCCGATTGCAGCAGGGTGGTGGGCACGTTCGATGGTTCCGCTGGCGGATAAGGCGCCTATTCTAGCCGCTGCCGCCGGACTGCCGGAAACGCCGCATCGGCAGTCTCCGCAGGACTGCTAGAATTGACGGCCTTTAACCCCATGTCTTGTCGATGCGAATTTTTCTGCTCGCGGCCATCGTTGTGGTCGCAGCCACCTCCTTCCAGACTCGCAGCCAGGCGACGGCACCGCAGCCGGCACGGCTCGGCCTGTGCGCGGCATGTCATGGCCCGGACGGTCATGCCAGCATGCCCGGCGTGCCGAACCTGGCCGGTCAGCGACTGGATTACCTGCGTGACGCGCTCAGCCAATACCGCGACGGCCGTCGCGATGTGCCGGTGATGCGCGCCGCCATCGGCCCGGTCAGCGCGGGTGAACTCGATCAACTGGCGCGCTGGTACAGCGTGCAATCCCCGCAGCCACAGGCGCAGCCATGAGTTTTTCCTACACCCTGTGGTTTGCCTTCTTCGGCATGATCATCGGTCATCTGCCGGGCGCCATCACCGGTGCGGTGATTGGCTTCGTGTTCGACAACCTGCGCCACAGCCAGCGCAAGCGCGCCACCCCGGAAGCTGGTGGTTTCGTCGGCCCGCTGTTCACCCTGCTCGGTGCCGTGGCCAAGTCCGACGGTCGGATCTCCGAGGCGGAAATCGCGATTGCCGAACGCATGATGACGCGCATGAAACTCAACACCGAGCTGCGCAAACAGGCGGTGGTCAGTTTCAATGTCGGCAAGCAGCCCGAGTTTGATGTCACCCAGACCATTGCCGCGCTGCGCAACTGGGTTGGCGCGCGTCGGGATCATGCCTTTCCGGTGCTGGATGTGGTGATCGAGACCGTGCTGGCCGAAGGCAACCCCGCGCCGGAAAAGATGTCGATCCTGCGCCAGCTCGCCTTCGCCCTGCGAGTCAGCGACATGGAACTGATGGCGCTGATGGCGATGAAGGGCTACGCGTGGAATGCGGGACCTCGCGGACAGCGCAATTACAGCTATGGCGGTGCTGGCCAAGGTTACACGCCGCCGCAGCGTTCACCGTCAGGACCCGATCCGTACGCCGTGCTCGGCATCGCCCGCGACGCCGACGATCGCGCGGTGAAGCGAGCCTACCGAAAGCTGATCTCCGAACACCATCCCGATCGTCTCGGCGACCTGCCTGAAGACATGCGCAGGCAGGCCGAATCCCGCGCCAGCGAAATCAACGCCGCCTACGACCGCATCAAGGAAGCGCGCGGGTTTAAATAATCGTGTACACCATCCGTACAACCCGGTAGCCGCCATGCCCAAGCAATCCCCCATCATCGCCCCGTCCATCCTCGCCGCCGATTTCGCGCGACTGGGCGAAGATACCGCCGCGGCACTGGCTGCCGGCGCCGACTGGGTGCATTTCGACGTGATGGACAACCATTACGTGCCCAACCTGACGATTGGCCCGATGGTGCTGAAGTCATTGCGCGGCTACGGCATCTCCGCGCCGATCGACGTGCATCTGATGGTCAAGCCGGTCGATCGCATCGTGCCGGATTTCGCCAAGGCCGGCGCCAGCCTGATCAGCTTTCATCCCGAGGCCAGCGAGCATATCGACCGCACCATCAGCCTGATCAGGGAATCCGGCTGCAGGGCCGGCCTGGTATTCAATCCGGCCACGCCGCTGGATCACCTCGACTACGTGATGGACAAACTGGACATGATCCTGATCATGTCGGTGAACCCCGGCTTCGGTGGCCAGAAATTCATCCCCGGCACGCTGGAGAAGCTGCGTCAAGTGCGCGAGCGCATCGATGCCAGCGGTCGCGAGATCCGGCTGGAAGTGGATGGCGGCGTCACCGCGGAAAACATCGGCGCGATTGCCGCGGCCGGTGCGGACACGTTCGTTGCCGGCTCGGCGATCTTCCATGCCAAGGATTACCGTGCCGAGATCGCCGCCATGCACCGGGCGATCAGCTGACGCTCCTGCAGACGCTGTGACGAGCATAAAAAAACCGGCGCCATGAATCGCGCCGGTTAAAACGTCGTCGGATGACGTGAGAGGAAACACCATTGATTGGCGTGTGTCGAGGCAGAGTTCGAAGAGAACCATCCACCGCCTCGACACGTTCCACGGCAAGAGGAACCTTGCCAATCACAGATACTGACCTGCCCGATTCCCGTTTGGTTCCCGCTGCGACGAAATCATCCAGCGCGCGGACGCGGAATCCGTTCAGCCTGAACGACATAGCGCAACGGACCACCGGGCACGATGGCATCAAACGGATAGCAGGTGACCAGCCATAGCCGATCCGCGCTGGTTGCCGCCGGCAGACGGCGGCGGCGACTGTCGATGACGCGGCTGGCGTCGACCCGGTAGTCGCTGCTGCCGCCCGGGCCGTCCACGTGCAGCAGGTCGCCGGTGCGCAGGGCCTTCAGAAAGCGGAACTGGGTATCGCGGTGGGCACTGATGACGCTGAGTCCGGGGCTGGCTGGCAGCGCACTCCCCGGCGTCCAGCCGGGGCCGAAGGCCAGTGCCTGGCCGCTGTCGCCATTGAGCACGATCAGATCCTGATGCAATCGCGGCACGCTGAGCCGCGCGATCGGCGCGATGTCAGCCCAGGGCCACGGGCGCTGGGTGCGGCGACCGTGATCGGACTGGGCCCAGGCCCGCGCCAGCAACACCTGCGCCAGCGCCGCCTTGGCGTGGATCCAGAGGCCGCCGAGCCCGAGCCCGGCAGCCATCATGCACGCGCCGAACATCAACCAGCGCCAGGCCCTTCGGGTCATCATTACGCGCTCCGCTGCATCCACCAGGCCAGTGCCGCCACCAACAGGGCGATCAGGGCCAGCCACAGTTCCAGCTCGGCCGGCGTGGCCGTTTGTGCGAAATGCGTGCCGGCCGGCATGACGTTGGGCACCTGGCTGTGCTTGAGGTTGGTGTCGGCGCTGCGCGCCGGGGTCCGATCCACCGCCACCAGGCTGGTGTAGCGACTGACCAGATGGGCGGCCAGCGCGGTGTCGGTGATTTGTTCGGCCAGGGTTTTGGCGTCGCCACCACGTGCCAGCTGATCTTCCAGATCGGCGATGCGCGACTGCGCCCACAGTCGGTCCAGACCTTCACTGGCGGCGGATGCCGACAGATCCGCTGGTGCGGTCCAGTCGCGGTCGGCCAGCTTGCCGTGTACCTGCACTTTGGTCAGTGGCCGCGGCGATCTTGCGGTCACCAGCAAGGGCTCGCCCAGATAAAGATCGGGCAGCTGGCGCGGGTAGGCATCGATACCGGCCGGCCAGTCGACGCTGATATCGCGCAGCGCCGGGTGGTCGAGCCTGGCTAGCAAACCCTGCATGGCCTCGGTCAAGGTATCCAAGTCCGCGATCAGCGTTTCGCTGCCGCGACCATGACGCGCCGCTGCCTGCAGAAAATCCGCGTTCGGCGCGCTGCCGATGCCGACCGGAAACAGTCGCGAATCGCCCAGCTGCTGGTCGATCACCTGCATCAAGCCGTTCGGGTCGTCGACCGCACCGTCGGTGGCAAACAGCACCTGCCGCACATAGCCCTCGGGGGCGTGACCGGCGAGTGCAAAACGCAGCGCCGGCTCCATCTCGGTACCGCCGCCGGCCTGCAGTTGATCGACCCAGCGATGCGCCTCTTGCAAGGCATCGGGCGTCGCGGCGACGGCGTTGGCGCGCCACGGGTTGAGGATGGAATTGAATTCCACCACGTTGAAGCGATCCTGCGGTTGCAACTGGGTCAGTGCCAAGTCCAGCGCGGCACGCGCCTGTCGAATCGACTCGCCGCCCATCGAGCCGGACGTATCAATCACCAGAATCAGTTCGCGCGGAAGCCGCTTTGCTTCCTGTTGCGGCGGCAACAACATCAGCATGGCGTAGTGGATGCCGTCGATGTCCTGGGCGAAGCTGGCCACGTTCGGCTGTGTCTGCGGTTTCGGTTGCCAGCGCAGCACGAAGTCACGATCGGGCAAGACACGGTCGTCACGCAGGCGGACGTTCCACAGCTTGCCCTGTTGCGTGCTGACAATGGTGTGGCTGGGGCTGCTGACGTCCGCCAGCGCCACGCCCGCATCCAGTCGCACCGCAATATGGGTGCGTAGCGGTGCGCCGGTATCGTCAGCGGTAAAGATCTGCGGCGTGGCGATCCCGCCGTCGCCCGGCTGCGCGCCTGCCGTCATGTGGTATCGCGGCGTAAACGTCAGCGGAAAGCGTAGCGAAAACTCGCCGGCCCGATAGTCCACCCGCTGCCAGTAGTGCAGCACGATGGTTATCGCTTCGCCGGGTGCAATATTGGTGACTGCAGTTCGAAAGAGATTGCCGCTGTCTGCCTCGATCAACGCCGCTTTCTGACCATTGGCGCTGGCCTGCTCGAACACCTGGCGGGCGGCGCCCTTTTTCATGATCTCGGCGACGATGCGGCGTTCACCGATCTCCATGGACATTGAATACACCGCAGCGCCAGCGGGCAGCGGCAGCAGGTAGTCGCCCTCCAGCCAGTCTTTGCCGTTGTTGCGAAATTGCTGACGCACCTGCACCTCGGCCACCAGTCCACTGACGTGGTATTCCACGTCAGTATCCAGACTGGCCAGACTTTGACTGTGGCCGGTCTTGTCATGCAGGCGCAGTTCGCCGCTGCCCGGGGAGGCGACCTCGGTGAAGGCATGGACCGGAAACGCGAATAGCACGATGGCGAAAGCCAGCAGGCTGCGCATGGTGATCAGTATGGGTCGTGATAGATACATGGCCGTCATCCGCTTCGTTGGACTGTGTGCGATTGCACACCGGCATTGCCGCATCCGGCGCGGCCCGAATGCCGTTGCATTTCCGTCCGAACGCGGCGCAATAAAGGCAAAATACTGGCGGCTGTCGAGCTGCGTGCGCCTGGCAAAAAATCTCCTTTCTGACCGGTTGCCAGTCGGAGTCGATTTTCCCGTGCCCGCGTGCGGCGCGGCTTCCTTCGCCGTACACATGCCTGCCTTCCACGGCGGACTGTTCAGGGCGGCAGGTTGGAACGGGGCTGATGCTTGACCTTCATCTCAACGAAGGCCGAGCAGCAGACCAAGCATCAGCGTACCGATGGCCAGCACGACACGCAGTGGTTCGAAATGATGCGGCTCGGCATTCGGATCGACGCTGGCTTGACCGGCTTGACCGGCTTGGCGCATTGGGGTTCCTCCTGCTTGAATGTGGAACCGTTGAAACAACATGCGAGGCAAATATGCTGTGCGGGATCGGTCGTGAAGGAGGCGGCATCTGTCGATTTTGTCGCGAGAGCTTGCTTGATCGATCCGTTGCTAGGAAAACGACGGTACGTGTAGGCTCGCAGTCACCTTCAGCAGAAAACGAACCTTCTCGCATGTCTTTTTCTGGATGGAACAAATGGGCGCTAGTTTCAGCCGTGGCTTTGGGGTTGCTTGCTGTAAGCCAGCGCAACGTCGCTTGTCAGCAGAACTCGCCCGCCGGATCGACCGCAATGGCTAGCGCGATGACGCCTGAGTTCAAGGCCGACCGAAGCGTCGAGCAACTGGCTCAACTCAATTGCCCGTCGGGCATCGAGCACTTTCTTCCCGGCAGCTATTACTACTGTGTCGGTGTTCGCGACGTAGCACGCGGAGAAAATAATCAAGCCAGATCGATGCTCCAGATCGCGGCTGGCTGGGGCAGCAAGCCGGCTGAGTTTCTTTTGGGCGTGGGTTACTACAAGGGTGATCTCCAGCCACGAGATCGGGCGCGCGGGCTTGCTTGGCTAGGGCTTGCATCGGAGCGCGACGATCCGACATATCTGGCGGTATTCGCTTCCGCATGGAAGCAGGTCACGCCCCAGGAACGGGCGAGCGCCCAGCAATTGTGGCGTTTGATGTTGCCGACCTACGGTGACCGACACGCTGCACATCGGGCGGAATTGCGTTATCGCCACGAACGTGAAGCGCTGGTGCGCAATGCTGTGTATGGGGCCACTGTCTGCATTGCAGGATTGAACGCCCGCCAGGTCTTCTCAGCACAACCCGGTAACGACGACTCGTTGTGTAAAGCCACCCAGCCGGTTGATCTCGCGGCGAAGCGTCTCGACGTCTATGCCGAGCAGTTGTTTGATGGCTGGGCCGGACATGTGACGGTAGGCGAATTGAAACCACTGCCCGTTCTTTCCAAGTAGGTGTCGGCTTGGGCGTGGCGGCGGCTCTGCATGAGGCAAAACGCGGGCAGTCGCAGTATATGGCTTGCGCGCCCGTGTTTTGCATAGCACGCTGCGCCTCACTACTTCAGGGAGTGAGTCATGGGCCGCAGCATTGCCATCGTCGAAGACGAACCGTTGATCCGTGCGAACTACGTCGAGGCGCTGAATCGCTTCGGCTATGACGCCCGTGGCTACGGTTCGCGCCAGGAGGCATCCAGCGCCTTCGCCATGCGCATGCCGGAGCTGGTGATCATTGATATCGGCCTTGGCGACGAGCCCGAAGGCGGCTTTGATCTGTGTCGCGAGTTGCGGGCGAAGTCGTCGACGCTGCCGCTGATCTTCCTTACTGCGCGCGACTCGGACTTCGACGTGATCTCCGGCCTACGGCTAGGGGCGGACGACTACCTCAGCAAGGACACCAGCCTGCATCAGCTGGCGGCGCGCATCGCGGCGCTGTTTCGGCGGATCGCCTCGTTAAGTGCGCCGGCTTCCAGTGAAACCGTGATCGAGCACGGTCCGCTCAAGCTCGAGTCCGAGCGCATGCGCATCAGCTGGAACGGCGCTGACATTCCATTGACCGTCACCGAGTTCTGGATGGTGCACACGCTGATCCGTTTTCCCGGCCACGTGAAGAATCGCGACCAGCTGATGCGCGAGGCGGAGCTGGTGGTGGACGACGCCACCATTACCTCGCACATCAAGCGCATCCGCAAGAAGTTCATCGCGGTGGCACCCGAGTTCGATGCGATCGAAACCGTGCATGGCGTGGGATACCGGTGGAAGCCGTGAGCGAGCGAGCATTTACCTTGCTGTTGATGCTGACGTCATGCTTCGCCGTCGCGCACGCCGCGACCCCGACGGACGAAGTGCTGGCACATGGCGCCGCCGATGCCGGCGCCCCGGCGTGGGCAGTCGCCGTCTCCACGCCTGCCGGCTGGACGCGGGATTGCTGCACTTACGCACGCTCCATCGGCGTCGACGCCGTGCTCTATCAGGGGACATGGAGCGGCACACCGCAACGGGTGATGGTGCTCAATGTCACGGCGCGAAAGCTGCCGACACTGGCGGCCGAAGTGCAGGCCGATCGGCAGCGCTACAGGCAGCGTGATCCCCGTGGCGAGGTCGATGGTTTCAAGGTGCGCAATCCCTCGATGCCATGCGAGGCGACCGTCTACCAGGGCAGCGATCATATCGACGATGTCGTGGTGTTCTGCGACCCGGGCAAGGCCAGCGGTGTGCGATTGAGCTGGTCGATGGCGATGGACGCTGGCGACCCGACGCGTCGGGCGCTGCTTGATGACTTCATGCGCACCGTCGTCGCATCGCGCTACCAGCCTTACGCGTTGCCTCCTGCGCATGGTGCGTGAGCCGGACGCCTCGATACGGGTGATCGCGGCATGAGTCTGCGTCGCAAACTGCTGCTGGTGGCGCTGTGCACGCTGGCCTTCCCCGTCGCCGGCTGGCTCTATGTGCGACAGATGGAGACGCTGCTGCGCGAGGGGCAGGCGCAGGCCCTGCTGGCATCGGCGGGTGCGGTGGCACGCAGCCTGGTGGTGACCAACGCCGTGCCCGCAACGTCCGGGCCGGCGTGGTACGTCCAAACCACGCCCACACCGATCACCGTCGACGGCTATGGTGACGACTGGGCGCCGTTGACACCTTGGAGTCAGTCGCTGCTGCAGGCGGGCACGCAGCGCGGCAAACTGCTGCTGGCCGACGACGGCGGGCGGCTCTGTGTCTACGCCGATATCCGCGACATCCAGCGCACCCGCGCCGATGTCGGCGATGTGGATGCGATGGCGGCCGATCATCTGATCCTGACGCTTGCCAACGCTGCCGGCCGGCAGCGATACCTGCTGGCCAGTTCCGCTCCCGGCGCGGTGACCGCGAGGTCACTCGATCCCGCCGTGGACGGCCTGCCCGACATGCTGGCGGCGCAATGGCAGGAGGATGGCAGCGGCTATCAGGTCGAACTGCAACTTCCGCAAATGCCGGGGCTACGTGCGCTCGGCGTCGGGGTCTACGACGCAGCGGCCGGTGGCGATCGCCTCGCCAGTGACACGCGCCCGCTGCTGGCGTACTCGAAAAAGCTCGCCGCCGAACTGAGCCAGCTGGTGCCTGCGCGTGTGCAGGCGCGCGTGCTGGCGCCGCAAGGCTGGTTGATGGCACGCAGTGGCCGGCTCAACAGCGCTGACAGCCACGTCGGACAACCCGGCTGGTTTGCTTCGCTGATCTATCGTTCATTGCTGGCGACCCGATTGGAGGACGCCAACCTGTGGTCGCAAGAGGTACCTCGTCTTGATACGGGCGAAGTACGACAGGCGAGCACGGGCAGGGCCGTGTCGGTATGGCGTAACGGCGAGGAGCGCGGCAGCGTGGTGCTGGCCGCGGCGGTGCCGATTGAGCGCGAGGGCAAAGTCGATGGCGTGCTGCTGCTGGAGCAGGCCAGCCGCAGCGTTCCCTTGCTGGCGAACAAGGCGCTGTTTGGCCTGCTGTTGACGAGCTTTTGCGTGCTGCTGGTTGCCGGTGCGATCCTGCTGGCATTTGCCACCCGGCTCAGCCTTCGGCTCGGCCGGCTGCGCAATGCGGCGGAGCGTGCGCAGCTCAACGATGGACGTCTGGACGGCCTTTTCGATCACGACCGTTTCCCGATGACCGATGCACCCGACGAGATCGGCGACCTCGCGCGAAGTTTCGAAAAACTGTTCGTCGTCGTCGGAGGCTATACCGACTACCTGCGCACGCTGGCCTCGAAACTCTCTCACGAACTCAACACGCCGCTGGCCATCGTGAAGTCCTCGCTCGACAACCTGGAACACGCCTTGCAGGAGCGGGGGGCGCTGCCGGACGAGGCGGCACCCTATCTCGTCCGAGCCCGCGATGGCGTGGCACGCCTCGGAGCGCTGGTCCGTGCCATGAGCGAATCGAGTCGGATGGAGCGATCGATCACCGCCGCCGAGCCCGAAGACGTCGACCTGTGCGAGGTGGTCCGCGGCTGCGCCGACGCCTATCGGCCACTGATAGGATCCCGCCAACTCCAATGTGACTTGCCAGACAAGCCGCTGCCTTTGCACTGCGCCCCCGAACTCATCGCCCAGGCGCTGGACAAGCTGCTCGACAACGCCCTGTCGTTCACTCCGAAGCAAGGCTGGCTGCGACTGACTCTGCATCCAACTGATGATGGCGCCGAGATCGAACTGGCCAATCAGGGGCCGCTACTGCCCGAGGCGATGCAAGGTCGGTTGTTCGACTCGCTGGTCAGCCTGCGCGACAAGACCACGCCGGGCGACGCGCCGCATCTGGGTCTGGGACTTTACGTGGTGCGACTCATCGCCGAACGCCATGGCGGCGTGGCATCGGCACACAATCTCGAGGACGGCGACGGCGTGGCGTTTTGCCTGCATCTTCGCGGCATGCCGCGACAGCGCTTGTAAGACATGGCTCGCTGCCGCCGACCCTCGCATGCGTGGTGGCGCCACGTCATGCTTCCGCTGCCCTACAATCGTAGGCTTCGCCCGCTGCAACGGACTCCGCCCAGTGATCTCCCGAGACGAATTCGACGCGCTGGTGGCCAAGGGCCATACGCGCATAC
>JBDTXA010000052.1:0-19236 GCA_040006415.1 Rhodanobacter sp.
CGCGGTGCTTTTTGTGGGATCAAAGCAGAAGCATCGCGCGCGAGCGCGCTCCTACATTAGCGTGGCGGGCATGGCATGGCGTGGCGTGGCGGGCATGGCGTAACGGGCATGGCGTAACGGGCATGGCGTAACGGGCATGGCGTAACCGGATGGCGTAACCGGCACGGCGTGGCGGGCATGGCGTGACAGATCAATCCTTGCTCTCGCGTTCGCGCACCGCGTCTATCGTTAGAGAAGCCAATTGACGCAGCCGGCCGCTGCCTGCATCGGCCAGCAGCTCCTTGAGGCGATCACTGGCATCGTCCTGATCAAGGCTGTGGCGTTCTGCCAGGGAGGCGGCGAGTGCGCGGCCCATTGAATCGAAGATCAGTGCGTAGGCGAACGCGTGCAGCACGCCGCCGCCCAACGTGCCCAGCCCGGGAAAGGCCTTCATCGCGTTGCCGGCGACCGCGAGCACGATCGAGCTGCCGGTGCGCAGGGTGAGCCTGGCCTGCCGCACGAAGTCCTCGATCTGCACGTCACTGGCTTTGACGCCGTACAACTCGGCCAGCGCGCGGGTGAGACCCGTGGCGAGCACGCCCTGAATCACCAGATCGCTGCCCGGCGCTACCGCTGCCATCGCGCCAACGATGGCGCGCCGCGCGTATTTGCGCACGATCCGCTCGGCTTCCTCGGCGCGGGTCCTGGCCTCAAGCGTCCCGGTGCGCTGGTGCAGGCCGGCCAGCACGGCGTTCTCGCGCAAGTTTTCCAGATTTTCCGCGCCCGGCGCGGTCAATCGGTCCAGGGCCTGCAGCAGTGGATCGATTGATGGCTGGCGCTGTCGTTCGACCGATTCGGTGCGGCCATCGGCCAGTTGACGTTGATAGCGCTCGCTGCCTCCTGCGCTGATGGCCAGTACCGCGCTGGCAATGCCGCGGGCATGCTGGCGCAGGTGAATCAGCAACTGGTCGCGTTCAGTCGGTGTCCACTGATCGACCTTGTTGAGTACCAGCAGCAGGGGCTTGCCAAAATCGGCCAGCCAGCGCAGCTCTTCGGCCTGGCCACGATTCAGGTCGCCGGCGCACAGGTAGATCACCGCATGCGCCCGCAGCGCCTCTTCGCGAGCCAGCGTTTCATGGATTTCACCGCCGGTTTCCCGGCTGCCGGGCACGTCGGCCAGCACCAGCGTGCGCCCGTCGGGCAGTGTTCCGTCGTAATGAGCGACCTCGCGCGTGGTGCCACCGCGCGCGTCGCTGGCGACACGCGCATGCGGGGCCAGTGCGTGAATCAGGCTGGATTTGCCGGTGGATATTTCCCCGAACAGCGCAACGTAGACGCGCGCGCTGGCGCGCCGGCGGTCGAGTTCACCCAGTTCTGCCGACAGCACGACGGTATCGGCACCGCGATTGTGCAAATGGCCGATGCGTTGCTCAAGACTGCCGCGATCGGGCACCGGCAGCGGCCGACGTTTGCGTCGAGGGCGCAGCAGCCACCACATCAAACTCAGGCCGGCGGCGGCGAACATCAGCAGCACCGCGCCCAGCGTCCATTGCAGCCAGGCGGGCAACTCCAGGAAGCGCTGCGCCAGCGCGAGCGCGCGCTCGGCCGCTGCGAAAAGCAGCCACAGCAGCGCGGCCATCGCCAGGGCGGTGAAGAGCAATCGCAGACGTCGGGACATGCGGACATTCTAGTGCGCCACTCCAGCCAGAATGGAAGCGGATCCCGAAGCGAGGATGGTTCGGTCGCGATCCACGCGCGGCTTTGTCATGATGGGCACTGGGGAATACGGGGGCAGGGGATGTTTTCGTCATTTTTGTTGAGTGCGATCCTGGCGAGTACCTCGTTGCAGGCGACGACGGTTGGCGCGGCTGTGCCCGCTTCCTCGGCCCAAACCACGTCCGCGTCGGCGACCTCGTTGCCGACGCCCCAGTTTCGACGGTTCGGGATTGCCGAGGGGCTGCCTGGCGGCCAGGTCTATGACGTGGTTCAGGACAGTCACAGCCTCATGTGGTTCGGTTCCTCCGGTGGTCTGATCCGCTACGACGGCATCGATTTCAAGGTGTTTCGTCGCTCTCTGAACACACCGGGTTCGCTGCCGTTCAACGCGATTTACACGCTGTTCGCCGATCGAGACAACCGGATCTGGGCCGGTGGCATATCGGATGGGCTGGAAGTATACGACCAAGCGAGTGATCGTTTTCGACACTGGAAACATGATGATGGCAAACCCGCCAGCCTCTCCAGCAACGAGGTGTGGAGCATTGCGCAGACGTCGGACGGAGCGCTGTGGATCGCTACACAGAACGGCCTGGACCGCATGCGTGCGGATGGAAAGGGATTCGACCACGTGCCGTTGCAGATCGACGGCACGCAGCCGGTATCATCCGAGGCCGTTCGCGCACTGCTTGCCACGTCCGATGGGCGGCTCTGGATAGGCACCGAAAGCGCGCTGTATCGGCGCGATCCCGATGGTGCCATCCATCGCGTCCCCATCGACTCTTCGTATCACGGCACCCTGCGCAATATCTGGGCGATCGAAGGGGATAGTGGGGACGTGCGCGTGGCGTTCGACGGCGGGTTGCTGGTCGTGGGAACGGATGGTGTGGCGCGACCGCTACTCGACCAGCCGACCTCGCGCGTTGTGAGCAGCGCGCGCGATCGAAACGGGCGGCTGTGGATTGGGAAAGCCGATGGCCTGGTGCTGGACGATGGCCACGGGCATCGCCACGAAATCGAGGGACGACCGCTGCTTCCCGGTGGCTTGCCCGGCAGCAAAATCTGGCACACGGCGATCGACCTCGAAGGCGGTCTTTGGATCACCTTCGAAGAGTCTTGTATCGCCTATCTGCCTCCAGGATGGGATGGCTTCGCGCGATTCACCCACATTCCGGATGACCCCGACAGTCTGGCCAACATCGCGGCTTCGGCGGTACACCTCAGCCATGATGGCAAGCTGTGGGTCGGTGGCGACGATGGTTGGATCGACAAGCTGGACGTTGAGACGGGTCACGTCCGGCACGTTCTGAAGGACATCCACGGACAAGCACTGCATTTTGCGGAGGACTCCCACGACCGGCTCTGGATCGCTGTGCCGGGAGGTCTGCAGTTGTTCGACCATGGCAAGCTGCGTTCGATCGATATTGAGCGAGCCCATTTTTCGCGACCGGTGCTGCTTACCGCGGCCATCGATGGCACTGTTTATGTCGCCTCCTGGCATGAGGGTGTTTTTGCTGTCGACCCGGACACACTGGCGATCACGCCTGTGCCGATGGAGGGGGCGGGTAACGGCGATGCAAGGTTGCTTCCCTCACAGATCGCATTTCACGATGGAACCCTCTGGTATGCCACCACCGCCGGGTTGATGAGGCTTGACGGCAAGACCGGCAAGTTGGCCTTTGTGCCCGGCGTTCCTTTGACTTATGTATGGGCATTCGATTTTGATGCCGACGGCTTCTGGCTGCTGACGGAACAGGCGCTTCGGCATTACCGGTACGCAGACGGACATGCTTCGTGCAACAAGACCATCGATACCGGCAAGGTTCGTCTGGGGGCTGACTTGGTGGCACTGCGGGTTGATCAGCAGCAGGCGCTCTGGATTTTCGGTAATCCAGGTTTGTGGCGATTCGACAAGGCGACCGACAAATTCACCTCGTTCGGACCCGCGCAAGGCCTTTCCAGCGCCGAGTTCGGCTCCGCCACTTCGGAAATGGCGCCGAACGGCATGATTTTCGCGACTGACAGCGGCGGCGTGGTCGCGTTCCAGCCGCAGCATTTGGATCAGATTCCTGCGCAAATATCCTCGCCGATGCGATTGACCTTGACCAGTATCAACCTGCGCCGCGACGGTGGCGAAAAGACCCTGGTGCCCGCCGACCGGGCGATACAGATTGGATGGCGCGATCGAGATCTGAGAGTCGATGCGCGGCTCGCTTCCTACGTCAATCCCGAAGGGAATCGCTATCGCTACCGGTTGCAAGGTTTCGACAGCGGCTGGGTGGACGTCGGTAGTCGTGGCGAGCGGGAGTTCGCCGGTCTGCCTGCTGGTGATTACGTCCTCGACGTGGTGGGCGCGCGCGCCGCCGGAAAATGGTCTCACCTTGAGGAGCCATTGCGAATTCACGTCGAAGCACCGCCTTGGGCCCGCTGGTGGGCATGGCTGATCTACGCCGTGCTGATGAGCCTGATCGCCGGGGCGGCGCTTCGCGGCTGGCGTCACCGCCTTGCGCAACGCCATCACATGCAGCTGATCGAGCAGCAGCGAGAGATGGCCGAATCGGCAAGTGCGGCCAAAACTCAGTTTCTCGCCACGCTCAGTCACGAGATCCGAACGCCGATGACCGGCGTGATGGGCATGGCCGAGCTGCTGTTGAGTACGCCACTAACGCCACTTCAGCATGACTACACCAAGGCCATGCAGCGTTCGGGCGGCATGTTGCTGAAGTTGCTCAATGACGCACTGGATCTGGCCCGGATCGAGGCGGGGAAGTTTGAGCTTGAGCCGGCACCGTTCGATCCACGGCAACTGTTGGAGGACGTGTCCCAGCTGGAACAGGGCCTGGCCCATGCCAAAGGCATTCGCTTTGTACTGGAACTGGCAGATGACCTTCCCGCGCAAGTTATCGGCGACGCGCTGCGCACCAAGCAGGTGTTGCTGAACCTCGCCAACAACGCGCTCAAGTTTACTCAGCAGGGCCGCGTCACCCTGCGTGCGCAACGGATGACGGGCGGTCTGTTGCTAAGCGTAAGCGACACTGGCCCCGGCATTCCCGAAGCGAGTCAGGCGCGCCTGTTCCAGCGTTTCGAACAGCAAGAGGGCCCGCAACAGCGTGCCGGCAGTGGTCTCGGTCTGGCGATTTGCCGCGAGCTGGTCGACATGATGGGCGGCAGCATCGAGCTCGAATCGCGGGTGGGATACGGCAGCACATTTCGAGTGCGATTACCCCTGGCGGAGCCAGCTGCGCAAGCGCCCTCGGCAGCGTTGGAAGCATCCGCGATCGGCGCCTATCGGCTGTTGCTGGTTGAAGACGACACCATCGTAGCCGCTGTCATTCGGGGCCTGCTGGAGCAACAGGGGCATGCGGTGGTTCACGTCATCAACGGTCTGGCTGCGCTGGCCGAACTGGCGCATGCCGGCTTCGATGCCGTGTTGCTCGACCTGGATCTGCCTGGCGTCGACGGCTTCCAGATTGCACGCCTGATTCGTCAGCGCGAGCGAGATGGTGAACATCTCCCCATCGTCGCGGTAACGGCGCGTACCGCCAGTCAGGATGAATCGCGCACCCGCGAGGCGGGCATGGACAGCTTCCTGCACAAACCACTTACCGGCGACCAGTTGGCTGCCGCGCTGGCACCAATTGTCGCTCCGGCCAAAGCGCAGTGAGGATGGAGCGGATCGAGCGCTGATCGACTTGGATTGATGCGCTTGCACACATGGTGACGCGACCGCCACAAAGACAGCGCTGAGTTGAATTACATGTCGAACTTGTGCAGTTCGAATCCCAGACGCTGATATTCGCGCCAGCGGATACGCGATCCCTCCCGCTCGGCGGAATCGGCGGCAACCACTTCCAGCACGCGCCGGTAACGGCCCCCTGCGCAGCTGTCGCGCAGGTTGATCAACAGCGGTCGGTCGGCGGTTTCGATGCCGGGTGGCACGATAAGCACGGCCGTTTGATCGTCGTCATCGTCGCCGGCCAGCTGGTGTGGAATCATCGCGTCGTCATCGAACGCCCACAGCAACTCGTCCACGGCGTGGGCTTGCTCGTGATCTCGGGTCAGGATCAGGGTCGGTTGCTGCGTGGCGAAAGCTTTTTTGGTGAGTTCGCACACGAGCAACAGCGGCTCCTCGCGGAACCGCGGCTTGTCGATCAGGTAGAAGTCGGCACGGGGCATAAGGGCAGGAGTGAGTGGAGAGGGGTGAGGAGTGAGAGAGAGCCTGAGCGTGGGATTGGCGGTGGATGGATGTGGCTGTCAGCGACGCGTGAAGAGCGGAGCGACTTAGGAGTGCGAAGAGGGTGAAAGGGCGAAGTGAGCAGCCGGTTGCGGCTATCTCTCTCTCACTCCTCACTCCTCTCCACTCACCTCTCGCTACCCGCTAACCGCCTCGATTAATCAGCCACTGCACCAGCAGCGCGACCGGACGGCCGGTGGCCAAGCCCTTGCGGCCGTCTTCCCACGCGGTGCCGGCGATATCCAGATGTGCCCAGCGCTGTCCCTCGGTGAAGCGCGAAAGAAAGCACGCAGCGGTGATCGCACCGGCGGTCTTGCCGCCGATGTTGGCGATGTCGGCAAAGCCGGAATCGAGTTGTACCTGATAGTCGTCCCACAGCGGCAGACGCCATGCGCGGTCGAGCGTTTCCTCACCGGCAGCGAGCAACTCGTTCGCAAGATCATCATGCTTGCTCATCACGGCCGAGGCGTGCTTGCCCAGCGCCACCACGCAGGCACCGGTGAGGGTTGCCGCATCGATCATGGCTTGGGGCTGGAACGTCTGCGCGGTATAGGTCAGCGCGTCGCAGAGAATCAGGCGACCTTCGGCGTCGGTATTCAGCACTTCGATGGTCAGGCCCGACAGGCTGGTGATCACGTCGCTGGGACGATAGCTGTCGCCGTCGGGCATGTTCTCGACGCTGGGCACGACGCAGACCAGGTTGAGCTTGAGGTTCATTTTAGCGGCAGCCACAAAGGCGCCCAGCACGCCGGCGGCGCCACCCATGTCGAATTTCATCTCCTCCATGCCAGCACCGGGCTTGAGGCTGATGCCGCCGGAGTCGAAGGTGACGCCCTTGCCGACGAACGCGAACGGCTTGTCACCTTCGTTGCCGCCCTTGTATTCCAGCACGATCAGCCGTGGCTTGTTGACCGAACCGCGAGCCACGGCCAGCAACGAGCCGAAGCCGAGTTTTTCCATCTCGACCTCGTCGAGTACGTTGCAACTGACCTTGTCGTGGCTGTTGGCGAAATCCTGCGCCTGACTCGCGATGTAGACGGGATTGCAGATGTTCGGCGGCAGGTTGGCGAGCTCGCGGGCGAAGCGGACACCTTCGGCGAGAGCTGCTGCCTGGTCGAGGCCGGCCTGTGCGTCGTGGACGCCGGCAAAGGCGATCGCTTCCAGCTGCGGTTGCTTGCTGGCCTTGTCACGTGGCTTGAACGTGGCGGTATAGCGGTAGGCAGCATGATCGCTGGCCAGCGCGGCAATGCGCAGGCGCCAGGCGGCATCGTGGCCGGGTACATCGAGTTCGGTCAGATACGACACCGCCTCGGTGATCGGCAGACGGGCGATCGCGCGCATGGCCTCGATATTCACTTTCTGGAAGCGCGACGCATCGAACGTCTTCTGTGGGCCCAGGCCAATCACCATCACGCGCTTCGCCGTAACGCCTTGGGGCGCGAACAGTACCGTGGTGGCACCGACCTTGCCGGTGATGTCGCCGCTTTCCACCTGGCGCTTGATCATTCCGCCTGCAGCGGTGTCCACCTGGGCGGCAGCACTGCTCAGTACGCCGTGCTCGTAGACACCTACCAGCACGCACGCGCTGTCGGCGGTTTCAGGGGAGGTCGTGCCAAGGCTGAACTGTAGGGTCATCGAGATGGTTCCTGTTGGGCCCGGCGATGGCCGGACAGGCTAGAATTGCGGTTTGCCGGCCCGTATGGGCGGCGAGTAAGCGGACAAGTTTATCGCATGCTGAGTATTCTCGACCGCTATTTCCTGCGCGAGCTTTCGCAGACCGTGGCCGCCACCACCGTCGTGTTGCTGGTGATTGTCGCCGGCAGCGCCTTCGCGAAGGTGTTGCAGGAAGTCGCCAACGGCAGCTTTCCGCCCAGCGTGATGTTTCAGGTGCTGGGGCTGCAAACACTCGATGGCCTGACCAATTTGCTGCCGCTGGCCAGCTTCATCGGCGTGCTGATGGGGCTGGGCCGGATGTACCGCGAAAGCGAAATGCATGTACTCGCCTCGTCCGGCATGGGCCCGCGCGGGCTGTTGCGGCCGGTGCTGATCATGGGTGCGGTGCTGGTGACGATCACCGCGATGGTGTCGTTGTGGCTGGGACCGTGGGCGGTGCGCACCAGTGACGCGCTGGTCGCCTCGGCCAATCGTTCGGTGATTGCGGCCGGGCTGGAAGCGGGGCGTTTCACCAACCTTCCCGGCAAGGGCGGGATCATCTTCGTCGACAGCCTGAGCAGCGATGGCAGCAAACTTGGGCACACTTTTGTCGCCACCCAGACCGATCCGAAAGATGGCCCGCCGCGCCTGAAAGTCGTCAATGCCGCCAGCGGTGCGCTGTATCAGGAAAGCAATGGCGCGGGACGCTTCATCGCGTTCAATGACGGCTGGCAGTATGAAATTCCTCTGGGCGCCGACAATTGGCGACAGATGCAGTATCAGCGCAATGACACCTCACTTTCGAGCGTGCAGGCCAATGACGACGATGACCCGGCGCACTCGAAAGACAGCTGGACGCTGGCGCGTTCGGACGATCCGGACGACCGTGCCGAGTTGGCATGGCGCGCCAATGCGCCGCCTTTGACCCTGGTACTGCTGTTGCTGGCGCTGCCACTGTCACGGCAAAGTCCGCGCGAACCGAAATATGGACGACTGCTGCTGGCGATCGTCAGTTTCTATCTCTATTACACCTTGCTTGCACTGGGTCGCGCCCAGATCGGCAAGGGCCACTGGCACAACGAGGCGCCGTTGTGGGCGTTGCATGCGCTGGTGCTACTCATCGCTGGCTGGATGCTGTGGAGACAATATTCGCCGCGCAAGGCACGCCGTGCCACGGTGGTGAAGGCATGAGGCGCTCGTTCGCCGACCTGATGAACATCAAGCGTGTTGACCGGTTGGTCGCGATGAGCGTGCTTGGTTCCTTGTTGATGGTATGGCTGGTTTTGACCGGTTTCGATGCGGTCACCCAGTTCCTTCGCCAGCTCAGTCACGTCGGCAAGAATGGCTACACGCTCGGCAATGCCGTGGTGTACGTACTGGTGACGTTTCCGCGCCGCGCCTACGAGATGTTCGGCAATGCCGCGCTGATCGGTGGTCTTCTGGGTCTGGGTGGTTTGGCGGGCACCGGTGAACTGACCGCGCTGCGTGCGGCCGGCATGTCGCGCATGCGGATTGCCGGCTCGGCCGCTGGCGTGGTCGCGGTGCTGATCGTCGGTGTGGTGATCCTCGGCGAGACGGCTGCGCCCTGGGGGGATCAGCAGGCGCAGGCCATGCAACTGCGAATGAAGACCGGCAACCTCGGCATGGGCACGGACAGCGGCCTGTGGGCGCGCGACGGCAACAGCATCATCAACGCGCGCGGCACGTCGCTGCAGCAGAAAGACGGCGTCGGCACGGTACAGCTCAGCGATGTGCGCGTATTCACCTTTGCCAAGGATGGTCAGATCACGCGCTTCCAGTGGGCGAAAAATGCCGTACACAACGGTCATACCTGGGTGTTGAAGGGTGTGCGCAGCACCACGCTCGATGCGCAGGGCACCCACAGCGAAAGCATCGCCAGCCAGCCATGGCAGTCGAGCCTCAATCCGCAGGTACTGGCCCAGTCGGTGGTTCAGCCGCAATATCTTTCCATGCGTGATCTGCGCCGCAACATCCATTATCTACAAAGCAACGGACAGAGCCCGGGCAGCTATGCGGTGGCGTTCTGGGGGCGGGCACTGTACCCGTTCAACGTGCTGCTGCTGGTGCTGTGCACCATGCCGTTTGCCTTCGGTGCATTGCGTTCCGGCGGCCTGGGCAAGCGGATGTTCATCGGTATCCTGCTGGCGCTGGCGTGGTATTTCCTGCAGCAGGCGATCGTGAATTTCGGCACTGTCTACGGTTTGTCTCCCTTCTTCGCCAACCTGTTGCCGGCGCTGCTGCTGGTGACCATGGCATGGCTGTATTTTCGCCGGCGCATCTGAGCCAGATCGCGTCGAAGACGACCACACAGGAGCGGTATGCACGTGATTGATCTGCGCAGCGACACCGTCACCCGTCCCACCGTTGCGATGCGCGAAGCCATGCTGTCCGCCGAGGTTGGCGACGACGTCTACGGCGAAGATCCCACCGTCAACGTCTTGCAACAGCGACTTGCGGATGATTTGGGTTTCGATGCGGGTCTGTTCGTGCCCAGCGGTACGCAGTCGAACCTGCTGGCGCTGATGGCGCATTGCGAGCGCGGTGACGAATACCTTGTCGGGATGGACGCCCACACCTACAAGTTCGAGGGCGGTGGCGCCGCTGTGCTCGGCTCGATCCAGCCGCAGCCGATCATGCAGGCGGCGGACGGTTCATTGCCGCTGGAAGGCATCCGAGCCGCGATCAAGCCGGTCGATTCCCACTTTGCGCGGACGCGCTTGCTGGCGCTGGAAGATACGTGGCATGGACGCGTGTTACCACATGCGTATCTGGTGGCTGCCCACGATCTGGCGCGTGCGCATGGCCTGGGCCTGCATCTGGATGGTGCGCGGTTGTTCAATGCCGCCATTGCTGACGGCGTTCCGGCACGGGAGATTGCGCGACACTTCGATTCGGTGTCGATCTGCCTGTCCAAGGGCCTCGGCGCGCCGGTCGGTTCGGTGCTGGTCGGATCACGTGTCCTGATCGACAAAGCTCGCCGCTGGCGCAAGGTCGCCGGTGGTGGCTGGCGGCAGGCCGGAATGCTGGCGGCCGCGGGGCTGCATGCGCTGGATCATCACGTCGAGCGGCTGGCCGACGATCATCGCCGCGCGGCGTATATGGCCGGCTGTCTGCGTGAGATCGGCGGCTTCGACCTGCTGGGGCAGTACACCAACATGGTCTTCATCGATGTGCCCGAAGCACGCCTGCGCGAACTCGATGCGCATCTGCAACAGGCAGGCATCCGCATCAGCATCGGGTATCTGCCGACACTGCGACTGGTCACCCATCTGGATATCGACGACGATGGCGTCGAGCGAACCATCGAGGCGTTCCGGCGCTTTTTCGCCTAAGCCGCCGGGTGCCGTTGCTGGCTCCCGGCGCTCACATCAGGCCTTGCGCGCGACCGGCTTGTCGAACTTGCGGATGAAATCGCGCACTTGCGGATACACCGTTTCGCGCCAGCGGCGACCGCTGAAGATGCCGAAGTGGCCAGCGCCCTCGATCACCTTGTGCGCGCGACGTTTGGCGGGGATGCCGCTACACAGGTCATGCGCCGCTTCGGTCTGGCCCAGGCCGGAGATATCGTCCAGTTCGCCCTCGATGGTGAGCAGGGCACTCTGCTTGATGGCGGCCGGATTCACGCGCTCGCCACCCACATCCCACAGCCCCTTGGGCAGCAGAAATTGCTGGAACACTTTTTCGATCGTGTCCAGGTAGAACTCGGCCGGCATGTCGAGCACCGCGTTGTATTCGTCGTAGAACTTGCGGTGCGACTCGGCATCGTCCAGATCTCCGCGCAACAGATCCTGGTAGAAATCCCAGTGCGAGCTCATGTGACGCTTCGGGTTCATCGCGATGAATCCGGCGTGCTGCAGAAAGCCCGGATACACCTCGCGACCGCGACCGGGATAATTGGTCGGCACGGTATGGATCACATTGCCCTTGAACCACGACAACGGGCGATCGGTGGCCAGATTGTTGACGCTGGTCGGGCTGCAGCGCGGGTCGATCGGGCCGCCCATCATGGTTAGCGACAGCGGGGTGTCCTCGCCGCGCGCGGCCATTAGCGACACCGCCGCCAGTACCGGCACGGTCGGCTGACAGACCGAGATCACGTGCAGTTCGCGCGCGCCAATGTGGCGGATGAATTGCTCGATGTAGCCGATGTAGTCATCCAGCCCGAATGCGCCGGCGCCAGCGGGCACCATGCGCGCGTCGACCCAGTCGGTGATGTACACCTTGTGGTCGCGCAGCAGTGTGCGCACCGTGTCGCGCAGCAGCGTCGAGTGATGGCCCGACAGCGGCGCCACCACCAGCACGACCGGGTCGGTTTTCATCTTGGCAATGGTGGACGCGTCATCGCTGAAGCGCTTGAATCGCTTCAGCTGGCAGAACGGATTGGCTAGGGCCACGCGTTCGATCACCGCGATTTCATGATCGTGCGCGGTGGCGGTATGGATGTCGAATTCCGGTTTCTCGTATTCCTTGCCCAGTCGGTAAGCCAGCTCATAGCCCGCTGCCAGACGCTGGGCGCCGGGGACCTGCGCGAATGGACTGTTGTGGTCGTTGAGCATGCGTGCGCTGGCATGCGCGAAGTAGTTCAACGGGCTGAGAAACGAGCGCTGCCATTCGTGGATCTGATAGAGCATCGAGGGGATTTACCGAAGGCGTAAAAACCCATCTTAACGCCGTTTCCGCTTTGGGTGTTGCAACGCCGCATTTGGCGACTGCCAAGTCAATCAGTGACTTGGCGCAGCCGATGGCTTGAAACTGCAGCGCAGCAACACTTCAGCCACTCCCTCGGTGTCACCCAGTCCGGCGCGCCACTGCAACGGCTTCTGGAAGTAGAGCCCCAGCGGCATGAACACGCGGTTGTACCACCACATCGCGCGCTCGCGTTTGTGCGTCAGATACCACTGGCCCAGATCGAGCAGGCGAGAGGACTTGGGTTGCATGCCGTACACAGCGCTCTGTTCGATGGTGAAACCGTGCTGGGCCAGACGCTCCACGATGCGGGCGGGCTCATAGCGGCGGCAATGGCCGACGAAATCATCGAACGCCGTCCACGCCTCCGGATGCAACGGCACCGAAATCAGCAAGCTGGCACCCGGCGCAGCGACCCGCGCCAGTTCAGCCATGGCGCTGTCGTCGTCCGATACGTGCTCAAGGATATCCAGCGCGCAAATCAGGTCGAAGCTGGCGTCGGCGCACGGCAGCGCTCCGATCATGCCGTGCACGGCTCGCGCGCCGGAAGCGTGCAGGCGTTGCAGCGCCGCATGACTGAGATCGACGAAGCAGGTGTCTTCCAGCGGCAGGCGCGGGCGCAGCCCAGGTGCCACCTCCAACCGGCGCGGCGCAGCGGCCACCAGCTCCTGTACCAGCGGCCAGGTGTTGAAACGATTCGCGCCAATCAGCTTCGATTCCGCCCACAGGGATTCGTAGAACCCACGATTGACCCGGATCAGTTCGGCATCGCTGCGGCTTTCGGCGGGGCGTGAGTCGGGCATCGTCGGGTCAGATCCTTGTATTGTGGCGTCGCGGAGCTCGAGGGCGTTGCGCTTAAAGGGTTGGAGCGGACAACGGTGGGACTTGGGACGGCTCAGTCAATCCGGCGAATTTCCGTGCCAGCCACCATGTCATGCAAGGTGCGCTGGCGCCGGTCGAACAACGCCACAGCGAACCATGCTGCCCAGGCGGCCAGCACCGTCCACAGTGTCCCACGCAGCCCGATCAACGGCGTCAGCAACAGCAACAGCATCGGTGCCGCTGCCACCAGCAGACGAATGACGGCCTGCCGCGGTGTCGGCGCACCACCGGCGGCATTGGTGACCCGGATATGCCACGGCCGCATACCCACGGTCTGTCCGCCGCGCAGCCATGAACTGATGAAATACGTGGCAATCACCACGCCCTGCAGCGGCTGATACCACCAGGGAATCTGTGTCCGTGCGCCGGTGTGGATGAGTTCGCCACCAGTCGCCAGTTGGCACAGCAGACCGACCACCATCACCAGCGCCAACACGATCAGGAGGTCATAGATGAGTGCGATCAACCGCCGCCACAGCGGGCACGGCATGTCGGTGGTCTGCAGGGGATTGGGCATTCGGTGGGTCGCTTGCGTAGTGCGCGCGCAATGGCCAGCATCAGCGCATGAATAAGGAACAGAGCCCGCACAGTATTGCCGAAGCCGACCGGTTGAGCATCGCCGCGTTTCTGGAGCGGGTGTGGTCGGAGGATGGTCTGGCCGATCGCACGCTCGAGGCGTATCGCTGCGACCTGCAGGCACTGGCGGTCTGGCTGGCAGGCCGCGGTCGCAGTTTGCGGACGGCGCAGCGCGAGGACATTTCCGCCTATCAGGGCGCCCGATCCGTGGCGATACGCTCCATGGCGCGACGGCAATCCGCCTTTCGCCGTTACTACGCGTTTCTGGTCCGCGACGATCCGGATTTCGTTGATCCCACCTTGCTGATCGAGCGACCGAAAATGCCGCGCAGCCTGCCCAAGGCACTGGCCGAACGCGAGATCGAAGCCCTCCTCGACGCGCCCGACACCGACACTACGCTGGGCCTGCGCGATCGCGCCATGTTCGAACTGATGTACGCCTGCGGCCTGCGCGTCTCCGAACTGGTCGAACTGCCGCTAAGCGCACTCAATCCCCGCCAGGGCGTGCTGCGCGTCACCGGCAAAGGCGGCAAGGATCGCCTCGTACCCGTCGGCGAAGTGGCGCTGGAACGCATCGCCGACTACCTCGCCAGCGCCCGCCCCGAACTGGCCAAAGGCCGCCAGCCCGCGGCGCTGTTTCTCAGCAAGCGCTGCGAAGGCATGACCCGGCAGATGTTCTGGACCTTAGTCAAACGCCATGCGGTCAAGGTCGGGATCAATCCCAAGCGCATCTCGCCTCATGTGCTGCGTCATTCCTTTGCTACCCACCTACTGAATCACGGGGCTGATTTGCGTGCGCTGCAAATGTTGCTCGGGCATAGCTCGTTGAGTACCACGCAGATCTATACGCTGGTGGCGAAAGAGGGACTCAAGCGGCTGCATGCGCAGCATCATCCGCGGGGATGAGGTAGGGATAATGTCCCTGGCGCGAGTGGCACTTACTTAACCGAAAGCTCCGTTTTCCGTCATTTCTGCAAAAGCAGGATCCAGTGGCTTCAGCCTTTTTCGAAACTGTATCCCCGCTTTCGCGAGGATAACGGGCTTGTGTAAGTGCCATTCGCGTCAGAGACATTATCTGACCAGTAGTGAGGGTTTGGCCTGATAGTGGGGTTTGGCTTAAGCGGTGAGGATAGGGTTCCTCAGAAGATGGCGGGGGGGCTCTCATGCCGCGTCACCGACGTCCGGATTTGCCGGGTTCCGCAACACGTCATCCAGCGGAGGAATAACCGCCAGCTTTTTTTCCTGCGCGAGGAGGAGTTTCGGTGTTACTTGACCCAGCTCGATGAAACGGCAATGGCGCACGTTTGTCGGCTTAACGCCAACGCGCTGAAGACCAACCGAGTCCATATGCTGATGACTCATGAAGTCAGCGGCGCGGTGACGAGAACTACGCAATTTCTCAGTCGACGTTACGTGGGCTACTTCAACGCGACCTATCGATTTTGGGAGGGCCGTTACAAGGCCTTCCTGGTTTCTACAACTTGCCCGGTAATGCAAGTCCAAGGAGATACAGATCAGCATGAGAAAAGCATCGTACGTCGCCAACATGGCATTCATATTCTTTGTTGCCACCGCTCCAGCTGTCGGACGAAGTGAAGACGTCACGCACTGTATCGAGGGCTTGGACGCAAGTAACGGTGACCAGTACGCGAAAGCGATCGGACTTTTCAATTTCTGCATTGAGAACGGCAACCTCAGCCAGGAGTCGCTGGTATCCACTTATCGAAATATCGGCATTGCTTATCGGATGACCCAGCAGCCGGCGAAAACGGTCGCGGCGGCCAACAGCGCCATTGCACTTCATCCATTGGATGTGGCTAACGATTACGTCAATCGCGGTAACGCCTATGATGATGAAGGCAAGTCTGCGAAAGCCCTCACTGACTACAAGCATGCGTTGGAGCTGAGTCCGAATAATGTGCAGGCGCTCTACAACCGTGGCGTGTCCTATGAACATCAAAAAGAGTTTGCAAAGGCGCAATCTGACTTTATTGCTGCCTTCAACCACGGCTTGCGATCAACATTGCTGCACGAGCGGCTGGTGATGTATCGCCTGATCAAGCCCGGCAATCCTGGCGAATGGACCCCGTTGCCACCGGACAGTTCAGAGCAAGACGAACGCTGACCGAAGCATCCTGGAAGCGCGGGAAAAAGGACAAAGCGGTCAGAAAGGAATGGTACTTACTTAAGCTCGTCATCCTCGCGAACGCGGGGATCCAGTGCCTCCAAACTTCTAAAGTCACTTGATTCCTGCCGTCGCAGGAATGGCGGAAATTGGACTTTTGAGCTGAGGTAAGTGCCATTCGGGTCAGAAAGATTGTTCAAAACAGGGTCCGCGTCCAATGTTTCCTCACTTTTACATGCTGGAACGCCAGGGACAAACTGAACAAGCCGTCATCTCGGCGAACGCTGGGATCCGGCCCCACAACCCGCTGAAGACGCTGGTTTTCAGCTTTTGCTGGAATGACGAACCAGACTTGTTCAGACATTACCTATCTTGGCAATGAGCGATTCACTTGGATATCGCAGGTGTTCAAGCATGCGCCTAGCCGAGATCGGTAGCCATCGACGCATCAGCGTTTTGCTTCTCAGCCCCATCACCGAGTACATCCGATATTCGACCCGATAGAGTGTCAGCCACTGATCCACGCCGCTCGCTTCGCAGGCCATACCGCCCAGTCAGATGATGGTCGCAACTGCGCACCAACCTGAAATCTCCGTTCATCCGCATGTGAGAGAATCCCGTTTTCCTGTCGGCGCTCACGCCGGTCGAACCCCATGAGGTTGGTGATGTTGAAGACATGGTTGCTGGCCTTGTGCCTGGGCGGATTGTCCCTGACGGCGGTCGCCGCTGACGCAACGCCCACCGCTGCAGTAACGCCAGCGGCGGAGAAGATGGTGCGGCAGGCGATCAGGACGCTGTCGGCGAATGTGCAGATCGATTCGATCGAGCCGGCGCCGATGCCGGGGTTCTATCAGGTGATTGCGTCGGGGCAGATGGTCTACGTCAGTGCCGACGGCAAGTATCTGATGCATGGTGACGTGGTGGATCTGGCGAAGCACGAGAACATCAGTGACGATGCCTGGGCGGCGTTTCGCAAGAAGGAACTGGCCAAGGTTCCGGCGTCGCAGCGCATCGTGTATGCGCCGAAGCATCCGAAGTACACCATCACCGTGTTCTCCGACGTCAATTGCGGTTTCTGCCGTGCGCTGCACGAGCATATTGCCGCGTTCAACAAGGAAGGCATCGCGGTGGAATACCTGGCCTGGCCGCGCGAGGGTCTGACCACGACGGCGGGTCGGCCCACGCCGACGTATACCGAAATGGCTTCGGTCTGGTGCGCCAGTGATCGCAAGGCCGCGTTCACCGCGGCGATCGAGGGAACGAAGCCCAAGCCGGCGACGTGCGACAACCCGGTCAAGCAGCAATTTAACCTCGGTCTGAAGCTGGGGGTCAGCGGCACGCCGATGATCATCGCGGCTGACGGCACCACGCTGGGGGGTTATGTGACCCCCGAGCAGCTGTTGCAGGCGCTGCAGACTGGCAGCTGACCCGACTCTGGCGCCCCCTTTGAGGCGCCGGGGGGGCGCACCTGCGGCGTTCGACCGCACGGTTATCCTGCTTTG
Source organism: Rhodanobacter sp. (assembly GCA_040006415.1). Lineage (GTDB taxonomy): Bacteria > Pseudomonadota > Gammaproteobacteria > Xanthomonadales > Rhodanobacteraceae > Rhodanobacter. The sequence goes on from JBDTXA010000052.1 coordinate 17,375, forward strand.
CAGCATCAGTTAGAATAGGCGTTTCCCACGCATAGCGCCGTTCCCCGCATGATCGCACTCGACGGGCAGAGCGCCCTCTCGCTGTTTCGCCTAGAACGCCTCAACGCTCGTCTCGATGTCTTGCATCGTGGCGTGCATGTGCGGGCGACCTGGTTTGTCTATTTCATCGATGCCGACAGCGCGCCCGAAGGTGCTTTGCGGCAGCGCCTGCTTGCGGTGCTGGAGGCGAAGGATGCGCCGCCCGAGGAGGCCACCTTGTGGGTGGTTCCGCGGTTGGGCACGATCTCGCCATGGTCGAGCAAAGCCACCGATATCGTGCATGGTGCCGGCTTTGACGTGCGCCGTGTGGAGCGCGGCCTGGCCTGGCGCGTTGCGGGTCTGCCAGATGCCGATGCGCCGGATTACAATGCCATCATGGCGGTTCTGCACGATGCCATGACGCAGTCGGTACTGACCCATATCGACGAGGCCCAAGGCCTGTTTCTGGCTGGTTCGCCCGGCGATCTGGTCTATATAAATCTCGGTGACGAGCCGCAGGCTGCGCTGGGCGAGGCCAATACGCGGCTGGGACTGGCGCTGGCGGATGACGAAATCGAGTATCTCGTCGAGCGCTATGCGGAGTTGGGTCGCGACCCGACCGACGCCGAACTGTTCATGTTTGCCCAGGCCAACTCCGAGCATTGCCGCCACAAGGTGTTCAACGCCAGTTGGACAGTGGACGGGGAAGAGCAGGAAAAGACCCTGTTCGGGATGATCAAGAACACCCACGAGAAATCGCCCGCGCATACCTTGTCCGCCTATTCGGACAATGCGGCGGTGATCGAGGGTAGCGTCGGCAAACGCTTCATGGCCGATCCGGTCGATGGGGTGTGGCGCGGCAACGAAGAGCGCGTGGACTTCGCCATCAAGGTGGAGACCCACAACCACCCGACGGCCATTGCCCCGTGGCCAGGTGCGGCCACCGGTGCTGGCGGCGAGATTCGCGACGAAGGCGCCACCGGCAGGGGCGGTAAGCCGAAGGCTGGCCTGACCGGGTTCTCTGTGTCCGACCTGCGCATTCCCGGCCATCCGCAGCCGTGGGAAGTGGAGCGTCCGCTGCCGCCCCGCATGGCGACGGCGTTCGAGATCATGCGCGACGGCCCGCTTGGCGCCGCTGCATTCAACAACGAATTCGGACGGCCGTGTCTGGGCGGGTACTTCCGCACCTTCGAAACCGAACTGCCGGGGCAGGTCGGTTTCCGTCGCGGCTACGACAAGCCGATCATGCTGGCCGGTGGCCTGGCCAACCTGCGCGCCGATCATGTGCTCAAGCGCGCGGTGCAGCCGGGCAACAAGGTGATCGTGCTCGGTGGACCGGCGATGCTGATTGGTCTGGGCGGCGGTGCGGCTTCGTCGGTATCGTCCGGCGCGTCGAGCGCGGAACTGGACTTCGCCTCGGTGCAGCGCGACAACGCCGAGATGGAGCGGCGCTGCCAGGAAGTGATCGATGCCTGCTGCGCCCGTGGCGACACCAACCCGATCGTCAGCGTGCACGACGTCGGCGCCGGTGGTCTGTCCAACGCGATTCCAGAGCTTCTCAACGATGCCCACGTCGGCGGCGTAATTGATCTGTCGAAGATTCACTGCGACGACCCGTCGCTGTCACCGATGCAGGTATGGAGCAACGAGTCGCAGGAGCGTTACGTGCTGGCCATTGGCGTCGACGATCTGGCCGAATTCGAGGCTATCTGCCAGCGCGAGCGCTGCCCATGCGCCGTGGTCGGCGATGCCACGGTGGCGCGCCAGCTGGTGTTGACCGATCCGCGTCGCGAGCTGACCGTGATCGACCTGCCGATGGACGTGCTGTTCGGCAAGCCGCCGCG
>JBDTXA010000053.1:0-18987 GCA_040006415.1 Rhodanobacter sp.
CGGATCACGATGTCATGCGACATCGCCTTGCACATGTCGTAGACGGTCAGCGCGGCGATGCTGGCGCCGGTCAGCGCCTCCATCTCCACGCCGGTGGTGCCGTGGCAGGCGACTTCGCACACGATCAGGATCTCGTCGCCATCGACGGTGAGGTCGACGTCGCAGCGTTCCAGCATTAAAGGGTGACATAGCGGAATCAGCTGCGGGGTGGACTTGGCGCCCATCACGCCGGCCAGATGCGCCGTGGTCAGCACCGGGCCTTTCCGTGTCATGTGCCCCGCGTTGCGCAACTGAGCGGCCACGTCGGCGGGCAGCAGCACCCGCGCCTGCGCACGCGCCACGCGCTGGGTCGCGGCCTTGTGACCAACGTCGACCATGTGTGGCTGATTGTCCGATCCGACGTGCGACAACATGCTCAGCCTCCGATGAAATACATTTCGATTTTCTTGTGGTTTACGGCCGCCGGTGTGGCGCGCTCCTCACTGTAGCGGTCGGTGCGTTGCGACCACGCACCGCGCATCAGTTCAAGCAACTGCTCGTCGGTGGCATGGCCGCGTAGCGGGCCCTTAAGGTCGACGCCGCTTTCGGCGAAAAGACAGGTGTAAAGCGAACCGTCCGAGGACAACCTCGCCCGCGTGCAGCTGCCGCAGAAAGGCGACGTTACCGAGGAGATGAAACCGATCTCGCCCGCGCCGTCGGCGTAGCGATAACGCTGCGCGACCTCACCGTGATAATTACCGGGCAGCGCCTCGAGCGGCCAACGATGCGAGATGGTCTTCAGCAGATCGGCCGACGGCACTACCTCGTCCAGCGACCAGTGATTGAGATTGCCCACGTCCATGTACTCGATGAAGCGCAGCACGACGTCGCTGCCGCGGAAATAGTCGAGCATGTCAAGCAGGGTGTGGTCGTTGACGCCACGTTGCACCACCGTGTTGACCTTGAGCTTGCCCAGGCCCGCATCAGCAGCGGCGCGGATGCCGTTCAGCACGCGATCGAGTTCGCCGCGCCCGCCATTCATGATCGAAAAAACCGCGGGGTCGAGCGAGTCGAGGCTGACGGTGACCCGACTCAGCCCGGCTGCCATGAGTGCCGGAGCGTATTGCCCCAGCAGTACGCCATTGGTAGTGAGTGCGATGTCCTCGATGGCTTCGATACGGCGAAGTTCGCCGATCAGCTCGGCAAGGTTGCCACGCAACAGTGGCTCGCCGCCGGTAATGCGGACCTTGCGAACGCCAAGCGTGGTGGCCAGTCGCGTCAACCGGATGATCTCGTCGAAATCCAGACGCTCATTGCTGGGCAAAAAGGCGAAATCCTTGCCGTACTTCGATGCCGGCATGCAGTATGGGCAGCGGAAGTTGCAGCGGTCCATCACCGAGATGCGAAGGTCGTGCAATGGCCGGCCACGGGTGTCGGTCAGCGCGGCGGGCGGCTGGCGAACGAGGCTGAGCGGAGTGGACGGTCTGGACATGTCACCAACCATAATAGGTCGCGGTGAAATCAGCGGGAAAATGGTTTCGCGTGGCAGGCAATTCAACAAACCCGTCGGTGCGGGTCAGTGCGGAGAAATCGCCGGAGGTCGGTGAGGGCATCGGCACGGCGCGACGCACGCCGTCGGCCTCGTGTTGCAACCTCACCGGCACGAACCAGCTCAACGCCGCCGGCTGATCAACGGGGGCGGCAAGGCGCACGGTTTGCGCGGGCGGGGCAAGCCGCCCCATCGCTTCAAGCAGGGCCGGTAGCACGTAGCGCCGGCCGCAAACCAGTGCCGACACCGGGTTGCCAGGCAGGGCGAATACGGCCTGGCCTTGCGGTCCGATGCCAAACCACATCGGTTTTCCCGGGCGCTGCGCGATCTTGTGGAAGACGCGTTCCACGCCAAGTTCCTGCAGCACGCCGGGCACGTAATCGCGCTGCCCCATCGACACGCCGCCGGAAAGGACCAGAACTTCGCGGCTGCCCAGTTGTTGCGCGATCGCGGTCACCAGTGCCGGTCGTTCATCTGAAATGTGCTCCAGTCGCACGTCGTGCAGACCTCGACTGGCGAGCATCGCGGCCAGCGCCCGATCATTGGAACGGCGGATCTGCCACGAAGCGACTGGGGCATCGACATCGACCAGTTCGTCGCCGGTGGCGATGATGGCAATGCCGGGCTGGCGCGCGACGTCCACGGTGGCGTAGCCGTTCGCGGCGATGACGGCGAGCTCCGGCGCGCGCAACACGGTACCGGGCTCGATCAGTGCAACCCCGGCGACACAATCGCTGCCACGACGATGAATGAATTGACCCCGCGGTGGTTGATAGTCCGCAGCGAGGGTGATATCAGCGCCGTCGCGTTGCGTCCGTTCGACCGGGATGACGGTGTCGCAGCCCGCCGGCATGACGGCCCCGGTCATCACCTCGAGGCAGCCGTCACGCTGGTCAAGCGTTGCGGGTTCGGCGCCGGCGGCCTGCATGCCGGCAACATGGAAGCTGCGCGTGCCCCGGGCCAGATCCTCGAAGCGGATGGCGATGCCGTCCATGCTGACCCGGTCGAACGGTGGCTGATCGCGTTCAGCCAGGATCGTCTGGCGCAGAATGCGCCCGCTGGCACGGTCTATCGGGCATGGCTCGGCAGCCGCGCGCCGCATGCGCTGACGAATCAGCGATTCGGCTTCGTCAGTGGAAATCATGGGCGGGGCTTGCTGGGTGAAGGCATCGGCATACCAAGTTATTCGTGATGGGATGGCGCTCGGTTACCCAAAGATTGTGACATCCGCGCGTGGCGGAGCTGGTACCTGCGGTCACGAATCGCTCAATCATTCGCGGCCTCCTGACGATGCGCTTCGATGCGAGAACGTCGCCAGGCCATCAGCGGCGGCGCGGTGATGCCGTGGGCAAGAATGCTCAGCACCACGATGGTTATCGCCAGCTGGGCGGCCAGCATCGACTGCGGCTTGTCCAGGCCGTGGGTGATGGCGTAGGCGAGGTAATTGAGCGTTCCGATGCCACGGATACCGATCCATCCCATCAGCAGCCGCCGCGGTTTCGGCGCCTTCGATCCGATCATGCAAATCCACACCGAGATCGGGCGCACCAGCAGAAACAGCAGCCCCGCCATGATCACCCCATCCACACTCCAGTACCGGGCGCAGGCCACGCCGACCAGGAACACCAGGCTCGAGGCGATCAATCGCTCCAGTGTGTCGCCGAAGGACAAGGCGTCGGAGACCACCATGCCAACCGAGGTTGCGGGCTGACCGGGGTCGTTCATGTCACGCCGACTGGTATTGACCATAACTTCGGCAGGCGGATGCATGCCTTCGTCGTCTTCCTTTTTGTATGTGGGATGGGGGAATCGCGATACCACCCGCAGTTCGGCACTGCGCAGTCCAATGCCGGCAGCGAAGGCGGCCAGAAAGCCGGAGGCGTGGATGGCCTCGGCACCGGCATAGGCCAGCGCCATCAGCGCCAGCGCGAGAAAATCGCTGGGTGTGACGTCGCCCGACGCGGCGCGCAATCGGGTGCCGATCAACCCGATCAGCCAACCCAGCCCGAACCCCAGCGCCAGGCCCGCCGCAAACGCCCAGGCCACGCCAAACACCAGCCAGTGGACCACCACCGCGGTGGACAGTGGCTCGGGCGAAGCGATCATCATCAAGGCAAGCAACAGGAACGGCAGCGCGAAGCCGTCGTTCAAACCGGCCTCACCGGAAAGCGCGACCCGCATCTGATCGGAATCGCGGGCGTCGTCCACGGCGACAATGCTGGCCAGTACCGGATCGGTTGGCGCAATGAGAGCGCCGATCAGCAGTGACATGCCCCACGATACATCGAGCCAGAAGTGCGCCAGGGCACACATTCCCCCCACCGTCAGCAACATGCTGGGAAACGCCAACCGCATCGCATCGCGCCACGCCGGATTGCTGAAGCGCAGGCGCAGTTTCAATCCGGTAATGAACAGCGATACCACCAAGGCAATCTGGGTCAGATTGGAAAGCCATTCGCCATGACCGCGCAGATCCAGTTGCACCAGGCCCAGTCCCCATGGCCCGGCCACGACGCCGGCGATGAGGTAGATGGCAAAGCTGGTGATCGGGAAGCGTTTGATCCATCCCGCCGTGAGCGAGGTGAGCAACAACAGCAGACCGATGGCGGCAATCCAGGCAGTAGGATCCATAACTCAGGCAGTGCCCTCGACGACGGCGATGGCATTTGAAAACGCACGCCATAGGGCCGATCCGGCCGACGAAGTACTGTTGGTTGTTGTCCATCCACACATGCTGGTATCCCGATGCTTGTCCCGGTTGAATCGTGCTCGCAGCATCATAGGAGGGCGCTTGTGAAAAGCTTGCAGCCCGCGGTGACGTCGTCAGGCGAGCAGGGCGGCGGACTTGATCTGCGCCCATACCGGGCTACCCGATTCCAGCTGCAGAGCGTTCCACGAGCGTCGGCTGATGCGCGCAAGCAGCGGCACCTCGCCAGCCTGCAGCCGAACCAGCACATGGGCTGGCGTCTCGGTGTCAGTCACCGCGATGACACGGGCCGGCATCAGGTTGAGAATGCTGGTGGCCTCGGGCTGATGCAGAGTAAGACTGACGTCACGCGCATGGACCCGATAACGCAGACGCCGACCGATGGTCTCTGGCCGTCGCGCGACGAAAAGCGCGCCGCCGTCGAAATCGAGCCGGCTGAGGTGGTCGTCATCGTCATGTGCACCGATGACGGTGTCGATCACCACACAAGGGTCGTTGGCAAACGAGGAGGCCAGATCGAGACGCGCCAGCATCGGTGCCAGTAGCCCGCTCTGCACCCCATCGGCACCGCCGAGAAGCACCAGGTGATCAGCCAGCTGCGCGACTTCGTCCAGCGCATGACTGACGTAGATCGCGGGGATCGCGAGGTGATCGTGCAGGCGGGCGAGACAGGGCAGCAGTTCGGCCTTGCGGGTGGCGTCCAGTGCCGCTAGCGGTTCGTCCAATAATAGTAGTCGCGGCTGGCCGAGCAGCGCCCGGGCAATGGCTACGCGCTGGCGCTCGCCGCCGGACAGGCCCTCGGTACGGCGATCAAGCAGGCCGCCGATGTCCAACATGTCGACAATGCCCGCATGATCGACACCGCGCGGGCGTCCGGCGCGGTGAAAACCGTAGTCGAGATTGCCCTGGACAGAAAGGTGCGCAAACAGACTGGGCTCCTGGAACACGTACCCGACCGAGCGTTCATGCACCGGAACGAAGCGGTGCTGGCTCTGGTCCTGCCACGTCTCGCCGTTGATCGATACATGGCCGCCGGGGACACGATCCAGTCCGGCGATGGCGCGCAGGCAACTGGTCTTGCCGCAACCGGACGGGCCAAACAGCGCGGTGATGCCGCGTCCCGGCAGCGCCAGATCCACATCCAGCGCAAAGCCCGGATGGCGCAGGGTGAATCGAAGCCGGATCCCGTCGCTCATCTGGAACTCCGCAGTCGCGGCTGGCTGCCATAAACCGTCAGCAACACCACAAACGAGAACACCAGCAGGCAGCCTGCCAGCACATGCGCCTGGCCGTACTGAAGCGCCTCGACGTGGTCGAATATCTGCACCGACACCACCCGAGTGTGATCAGGGATATTGCCGCCGATCATCAGCACCACGCCAAACTCGCCTACCGTGTGCGCGAAACCGAGCACGGCAGCGGTGATGAAACCGCGCCGCGACAGCGGTAGCACGACGGTGAAAAACCGGTCACAGCGACCGGCACCCAGCGTCGCGGCCACCTCCAGCGGCCGTTCACCGATCGATTCGAACGCATTGCGCAGGGGCTGGATGACGAACGGCATCGAATACAGCATCGATGCGATCACCAACCCGCTGAAAGTGAACGACAGCAGCCCGATACCCAGCGACTGCGTGAGCACCCCTATCGGCCCGTGCGGGCCGAACGCCACCAGCAGATAAAAGCCCAGCACGGTCGGCGGGAGAATCAGCGGCAGCGCCACCACCGCGGCCACCGGATGGGTCCAGGGCGAGCGCGAACGTGCCAGCCACCAGGCCAGCGGCGTGCCCAGCAGGAACAGCAGCACGGTGACCGTACATGCCAGGCGAAGCGTCAGCCAGAGCGCGGCAAGGTCGCCGCTCGACAGCATCATGATCGCCCGTCAGTGACCGCTGGCCGCCGCATCGGCAAAACCGTAGTGCTGCAGGATCTTCTTCGCGGCGGGTGAATCGATGAAGTTGGCGAAGCTCCTGGCGACGGGATTGTTGGCGGCGCGCTTGGTGATGACGTATCCCTGTATCAGCGGCTGGTAAAGCGTGTCTGGAATTACCGCATAACCACCTTTTGAGGCGAACGCAGGATTCAACGCCAGCGACAGCGCGATGATGCCGATCTTCGCGTTGCCGGTCTGCACAAACTGCGCGGTCTGGGCAATGTTTTCTCCAAAGACCAGACGATTCTGCACCTGGTCCCACACACCGCTGGCATGCAGCGCCTGCACCGCACGCTTGCCGTACGGCGCATGTTGTGGATTGGCCACGGCAATGCGATCGAACTGCGGTCTGGCCAGGTCTTGCAGGGTCAGCTTGCTGGCATCGACCGAGCCGCTCCACAACACGATGCGTCCGACCGCATAAGCTTTCGGTGTGCAGGCCGTCAGCCCGGCCTTGTGCAGCGCCCGCGGGTAACTGATGTCTGCCGAAAAATACAGGTCGAAGGGGGCTCCTTGCTGAATCTGCGTGCTGAACTTGCCCGACGAGCCGTACACCACCTCAATCGTGTCGGCGGGGTGGTTGTGCCGATAGGCGCTCACGATGTCATCCATCGCAAACTTCAGATCTGCCGCCGCCGCGACCGTGATCGCACCGCCGGCGTTGGCCACGGGCGAGGTCAGTCCCAGCGTGAGTGCCAGCATGGCACCGGCAAACCATCGAACAAGCATCACCACTCTCCTGTGCGGCAAATTTTCAGCTGGCGTTGCACTGGCTTTTATCGGCGAGACAGTGACCCGCAGATCGTAAGGGCAGGATAGGTGAAACGGATCGCTGGTGCACCGGAGCAGCCGCTCAGACCTTGCGCCTGCGCCGTGGTTTCGGCTGCGCCGCGACGATGAGTTCCTGCAGATAGCTGATGCCTTCTTCCTCGGGAAAAAAGGCGACCACTTCCGCCACGGTGAGCTCATGCCGCTTGCGCAGCACCAGAAACTCCTCCCGCGCGATCGCCAGGCGCCGCTCGGCGGTGGCCTTCTTGCCCAGGGGTTTGGATGGCTGCTGCTTTTCGACCTTGTTTTCAAGCTTTGCGAGTTCTTCCTGGAACTGGCGGAAATCGTATTTCGAGGAAGTCATGAATGGGCTGCTGCGTCGACAAGTGGGGGGATTTTCCCATGTTGGCTGCCGTTGTGTCGGATGTCACGACCTGAGAGGGCGTGTGCATCGAATTGGGGACTGGCGCTAGACTCAGCTCATGCGCCTGCGCGATCTCGGCTTTCTGCTTGCCTTCTCCACGGCTCTGCTGCCGTTGGGTACGATTTTTCTTGCGCAACACGGCGTACCGCTTGACCTCGCTGCGTGGTATCCCCTGGCTTTCATCTTTGGCGTGGTGCCGCTGCTCGATGCCATGTGCGGCGTCGATCGCGGCGGCTGGGACTCGAACACCCAATTAGTTCAGCTCGAGCGCCGCAACTACTTCCGCGTGCTGACCTTGCTGATCCTGCCGTTGTGGCTGTGCACACTGGCCTGGTGTACGTGGCAGTTCATCCATCTGCCATTCGGGGCCCTGGGCGCGCTTGGCTGGGTGCTGACCACGGGTGTGATCGGCGGGACCCTGGCGATCAATCCCGCGCATGAACTGATCCACAGGTCCGGTCGGCTGGAGCCACTGGTCGGCGGAGTCCTGCTGACCAGCGTCGGCTACCAGGGTTTCAAGGTCGAGCATGTGCGTGGTCACCATCTGCATGTGGCGACGCCACACGATTCATCGTCCGCCAATCTCGGTGAATCGGTGTATGCCTTTGTGCCACGCGCGTTGTGGCGCAACGTGCGCAATGCGTGGCGGCTGGAGTCGCAGCGGCTTCGTTTGCGTGGCCTGTCGGCTTGGTCATGGCGCAACGAGATGCTCGACTGGTATCTGCTGTGGTTGGGTTTCATGCTGGTGTTCGCTGTGCTTGGCGGTGTTCGCGGCCTGCTTTTTTTCCTGGCGCAGGGGCTGGTTGCGGCCGCCACGCTGGAGGTCATCAATTACATCGAGCACTACGGTCTCAGCCGCCGCGAAGTCGCGCCCGGTCGCTACGAACGCGTCACCCACCATCACTCATGGAACGCGCCGCAGCGCTATACCAACTGGCTGTTGTTCAACCTGCAACGGCACTCCGATCATCATGCGCAACCCAAGCGACGCTATCAGGCACTCGTTCATCACGAAGACAGTCCGCAATTGCCGGCGGGTTACGCCACCATGTTCGTGCTGGCCTTGCTGCCGCCGTTGTGGCGCCGCGTGATGGACCATCGGGCGCAGGCGTTCAGCCAACACTTAAACGCCTCAGCATGAAATACCGCTTGGAATCGAGCGCAGGCGTTCACGTCAGGCGGCGCTCGATGACATCGCAGATGACCCCGAACATGTCGTCATCCAGCCACGGACTGTTGCTGATGCTGAGCGTCTGTTCGGCGAAGCAGCGTGCATTGGGCATCGGTGCCTGCGGTACGCGGTCGGCGAGATAGGCGTAGTCAGGCAGGGCGTGCACGAATAATTGGCTGACACCCACCCCTGCCGTCCACAGAAGTGCGAGGATCGAATCGCGGCGCTGCCTGTCAGGGAGTTTCAACAGCAGAAACGGCCAGCTGCCTTCGGTGCCTTCGTCCGGTTCAAAAACCATGAGGTCGCGGATCTGTCGCAGTCGCTCCACACGTCGACTCGCCTGTCGGCGGAGTTGTTCGATGAACGTCGGCAGGCGGGCGGCGGCTGCAGTGCCCACGCCCTCACGCCAGCGGCCCACCCGGTGCAGCGGGATCGTTGGTGGAAAATCGTCGCCGACTGCTGCCACTGGATCGCCCCGGCGAAGTGCGCTTCGCAGTGGTCGACCGTAGGCAAAGCCCAGGCCGGAAGGCCGGTACAGCGCGGCAAGTCCCACCAGTTCAAGGCTGCGCCGAAGCTCCCACGCTGGCTGGCTTGGCACCATCGCCTCGTGCGTCCGCCGCAGCGCATCGCGCATGGATGCGTCGCGTGCCAGCAACAGGCCACCCTCGTAGATCGACAGACCCTTGCCCGCCGCAAGACTGAAAAATCCGATGTCGCCACGCAGCCCGACGCTGCGGCCATGAGTGCGTGCGCCAAGCGCCTGGGCAGCATCTTCGATGACCCAGGCACCGACACGCTTGGCGATCGCCGTGGCGGTATCCACATCGGCAACCAATCCCGCCAGATGGGTGGGAATCACCGCGAGGGTGTCGTCACGGCAGGCCTGGGCAAGTGCCTGTGGATCCATGTCGAAATGATGCGCACGCAAGTCACAAAGTCGCAGTTCGAGTCCGAGGCTGCGCACGGCGATCGCCACTAGCGGGCAGGTGTAGGCCGGGACCACCACCGTGCGCCGATCCGGCGCCCGTTCGCTCAGCGTGCGCAGCGCCACCAGCAACGCCGCAGTGCCCGAACATTCCAGTTGCAACGGTGGCGTGCCGAGCTGCGCGGCGAGGCTTTCGCCGAGGGCGGCGCGGCACGAAAACAGATCGCCTGCCCGCAGCGGCAAGCCGGCCGTGGGTGGGATCTCGCGGAATGCACGACGGCGCATGGCTCAGGGCAGCACTTCGATGGGGGTGGCCGGCGGAGTGTCGCGCTCGGCCAGTCCCAGGCAGATGATGCCGGCAAGTATCAGCAACGCACCGAGCAGCTTGGTGACGGTCAGCGGTTCATTGAATAGCCAGATCGACAGCAGCAGCACGCTGACCACCTCCAGGTGCGAGGCCGCGAAGGCCGGGCCGATCGGGGCGTGCTTGAGCAGGCTCATCCAGGTGAAGAATGCGCCGATGTATCCGATCACCGAGCCATACACCCACGGCTCGGCAAACACGCGCAGCAGCCACGCGAGGCTGGCTTCCACCGGCAATGCGTGGTTGCCGGCGATCTTGAAGCAGATCTGGGTGAGCGTGTCGAAGACCATCAGCAGCAGGAAGCCGAACAGGTAGAAGCGTCTCATGCGCCGGCACCCACCACTGCCACGCCGAGGCAGACCAGCACGATGCCGGCAACGCGAAGGCGAGTGAGTTTTTCGCCGAACAGAATGCGGCCCGCCAACATGATCACCACAATGTTGATCGAGCCCAGCAGCACACCTTCGGACAGCGGCAGCAGCGAGAGAAACGCGATCCATGCCAGAAACTCGAACACATAGCAGCCGACCCCCAGCCATAACCAGGGTCGCGAAGCCATGTGGCGCCAGCGTGCCAGACCGTCGCCGGATGCGGGATCGGCGGCGGCGGCCTTGAAGGCGAGCTGGCCGCAGGTGTCGAGCACCACGTTGACCAGCCACAAGGTGATGGCAAGCGCGGGCATGTTCAGGCCGCTGCCGTGCGTCCGGCCGTCCGCTGCGCGACGATGTCTTCAAAAAAGCGCACGGAATGAGAGATCAACGTGCGGCGCTGCTTGTCGATGGTGATCATGTGGTAGCTGTCGTCAAGCAGCAGCAATTCGGTTCGCGCGTTCACCCCGCGGATCACCAGTTCAGCATTGCGTACGCTGGCGACATCGTCCTCGCTGGCGTGCGCCACCAGACAGGGCGAGCTCACCAGGGGAAGCTGACGCCGCACCTGGACCGACAACTGATAGAGGTCAGCCAGCGAATGCCAGGGATTGCCGAGCAATCCGGCGACACTGCTGTCGCCGCTCTGCATGGCGGCGCTGATCTGGGCGCGCAGACGTTCGTCGCGCAGGCCATAAGGCGGCTGCTCCAGAAACGACTGGTCGCGACCGATACCGAGTTTCTTGAGCATCGGCAGTAGAAACGAGAATCGAGCCGACCAGGGGATGCTCCAGCCGTCATAGCGGAAGGTGGCACCGTAGACGCCAACGCCGGCAACCTGCTGCGGATGCTCGGCGGCGAGTTTGAGCGAGAGCAGGGCGCCCATCGACAGCCCGCCGACAAACAGATGATCGACCCGGCTCAGCAGATGATTCGCTGCCTGTTCGACACTGGCGTACCAGTCGCGCCATCCCGTGGCGAGCAGATCCTCGACGTCGCCGCAGTGGCCGGCAAGCTGCATGCAATAAACCGTGAAACCGGCATTGTTGAGACCTTTGGCGAGCAGACGCATTTCCATCGGCGTGCCGGTCAGGCCATGGATCAGCAGAACGCCGCGGCGGTCGCCTTCGAGAATAAAATCAGTTGGCTGGATCACGTCGAGGTCCTGGCGGGTCGCTCAGAGGATTTCACAAATGCTTTTCACTGGCCTTTCGTCACCGCTGCGGATGTTGATGCGGCACCGAAGCGAACCAGTACGCGTTGGCCGATACGCAGGTTCTGAGGCTGATCGAAGCTCAGCACGCAGCTGACGGTGCGCGCGTTGAGGCGCTGCTGCGGATCATCTCCCAGCGTGGAGGGACCAACCACGCTTCCGACGCGAAGCACGTGTGCAGGCCAACTCGCATCGCGGGCGCCGCCGTCGGTACCGATCGTGGCCGGCATGCCGACCTTGACCGCGTCGACCATCGATTCGGTCAACTCGGCGCGCACGATGGGCGGCGTTTTCGGCAGGAGGGTGAACAGCGCCCCGGACTGCGGCGACACATGGGCGCCGACCTGCGCCGACATCCCGGTGATACGCGCGTCGATAGGCGCGCGCAGGGTACGCAGTTCAAGCTCGTAATTGGCTTCGTCCACTTTCTGCCGCGCCATGTCGATGGCTGCATCGGCGCCAGCCTTGCGGGCCACCAGTTCGCTTGCGGCACCCCGGGCAAGGTCAGCGCTCTGGCCATCGCCCGCACCGGCTTTTGCTGCCGCGGACAGCCGTTGAGCCTGCTGCCTGGCGATGTCCAACTTGCCGGTCAACAGCGATGACTCGGCCCTGGCCTGAGCCAGACCAGCCTTGGCGGCCTCCACCTGCAGTTTGGCCGGCTGGGTTTCCATCGTGGCGAGAATCTGGCCTCGCGTGACGTTGTCACCCTCGTGCACGCGCACGCTGGCGAGCGTGCCCTCGCGCGGCATGGCCAGTGGCAGCAGGCCGCCGTCGATGTCGATGCGACCACGCGCGACGGCGGCATAAGCCGGTGCCACGGAGGCGTTCGAGGTCGGCGAGTCGTTCTTCGAGCAGCCGCCGACCAGCAGCAGCATGACCGTGGCAGTCAGTCTTAGTGGAGAAAGCAGGCCGGTCATGATGTAGATCCTTTGTTCGAGACGGTCGGCGGGGCCGGCCGTCGGTCGGTGAGTATCTGGCCGTCCTCCATGGTGAGCACGCGATCCGCATGATCGATCAGGCGTGGATCGTGACTTACGCACAGTACGGTAGTGCCATGCGTGCGGGCGATACCATGGAGGATATCGATGATCATCTGGCCGCTGGTTGCGTCCAGTGAGCTGGTGGGTTCGTCGGCAAACAGCAACTGCGGTTGCTTGGCCAGTGCGCGTGCGATCGCGACGCGCTGCTTCTCGCCTCCGGAAAGTTCCGACGGGCGCTGCCGCATGCGATGGGCGAGTCCCACCTCGTCGAGCGACTGCGCAGCGCGCGCGCGCGCCTCAGCCTTGGTCAGGCCAAGGTAGTTCAACGGAAGCTCCACTTGCTCCTGCGCGGTCAGCGCGGGGAACAGATTGAAGCCCTGGAATACGAAGCCTGTGTGATGCAGGCGGAATTGCTCCAATGCACGGCTGTCGAGCCGGCCGAGATCGCTTTCCAGTGCGGTGACCCGGCCAGCATCAACGTTTTGCAGGCCGCTCAGGATCGCCAGCAACGTGCTCTTGCCACAACCGGAAGGGCCGGAAATAAGTGTCAGCTCGGCTGGTTCGATGCGCAGTGACAGGTTCTCCAGGACCTGGGTGCGGATCCGGCCGGAGACAAATGCTTTGTCAACTCCCTCCGCTTCGAGGGCGGGCGGGGTCGCCTGCTGTATCGAGGTGTGCGTTGCGGCATTCATCGGAGCAGGGTCGCCGGGTCGGCGCGGCGCAGGCTGCGCATGGCGGCAAGCCCCGAGACCGCCGCCAATGCCATGGACAACACCACGCAGGCCAGTGTGATGGGTATGTTGAGCACGACAGGAATGTCCTGGCTGCGGGCCAGCGCCAGGACCAAGATACCCAGAATGGTAGCGCCCAACAGGCCGATTGAGCCGACCCAAAAAGCCTGTTCCAGAACGACCCAGCGCAAGTTGACGACGCCCACCCCTAGCGCGTTGAGCGTCGCATATTCACGGACTGAGCCCGCCACGGCGCCCATCAGGGTCTGGCTGGTAATGACCGCGCCGACCAGAAATACGATGCCGGCAAGGAACAGTACGCCGGCGCCCGCGCCGGTATCCAGCATCCAGTACAGCACCGAGCGACGCGCGAAGGATTTGGCCGTCCAGACCTCGTAGGGTCCGACGCCGCGGTCGCCGCCAAGGCGCTGCGCGACCGTGTCGGCCTGCGCAGGATCACGCAAGCTGGCAATCAGGTAGGTAGGGCGGTCACGGTCGGCTGGATCGGTGTCGAGCTGGCGGGCGGTCTCAAGGGAACTGACCACATTGACCCCACCGAGTGCGCGCAAGCCCGAGGCGACGCCAACCACACGCACGCGCCGTCCGTTGATGGCGGCACTGTCACCGACATGCACGCCAAGCTTGTCGATGTCGGCACGATCGATGATCACCGCATCCGGTTCGATCAAGCGGGCGCGCAACTGGGGTGACAGTGTGCGCGAAAACATCATGCCGTCCGGTCTCGGGTTGATGCCGGAAACGAAGACCGATTCGCCACCGGTGTCATGCGCGCCGCGCCAATCGGCATCGACCCACAGGAACGGCTCCACCTTCAGCACTGCAGGGTCCATGAGGAGACGCATTTCGACATCGGGATCGATCGCCCGACCCAGGTTGACACTCTGGGTGCCTGGATAACCGACCCACAGATCGGCCGACGAGCCGGTGATATAGACGCTGGCGCTGCCAAAGATGCCCAGCACCAGCGCGGCCTGCAACAGCTGCAGCAGGCCGGCGAATCCGACTGCGACGATGGCGGGGAGGAAACGACGCCATTCGTAAAGCAGTGTCTTGCGCGCCAGGGCGACCATCAGCGCCAGTCCTCTGCCGCGGCCTGCTTGCTGGCGTCATCCGGCAGTGGTGCCCCACCCAGCGCCTTGTACAGACTGACAAAGGCCACCCCACGCGCGGTTTGCGCCTGAATGCCCTGCAGATGGGCCTCGTCGCTTGCGACCACGCTGTCGAGTTGGTCGAGCGGGTTGTCCAGACCCAGTCGAACGCGCTCGGTGACGGCGTCACGTTCGCCGGCCAGGGCCTTCATCATGACGCGACTACGATGCTCCTGTCGCCGTTGTTTCTCCATCGTACCAAGCGCATTTTCGACCTCGGACACCCCCTCGAGTACAGCTTGACGGTAGGCGAACACCGCTGCCTTGAGTTCGTGATTCTTGGCATGGGACTGCGACTGGCGCAGGCCCCAGTCGAACAGCGGTATGTTGATGATCGGACCGGCTGACGCGATGGCATTGTCGTTGGTCCGTCGGTGCGTGGTGAGGTTGGTCGACCACACGATCGAGCCACCGATGCCGAGGCTTGGATACATGTCGGCCCTGGCAATGCCTGCGTCACCGGCAGCGCTGAGCACATCGGCTCGCGCGCGGGCGATTTCCGGTCTGGTACGCAGAAGGTCGGCCGGTGTACTGGCAAGTCGCCAGGCGCCCAGGTCGGGTTCGTCGCCTTTCTGGAGCCATTCTGGGTTGGGTTGATTGCTTCCGATCAGGGTGGCGAGCGACTGGCAAGACACGTCGATGACGTGTTGCGACTCGTCCATGGCGGCAGCAGCGTGTGCGAGAGCCACCTCAGCCTGAGCGACATTTGACGGTGCTGCAAGTTGCAGCTTCAGCCGAATCTGTAACAGGTCGAGTTGTTTTTGACGTGCATCGCGGATGGCGCCCAGCAATTGTTTCCTGTGTATGGCGGAGCGCAGTTCAAGCCAGCTTCGCACCACGTCGCCGACCAGTGAGACACGCACCGATTGCAGATCCGCCATCGAAGCATCGAGATTGCCCCGGGCTTGTCGGCGGCTTGCAGTGCCACGACCGAAAAGGGGCAGCTCCCAGATGGCATCGAAACCGGCCACGAAGAACGACGCGCTTGCGTCCGGATCAACGACGTCGTTGGTCTTGCCCTGCACGGCCGGCAGGAACGGAGCGTTGGCCGTGCGCATCGTGGCACGCGCTGCCAGCAGGCGCTCATGGGCCGAGGCAACATTCAGGTTATCCCGCAACGAAGTGTCAACCAGAGCATCGAGGCGGGGATCGTGAAACACGTGCCACCAGCCACGGAGATCGACCACGGGTGCGTCGGCCGGACTCACATGTCGCCACGCCGCGGGCGTGGGTGGCGAGAGCTCGGGCATGGCGGTTGTTGCGCAACCAGCGAGCGCGGCCAAGCCGCCGAGCATTGCCGCGCGCAGCATCAGACTTACGCCGCCGGCGCTAGCAAGAAACCAGGCCGGCTTGCGTTCAAGTGAGAGTTTGGCAACGCAGCCGAACTTTCTGTGGCCAGGGAGCTCCGACGCCACTCTGAATTTGGGACAAAACATGCCGGCATTATCGCTCAATGAAGTTTCACAAGGTTGTCGTCGGCGCCGGAAACTGCAAGGTTATCCTCAGCCCTTGGGGCGCAGCGGCACCAAATGCCACGATGGCCCGGTGCTGCGCAGCGACTTGTTGAACGATGGCCAGACCCAGCCCGGTGCCGCCTTCGCTTGAGCCGGGCACGCGGAAGAATCGTTCACCCAGGCGGGAGGCCAGTTCAGCCGGAACGCCGGGGCCATTGTCCTCCACTTGCAGTGCCACCCCTCCGTCCGGAAGCGGGAGCACACTGACAGTGACGCGTGCGCCATGACCTGCATAGCGAAGGGCGTTATCGATCAGATTGTCCAGCAATTCCTGAAGTGTCTCGGGGTCGCCAAGCACGATGGCCGGATCTCCGGGTCCTTGATAGCCCAGATCGATACCCGTCTTCAGCGCATCGTGTACCCGATATCCGATCCACTCGGGTGTCACTTTGCCGAGATCGACGGGAACGAATGTCGCGTTGTCATGCCATGGACTCTGCGCCCGGGTCAACGCCAGCAACTGGTTTGACGTTCGCGCGGTGCGCTGGGTCAGTTGATGAATGTGGGTCAAGGCGTCTTTCACCGCGGCCGGGCTGGGATCGGCCAGCGCCTTCTCGACGTGCAACTGCAGTCCGGCCAGTGGCGTGCGCAACTGGTGTGCTGCATCGGCAATGAAGCGCTCCTGGAGCGAGAGCACCGCACGCAGACGTTCAAACAATGCGTCGATGGTGCGGGTGAGCGGAAGAATTTCGCGTGGAACGTCCGATCCACTGATCGGCGCCAGTTCGTGTTCGCGCGCCGCGAGTCGATCTGTCAGTGGCTGCAGGATGCGCAAACCGCGGGTTACGCCCAGCCAGACCAGTGACATGACGCAGAGAATCAGCAAGGTCTGCAGCGGAACGGTCAACAGCAGGATCTGCCTTGCCTGGTTATGCCGGTCGCGCAGATTTTCCGCGATGGTCACGGTCAGAACTTCCCGCGGATCCTGGTTGGCGCGCAGGCTGATCGCGGCGGCGCGAAGCTGGATGCCGTCAATACTGGAATTGAACAGCTGCGGTTTCTCGTCGGAAGCAGGAGCCTGTGGTTGCGGGAATTCTCCATTGCCACTGAGCAGCCCCCGGATGTTGCTTCGAACCGTGTAGTAGTTGTGTCCATCCGGATCGTATTCGAGCAGGAAACGCGCCTCCTCCGGCAGGTCCCCGGAGATCCGTTCGGAGCGGTACATTTGCGCCAGGGTACGAACGTCACCTCCCAGGTCGTTGTCGTGGACCCTGTTGGCATAGCTGAGCGCCACCACGTATGTGACGACGGCATCGGCCACAAGCAGGGTCAGCATCGGCACGAGCAAGAAGAGGAGCAGGCGGCGACGCAGGCTGGGTGAGCGCATCGCTTTCGTAACCTCAGACATTGGCGTCCTCTTCCAGCAGATAACCCAGTCCTCGTATGGTACGGATGTTGGCACCGCTGTCCTTGAGCTTTCTGCGCACCCGATGAATGGCGATATCCAGGCCATTGTCGGTCAGGTCCTGGTCCCAGCTGCACAAGGCTTCCACCAATTGCGCCCGGTTGGTGACGCGATGCGAGCGCGCGGCAAGTGCCTCGATCAAGCCGAATTCACGCGCGGTGAGTTCAAGCGGTGAATCGCCTATCCAGGCGCGATGCCCGGGGATATCCAGTCGCAGCTTGCCGATGCTCAGGTGAGTCGTGCCCTGGTTGACCGATCTGCGCAAGAGTGCCCTGACCCGTGCCTCGAACTCGGAGATGGCAAACGGTTTGACCAGATAGTCGTCCGCACCAAGGTCGAGGATGCGAATGCGATCGTTGAGTGCTTCACGTGCGGTGATCACCAGCACGGGAATTGACGCATGTCTGCTCCGAAGCCGGCGCAGAACCTCGCTGCCATCCAGTCGCGGAAGCCCCAGGTCGAGAATCAGCAGGTCGTATTCCACGTCGGACAAGGCCAGATCGGCCTCGATGCCATCCGCCACATGATCCACGGCATGCGAGTTGCCCCGCAGTGTAGCGACGGTGGCTGCAGCGATCGATGAGTCGTCTTCAACGAGAAGAATGCGCATAGGGCCAGGCGTTCGATAGGGCAGGCCGGGAGCCTGAGGGGAAATGTCTGCTTGATCGAGGAGCTGCGGTGGAAAATGTCGCCTGTTCTCAGACGTATTCGCCGTTGATTCCTCAGCTAGCTTTTGTCCGATGATGCACCGAGGCATGCAAAGGGGTGGCAGCGCAGTCGAGCCCAGGCACCTGAATTTGCCAGGCCAGTTTAGGACCAGTCTGCGACCCGTTGGCTTAGAAACAACTTATGTCGATGTCTCGTTTGAATCCTCCAAGCTGGCGCCGTGCCATATCCGACTGCAGATGGACAGCGCGTTTGACGACTGGTTCCAGCTCCCGGCCGCCAGTAGCAATATCGGCTGAAGGTGGAGTGAGCCAGTGGAAATGTGCAGTGGCTATGCTGGTCATGGGCGTGGACCACGCGCGTTTGAGGACTGTCAGTATGACTCTGCGTTATGTGGTTTTTTTGCTGGCGATGGTCGTTTCCCAGTCCGCCTTCTGCTAAGGCGGGCCGCTGGCTTATTGATCATCGCCTACTTTGCGACGAAAGCGGCGCCTGGGCGCGCGGAAACCAGAAGGCATTGCTTTATGGCACGGGCCTGACCGTGACCTGAGGCAACAGCAGCACGCGATTTCACGATCCATTTCTCCTGCAACAGTGGCGACGATCTACATGGCGCGGTGCCCATCATCCATTTGGACTTATCCTCACAGCCGTTGCGCGGGAGAGCGATGGAAACGGGATTGCGGCATTGCCAGTGGCGGGCCCGGTATACGGCGCTCCAGGACCGTACTGAACTGCGCCCGCCCGGTCGTTTCAGGAAGACGACGAGATCGCGCGTCACCGACAACGCAACATCAGGCCCGTAGTCGTTTTGGACAAACGCCAGCGCGATATCGGTTGCAGCCGACGCGCACGCAGAGGTTCGCAGGTGGCACTGCTGGGTATAGATGACATCGGGTTGAACGTCGATGTTGGGAAAGCGTTCTCGCAAGTGATCGGAGACGCTCCAGTGGATCGTCGCCCGGCTCCCGTCGAGCAAGCCGGCCTCTGCGAAGAAGAAGCTTCCCGAGCAAAGGGCGACAAGGCGGGGCACAACAAGCGCGATTTTTTGCAACCAGGTAATGATCGTCGACTGCTCGGCCACGACACGTTCGGTCTCATGCGCACCCACCAACAGGACG
>JBDTXA010000054.1:0-18805 GCA_040006415.1 Rhodanobacter sp.
AGTCATAGGGAATGAGCTGGACATTGGCGGCGTACCAGTTGTAATTCTCCTTGCCAACGCCGACCGGGCCCGTTTTCCTTGGCGCCTCCGCGGCCACCCATGCGGCAAATTCGTCGCTCGCGGACTTGGCATTGCGAATAGCGGTCAGCAACTGTGGAGTGGCGCCCTTAATGTTCGCCGGGACCGCCCCCGCAAGCGTGCGCATGACCAGCTTGCCGGCCGCCAGCGCAGATAATGCCTCGCCCTGTTGCCTGAACGCGCGATCCCCATACAGCCACAATCCCTTGGCGTTGCTGTCCTTTAGGTTGATCCTTGCCGCCTTCAGGTTCGCCGGAACCGCAGCCAGCATGGCGGTGAGCTTCTTTTCATCCGACGCGTTGAGCGGATATTTGAATTCGTAAAGATTGATATTGGGATAGGCCAGCGGGCCCTCTTGGACCGGCACGTCACTCCGATCGGTCAGCACCGTCGCGTAGAAGCCCGGGTCACGCGCCCACGGCATCAAGACGCGGAAATCGAAGTCGAGCCCGTTCATCTCCGCCTGGACCAGTTTATAGTCGATCAACGCGCCCTTGGGCCAGCCTGAGGTGTCGATCGCCTGCAGGCGTGCGCGGTATTCTGGAAACTCAGCCCTCTTCGCCGCAATCGTCGCGACTGAATAGTCGGGCTTGAAGTCGACAGCCACGGGAAGCACGAATTTCCGCCAGTCCGAAAACAGCCTCGTGAGCTGGGCATAGTTGGCGGGGTAGTTGGCCGGATCCGATGCCGATGCCGATACCGACGCCGGGCCGGATTTTGACGATGGCGACGAAATGGCCGCGGCCGAAATGATGCAAGCGGCAAGAGCCAGCGCAACCCTGCAAGCAAGATATTTCATGAGTCTCTCCGTCGAAATAAAAGGCAGCTGCGCCGATGCGGCAGCGATCGTGAAAACAGGCATGCACGGCGAATTGATCTGTATTCGATTGTCCCTAACTTTGGCTTTGGCCAGACGCGCGAGTCCGCGTACTGAAACAGCTTCACCACGGTTATGGAACTTAGCACGGCTTAAGCAAAACCGAGATCGAGGTGAATGTTGCCATTCCACTCGCTCGTGTTAACTCAAACGCCCACTGTACGTGGTGGTCTGTGCCGCTCGAATTAGGGCCATGGCCGGCTCCTTTGCTTGCGGATGTCGCACCCTGCCGTCGATACAAGCGGCGCCAAAATAAGGTGCCGGCACCCCTGATCCCATTTTCGTGGCATCGCATGGGACACAAAGGCGGAAAGTTGGCGGCAAGACGTACAAGACGTACGTATAATTTTCGGCACCGGCGGGGACGATCCCGGCCGAGCCTGTGGAGCCGGCGGAAAACGGTCGCACCTTTTGCACCGACTTCCCGTGCAAAAATCAGCGGCTCATGGGAAACGGTGACGATGAATTAGCTGACGGGCATTACAGGGCTTGCGCTGCGTCGATTGCGGCAATCGGCACGCCGACCAAGCCGGACTGTGACGCGGTTATGAGATATATATTTCGAGGGCAAGGTCAGTTCAGCGTGCCGGTCTAGCCGGCAACGCATCCGCGATCAAGAGAAAGGATGTTCGAGCGAAGGACTCTGCGGCGTGAACAAGCGCGCGCCGGATTCGGTTATGAACATGTCGTCTTCCAGGCGAACGCCGAACTCGCCGGGAATATAGATGCCTGGCTCATCGCTGAAGGTCATGTTTTTCTCCATCTTGCGCTTGTTGCCGCGCACCAGGTAGTACCACTCGTGACCGTTCATGCCAATGCCATGACCAAGGCGATGACCAAAGTACTTATAGTCCGGACCATAACCATTGTCGACGATGACCTTGCGTGCGGCTGCGTCTATCGATTCCATAGTTGCCCCGGGATGCGCGGCCTTCAGCGCTGCCGATTGCGCCTTGCGCACGATGTCGAAGACTTTATTCATCTTGTCACTGGGCTTGCCCAGAACGAACGTACGGCTGATGTCGCTGTTATAGCCCTCCACCGTGGCGTCGCCGTCGATCAGCAGCGGCGTGCCCTCGACGAGACGCTGCTGCACGATCGAACCATGTGGCAGCGCTGTGTACTTGCCGACGTTGATGCTCGCTCCACCGGGCACGCCCAGACGCTCATAGGCGGCGGCAAGCCATTCGCGCACGGTGTCCTGGGTAATGCCCGCTTGCAGGCCCAGGTAGATGGCGTGATATGCCGCCAGCGTCGCGTCGTTGGCAACCTGCATCAGTGCCAGTTCGGCGGGGCTCTTGATTGATCGGCAGCCGCCGGTAACGGGTATCGCTGAGACCAGTCGCGCTTGCGGCAGCGCTTGAGCAATGCGCGACGCACGGAAATACGGCACTTGCTCTTCAATCCCCAACGTGCCGGTTGAAATATGCAGGTCGGACATCACCTGCGCCACCCGCTGGTACGGATCTTCATGCTCTTGCCAGACGCGGACATCATGGCCGAACCGGATCTGCTCCAGCGCTCTGCTCTGTTCAAATGCTGGCGTGATGTAAATGGGATCGCCCGACTTGGGCAAGATAAATCCCATGAGACGCTCGCTGGTGAACCAGTGCATGCCGGTGAAATACTCCATCGAGCTGCCACCGTCCATGTAGATGGCGTCGATCTTGTTTTCTGCCATGAGCCGCTGCGCCCTGGCCAGACGCGCCTTGCGTTCGGCGTCGGTGATCGGCACGATCTTGGAAGTTACCGACTGCAGCGCCAGAATGGAGGGCGGCAGCTTAGCGGCTTCGGTTGTAGGCTCGGATGCCAGACCCTTGCCGCCGAGCATGACCGCCGGCAGTGCCGCCATGCTGAGTGCGGATGTCTTCAGAAAATTACGGCGACTTGAGTGCATCGAGACGTGCGTTTTCATGAGTGTTTCCTCGTAGTAGGGGCGCAGTGCCGCCTCGATCAACCACTGGATCTGGAGAGAAACGCAGTCAGAGCATCTTGTGCAAATCTGCAAAACCCGTTTCAACGGTTGCACGGGAAGTGCAATGCTGAAGCAGGCTTGGTCAACCATATCTCTTTTTCGCGTCTGGTCCCACGCGCTCGCGGCGCGCAGGTGGCCACTTGATGCAAGACCGCTCTCACGCTCGGGAACCTCCCGCTCGACGTACGCCTTGCTGGTCATCGAGGTTTCGACTGCAATCCCTGGATGGTCTTGAACTTCTGTTGATGATCTCGCGGCGGTGGCGACGCGCGGCGAAGTCGGACTAGCGGTGCCGTCATGGCCTGCGCGTCGACCACTAAACTGTCTTGTCCGACCGAGGCCGGCGCATCGGCTTCCATTAAATACGTGTGATCCGGCGCGGTGGAGGTCCGGGCCGAGAACCCGACATCCAGAATTGGGCTGGAGACGTTGCCGGTCTACTTGCGGCCTTGGGGCCTGCCAGGCTCGGGCATGGGATCGGTCGCCCCATTCATCTTCGTATTCACAAAAGCGACGTCGCTCAGCGAGTCGACATTTATGCCAGCGCGCATTTCGCCATCGTGGTCGAACTTTACTTTGATCCCGGTAGGAAGCGCGGCCGCACGGGCGGCGCTGTCGACCATCTTCGAAACCTGAGGCCGGTGGATTTCATCGGATAGCGCACATAGAAATCGGCAACGTGTTTTGTCCGGCACGACATTCGGCGCATTGCTGCATTTAATGCACGCGTGTTTCCGGTCGCATGTTGCTGCACATGTCATCCATGTTTTGAACTGCTGCATTGCCGCAGTGAGCGCGTTGCGCCCATTGCTCTCGGCAAGCCGGTGCGCCGCTGAAGGCGCGAAATGGTGATCCAGACGTTGCCGGTCTGCCGGATGCATTTCCCGAGGTCAACGTGCGGAGGAGTGTGCGGCGGCGATACTATTCCCGGCCGGTGCCATCGACAAGTCGCAATGGTCCAGCTTGCTGTGAAAGACGGGTCGAAGCAGGTGCCCGCCGGGGCCGCGCTCGAAAGATCAATTGCTTTGGCGGCCGCGACCACTTGCTGAGCGGCGACGTTGTGGGGATCTTGCAGGCGAAGCACTGTCGTCGCTGGCCCTCAGCTTTCGAGGGTGCTGTTCGGCTGATGGATTGCACAGCGGCAGGGTCGCTGCAACCGAACTGGCTATGATGATCGAAGCGCTCATCCCGGAGTCCAGCATGCAGGCGACAACCCCCGCTTCCCGCGACGTCCGGCTTGCGGAGGCGCGGGCCCTGTTCCAAGGCAATGAGCCAGCACGCGCCGAGGAACTGCTGTGCAACTTGCAGGCCCATGAACCGGCGCGGGAGGAGGTGGGCATGCTTCTGGCAGAGGTGCAGCGCAGCCGGGGACGTTTCAGTGCGGCGGCCGGGACGTTATTCTTTTTATGTCGTGCTAACGAATTTGAGGCGGGCACGAGTTTGCGCAGCGTGGAATTTGTCCGGCAAATTGATCGCCACGCCGTGGCGGAGCGGATTTGCGAAGGAGCGCTGGCGCGCGGCAGTGTTTCGCCCGAATTGCTTATGATGGCGGGCAACGTTGCGCGGGAAGCGGGTGATTTCGGCGTATCGCGCGCGCGTTACCTGGCGGCGCTGGATGCGGGCATCGATTCGGACCGGCACCATGTGCTGGCGGCGTTGGCCAGTACCCGGCGCTATGTCGATGCAGCTGATGCCGAGATCTCATGGTTCAAAGGACAATTCGCGGATGCGCGGTTCAACCCACGTTCACGCGCCTCCGCGGGCTTCGCCTTGGCCAAGGCGCAAAACGATCTTTGCGACTACAGGGCGGCGGCAGCGACGCTGCGCGGGGCCAATGCAATGGTCCATGCGGCATCGCCTTGGGATCGCGTCGCCTGGCAGCGATTCGTCGACGCGCGAGCAGGCGAACAAGTAGCGCCTGCGAACGCAGTGTCCAGCCGCGACTTCGTGCCCGTCTTCATTGTCGGGTTGCCGCGTACTGGCACCACGCTGACCGCGACGTTGCTGGAGCGCGCTACCGGTGTCCGCGATCGTGGCGAGATGCGTACTTTACGTTTCATTGCCGACCAGTTAATTGCCGGTGGGCATCTCGCCAGCAGTGCCGCTCTTGCCGAAGCGGCCAACCTGTACCGCACGCTGGCGGTCCAGGATGACGCGCCAGCCACGTGGTACCTCGATCAGGATCCGCTGAACTTCCGTTACCTGCACATCGTCGCCGCGATGTTTCCGCAGGCCCGGGTGATCCACCTGCGCCGCGACCGCCCCGATACAGCGTTATCTCTGTGGAGCCAGGATTTCGCACACCCCAATCTTGGCTTCGCCTATGACTTCGACGATATTCAGACATGCATGGGCGGACACGATGAGTTGATGTGTCGCTGGAAGCACAGCGTGCAGTTGCCAATCTTCGAGCTCGACTACGAATCGCTGGTTACCGAGCCCGACGCCATTCTTACCAAGTTACGCGGCTTCATCGGTACCGGGGCAGCCGCTACGGCGCCTGGGGCTGAAGCGGCGCCCGTCCTGTCAGCTAGCGTCTGGCAGGCGCGCCAGCCTGTATACAAGACATCGGTCGGGCGCTGGCGTTCCTATGCGCCGTTCGTTTCCGAACTTGCGCAGTTTGCTTCACCCGCTTGATCCGCGGGGGGACAGATCTCATGAAAAAGCAGGAGGCTGTTTGTGGAAATGTGTGCGGGTGATTTTCGTGCGTTGATCGTTGCATAGCCTATGCACGGCAAGGCTTGGCGACCTTTAGCACCGCCCTGAAATTCGGCACGCTTTGCTGAGAGCCACTTCAGCGAGGCATCCTCAGCGCCTGTTCGCCGCCTTCGGATTTGCTAGCTCGCGCCGACAGGCGACGATCAAGGAGGTGTTCGGCGTCCCCAGAGCGCGCATCGTCACGATCGTACGCCGGAAAAAATGAAGTGCGGAGGCTGTACTACACGGAGTCGGAGTGGCACGACAGCAAGCTGCTGCGTACTCGCCACGTGTCCTGCGTCGACGTGCGGATCGGGCTGGCTTTCGACGTGCGCCGGGTCAACTGCCGGGCCTGCGACAAGGCGAAGACGGAGGCGCTCGACTTCCTGGCGGATAATCCTTCCACACGAAGCGGCGCCGGCCGGCCGTTTGTCGGAATACGGCCAGTGGTTTGAGCGAGTGCGAGGAGGTGCATGCGGCCAGTCCAGTAGCGGCCATGTTAGCGGCAACACGCCAGGGAGAACGGCGACGTTGCCTAGGGATGGTCTGAACAAGCTTCACCGGATGGACGGCAGCATGAACAAAGACTCCGGCCTTTAGCAAAACGCCTAATCGTGACGCCCTTGGGCAATCCCGTAACTCTAGCTTTAGCAAGAGTTTCAAGGGATTTGTGGCTGAGGAGCGACATTAATCGGGTCCAAGATTTTGTGAAGTAGGGGTAAAGGCATGGCCAGCATCCCGGATCGTATGCATTTCCCGTTTACGCTCGATCCACCCGTGGCAGCCACGCTGTTCACCCGCGGCGCCATCCCACGACAATTCTTTGAATCAGCCACCGCATTTCACTATATTGCCAGCCATTCGTCTGAATTTTTGCAATTCCCAAGATGTCTCCAGGCAGACGAGACCCGCGGACGACTCAGACCCCACTCTTGCTGAGCCATTTTTCCAGAATTCACCTTATGACATCCATGTCGTCAAAGTCGCTCGACCGCAGACTCGGCCTCATGGGCTTGGCTGCGACCGGCATCTGCTCAATGATGGGCGCCTCGATTTATGTGATTCCGTTCATGATCCAGCGGAATGTACCCGGCATCGGTCCCTACGTATTGCCGGCGTTCCTGCTTGCCGCGATTCCCGCTGCGCTTGCCGCATTTGCCTACGCGATTCTCGCTTCGGCCATGCCGCGCGCTGGCGGGAGCTATGTGTACGCGAGCCGCGCACTCGGACCCTACTTCGGCTTCGTAGCCAGTTTCTCTCAATGGTTTGGTTTGTCCATTGCGATTGGAGTGGTGGCCTATCTGGTCGTTCCGTTTTTTCGCGACGTCGCGACCTTGCTTGATCTGAACCACCTCGCTGATGTCTTGGACAGGGGCGTAGTCCGCGTCGCTGTTGCGCTGGTCATCCTGTGGGCGTTCGTCTGGCTGAACATCCGGGGAGTGAGGCTGTATGAGCGCATAGTGATACCGCTCATGATTCTGATGTTCCTCCTCGGCGGGGTCGTGATAGTGGCCGGGCTGTCCTTCAATCACCAAGATTTTGCCGCAGCGATCCTGCACAAGGAAAACCGAACTCTTGTGCAGAGGGGCATCGCCTTTCACTGGTCTACCTTGGCCGCCGGTTCCGCCGTCTTGTTCTCAAGTTTCATCGGCTTCGACTCGATTGCGCAAGCGGGCGGCGAAGCGAAGAATCCGTCGCGCTCGCTGCCACGGGCGATCGGCATCGCGATCATTGCGGTCACGCTTTTCTACGTCGTTTTCACTTTCTCGGTGTACCACACGGTGCCATGGAGTTTTGTGGCCGAGCAGGCGCGTGCCGAGGACGTTACCGCGCCCGGTCTGCTGGGTTACGTCCTGTCTTCGGGTTGGGCGGTGCCCATCGTTTTCGGTGCTTCCATCGCGTTGTTGAATGATTTGCCGGCAATGATCCTGTCGGTATCGAGGCTCATGTTCGCGTGGGCCGAGGACGGGATCTTCCCCGGACCCATCGCGTCAATCCACCCTACGCACCACACGCCATACCTGGCCATCATCCTCAGCGGATTCATGGCGACCATCGGTGTACTCGGCAGTCATTTTGCTGGCGATTTCTTCCTCGGGATTGACATCATGGTTACCTCGATGCTGTTCAATTACCTGTTGATGTGCGTTTCGGTTTTGTTGTTGCCACGAACCAACCCGGAGATTGCGGCGAAAATCACGGTGGTGCGTTCGCTCACGCTGCAGCGCCTGTTGGCCGTTGCTGGAATTTTCTGTCTTTCGCTCCTGCTGATTGTCCACATCATCAGCGATCTTGGAACGACGGTGACCACGTGGTATTTCCACTCGACAGTTCCGTGGATTCTCGTGATGCTGATCGCTTCGGTCATTTTTCTGTACTACTGGAGAAAGCTCCGCGCTTCGGGCGTGGATACAACCGAGCGTTTTTCCAAACTACCCCAAGGTTGAAGGATTCGATGAGCACCAACACCAACCGTGAGCCAGCCCCTGGGCTGCTGATTTGTCCTGTCGTGACCGGCTTGTGGCAGGTTGCTGACCTCGAACGCGATGGACGCGTGCTTGATCCTGCACAGGCCGCGCTGGCCATGAAGGCGTACTTCGATGCCGGATTGACCACGTTCGACATGGCCGATCACTACGGATCGGCCGAAGATATTGCCGGTGTGTTTCACGCGCATTTCGGTGGGAGCAATGCGCAGTTGCTTACCAAATGGGTGCCTTCGCCTGGCGTGATCACCAAACAGGATGTTCGCGCAGCGGTGCAGAAGTCACTACGACGTTTGCAGTCCGAGCGGATAGACCTGCTGCAGTTTCACAGTTGGAACTATGCGGACCCGGCCTGGCTGGATTGTCTGTATTGGCTGCATGAACTGAAGATGGAAGGGCTCATCGCCGACCTGGGACTGACTAATTTCGATACCGCACATCTTGAAATGGTCGTGCACAGTGGCATCCAGGTGGCCTCGAATCAGGTTTGTTACTCCTTGCTCGATCAGCGCGCGTCCGGGTCAATGACCGCGGCCTGCCTGCGCCACGGCGTCAAGCTGCTTGCATTCGGAACCGTCGCCGGCGGTTTTCTCTCCGGGAAATGGCTGAACCAGAGCGAGCCGCGTCTGGACGATGCACTCACGTGGTCGCAGATGAAGTACAAGCGTTTCATCGATACGGCCGGCGGTTGGACTAAATTCCAGGAACTTTTGCAGGTGCTTCACGCGGTAAGCTCGGAAAGCGGTATGTCAATCGCCAATGTGGCCAGCCGTTTCATACTCGAGCAGCCCGGCGTGGGCGGCGTGATCGTTGGCGCGCGGCTGGGCCAGAGTGAGCACATCGCCGAAAACAAAGCTTTGCTCACGCAGTCGCTGGACGACGCCAGCAGTGGCAAAATTCGACAGGCATTGCAGGGATTGGACCGGATACCCGGTGATTGCGGCGATGAATACCGGAAGCCGCCATTTCTGACCGCGTCCGGCGACTTGAGCCATCACGTGGATGCGGTAGCGCCGCCCTATTCGTGCCAGTCTGCTGGCGTTGACGGACGGAAAAAAGTGCTCACGGGGACACCTTGGGAAGACCTGGCTGGCTTCAGCAGGGCGTTACGCGTGGGGGATCGAATTCTGGTATCGGGAACAACCGCTACGCAGGGAGCCAGACACATCGGCGGCTCGGATCCAGCATCACAGATGCACTTCGTGATTGACAAGATCGAGGGTGCCATCCAGTCACTGGGAGGCAGCTTGCAGGATGTCGTGCGTACACGGGTTTTCGTGAAGAAAATCGCAGACTGGGAAGAGATTGCCCGCGTTCATGGCGAGCGATTCAGGGGAATCCAGCCTGCCAATACGATGGTAGGTGCCGAACTGATCGGGGACGAGTACCTCGTGGAAATGGAAGCGGAAGCGATGGTCGCCCACCCTGTCTAGGGCAGTGATACACACTTGCTGGAGCTTATGTCCGACTCTGCGGTCAAAATAGTCTCAACGGCGAAACGGTGAGCAGAGACGACAATGCGAGTAGCTCCAGAGATGGTGCTGAGCGAAGACGAGCGCCGCGAGCTAGTGCGGCGGGTTGGCTCCCAGTTGACCAGCGTACAAGCGGCGCAGCGCGCCCGCATCGTGCTCTTGGCTGCTAACGGAAAACAGAACAGAGAGTATTGCCGTGACGATGGCGATTGGTGGCGTGCAAGTAACCCGCTGGTCTGAACGCTGCCGCCAGCTGCGGCTGGGGGATCGAGCGCGACCTGCCGCGTGGTGCGGCCCCCGCCACGGTGGATATCGAGCGGCTGGTGGGATGACTACGCGGAGCACGCCGGAAGCGGCCACGCACTGGAGTGGAGCGCGCGAACAATGGCAGCGAAGCTGGGCTGTAAGTGCCGCCAGCGTTTCGCGCCATTGGCGGGCCAACGCTCTCAAGCCTCACCTCGTGCGGGGCTTCAAGGTCTCGCGCGATGCGAGGTTTGTGGAAAAGCTCGAAGACATCATGAGCTTGTATATGTTGCCACTGGAGCACGCACTGGTGCTGTGTTGCGATGAGAAGAGTCAGGTGCAGGCATTGGATTCGCACGCAACCGGCGCTGCCATTGAAGAAGGGGCGCGCCGCGACGATGACACACGACTACAACCGCAACGACACCACCACACTATTTGCCGCGCTCAATGTTGTGGACGGCCAAATTATTGCTCAGTGCCTGTCCTGCCATCGGCACATCGAATGGCTGAAGTTCTTGCGCCAGATCGAGAGCGAGACACCCAAGGGGAAAACCCTGCATCGGATCGCCGACAACTACGCCACCCACAAACGTCCCAAAGTGCAGGCTTGGCTCAGTAAGCATCTCCGTTTCGCGAGGCATTACACCCCGACCTCAGCTTCCTGGCTGAACATGGTCGAGCGGTTCTTTCGCGACCTCACTACCGAAAGAATCCGTCGAGCTGTGTTCACCAGCGTGTCGGAGCGGATCACTGCCATCGACGACTACATCGTCCTTCACAATCGCCAACCCAAACCCTTTATCGGGACCAAGAGCGTTCGTGAGATCCTGCAAAAAAGTGATTCGCGCCAATCAACGCTTAAATTCTGAAGAGAATGCAGCACTACATTAGTTCTGCGTGCGGTGAATTGCGGGAAGACGTCGCGCTGATGTGTGACCGAGGGTCACCGTTGCCGGTAGCTCCATCGCTCGCCGGTCTCAGAAGGGCCTCAGGATGGCCTCAGGATGGCCTCAATCAAGTTTTAGGCACGCGTGTCGTGGGCAAGATACCAATCTACGTTGCCCGGCAAACACGGTGAGTAGTAGTGGCAACGTGTTTAGAAACCGACCTTAGATTTATCGACATAGCGATTTGTCGTTGCAACAAGTCCGCTACCTCGGTAGACTGCCCGGACTCTGATGCGGGGTGGAGCAGTCTGGCAGCTCGTCGGGCTCATAACCCGAAGGTCGCAGGTTCGAATCCTGCCCCCGCTACCAGATCTTTCTTGGTGCAAGAAAGCCTCCTAGTGAGGCTTTTTTGTTGGGCGCAAGGATGCGTCGTGTTGGTTCGGCCGTTGGGTCGCGACATCGGAGAGAGCTGTACGAGGAGGAACATCGGCGTGACAGGGAAATGGGCCGTTGGAGCCCTTTTTTTGTTTCTGCTGTTCTGAAAAGAGTGATCTGGGAATAACGAGTCCATGGATACGCTGGCACTGACACAACGCTTCAACGAGATACTGGCTGAACTGAGCCTGGAATGCCTTGGCGTGGAGTTCAATCCGTCAAGCGGGCAGAGTACGCTTCGGGTTTATCTTGAGCTGCTCAACAAGGATCAGGCTGGCGAGGCAGGCGACGATGTGCGCCGCGAAGTCGGTATCGAGGATTGCGAAAAAGCCAGCCGCGAGCTGTCCGCCATGCTTGACGTGGAGGACCCGATTCCCGGCAACTACGTGCTTGAAGTTTCCTCGCCGGGTCTTGATCGGCCGTTGTTTACCGCGGAGCAATTCGCTCGCGTGGCCGGACAGGAAGTGAAAGTGCTGCTCAAGGCGCCGCTGGAAGGACGCCGTCGTCTTCGCGGCAAGCTGGTATCGGTGGAGGGCGAGCATGTTGTCCTCGAGTCGGAAGGCAGGATGTTCGAGTTCGAGCATGGGATGGTGGAAAGTGCGCGAGTAGTGCCGGATTGGGTCGCACTGGGTTATGCGCCGCAACCAAAGTCAGGCGGCAAGAAGCCGGCTTGATCAAATTTAAGAGTCAGCCATGGATGGCTGTCTTTTGACTTTCGCGTTCACGGATGAACGCAAAAATATCGAATAGTGCGGCTACGGATGGTCGTCTTTTTATCCTGGTGTTCAAGGATGAGCGCAAAAGTCAACGTTTTGGACGCCGTCGGGCGCCTATGGAGTTGTTGCAATGAGCAAAGAACTTTTGCTGGTCGTCGACGCGGTTGCCAATGAAAAGGGCGTGCCGCTGGAAGTGATCTTCGAGGCGATGGAGGCCGCTCTGGCTTCCGCGGCGAAGAAGCGCTACCCCGAAGAAGAGCCAGATGTTCGCGTGTCCATCAACAGGGACACCGGCGAATACGAGACCTTCCGTCGCTGGGAGATCATTGCCGATGACGGCGAGATGGAGTCGCCGTCGTATCAGTTGCGTCTGATGGACGCGCTGGACGAGCGCGCCGACGCCGAGGTGGGCGAGTACATCGAGCAGCAGGTCGAGAACGCCGAGTTTGGCCGTATCGCAGCGCAGGCCGCCAAGCAGGTGATCGTGCAGCGTGTCCGCGAAGCAGAGCGTCAGCAGGTTGTCGACGCGTTCGTCGATCGCGTGGGCGAGCTGGTCACCGGCATCGTCAAGCGCGTCGAACGCGGAAATATCTACCTCGACCTGGGCAGCAACGCCGAGGCGTTCATTCCACGCGACAAGACGATTCCGCGTGAGTCGGCCCGCGTGGGTGACCGCGTTCGCGGCTATCTGTACGAAGTTCGCTCCGAAGCGCGTGGTCCGCAGCTGTTCGTCTCCCGCGCTGCGCCGGAATTCATGATCGAGTTGTTCAAGCTCGAAGTGCCCGAAGTCGGCCAGGGCCTGGTCGAGATCAAGGGCTGTGCCCGTGATCCGGGTGATCGCGCCAAGATCGCCGTGCTGGCACATGACAGTCGCACCGATCCGATCGGCGCCTGCATCGGCATGCGTGGCTCACGCGTGCAGGCAGTGTCGAACGACCTGAACGGTGAGCGCGTCGACATCATCCTGTGGCACGAGAATCAGGCGCAGTTTGTCATCAACGCGATGGCGCCGGCCGAAGTGCAGTCCATCATCATGGACGAAGAGAAGCACTCGATGGATATCGCGGTGGCCGAGGACAAGTTGTCTCAGGCGATCGGTCGCGGCGGGCAGAACGTGCGTCTGGCCAGCAAGCTGACCGGCTGGCAATTGAATGTGATGACGCAGGATCAGGTGACCGCTAAGAGCGAGTCCGAGCAGGAAGCCGCCCGGCTCCTGTTCATGGACAAGCTTGAAGTGGATCAGGAAATTGCCGTTATCCTTGTGCAGGAAGGTTTTTCCAGCGTCGAGGAGATCGCCTACGTCCCCAGCGCTGAGCTGTTGGCGGTGGAAGGATTCGACGAGGATATTGTTGAAGAGCTGCGAGCCCGTGCTCGTGACGCCCTGCTTACGGAAGCGCTGGCAGCGGAAGAAGGCGTTGACGAACATCAGCCCAGTGCTGAGTTGTTGGCGATCGAGGGCATGGATGAGGCGACGGCGTATGCGCTGGCCGCCCGCGAGGTAAGCACCGTCGACGACCTGGCCGATCTGGCGGTGGACGACATGATTGATATTGAAGGCATGGACGAAGAGCGGGCTGCCGCACTGATCATGGCTGCACGTGCGCCGATGATCGCGCGGTTGGAGAGCGGCGGCTAAACGCAACGGCGCACCCTGAGGGTGCGCCCGGAAAGGCTTTACGGAGCCTTTCGGCACGGATGGTGTTGGCGGTGCGGAACATGCCGAAAAAAACATAAGCGCGGGAACGGCGGAGCAAAGAACACGATGTCGGACGTCACGATCAAACAATTGGCCCAGGTATTGGCTATGCCGGTCGACAAGCTGCTGACGCAGCTTGGCGAGGCGGGCATGAAATTCTCCGATCAGGAGCAGGTCATCAGCAGCACCGAAAAGGTGAAGCTGTTGGGCTTTCTGCGTCGCACTCATGGCAAGAATGACGCCGTAGCCGAGGCGGACGACAGTTCTCCGCGGCAGATAACGCTGAGGCGACGAACGGTTGGCGAGCTCAAGGTAGCGACTCCAGGCGGGCGCGGCGCGACGGGGACTGCCAAGACGGTCAACGTCGAAGTGCGGGCCAAGCGAACCTATGTCAAGCGCAGCACGATCGCCGAGGACGCCAGCGCTGATCCCGAGCGCGAAGATGCCATCCGCAAACTGCAGGAATCGCAGGAGCAGCGCGAGCAGGAAGAGCGGGATATCGCAGCGGTGGAGCAGCGTCGTCAGGACGACGCACAACAAGTCGTTCTCGACGAGCAGAAGCGCGCAGAGAATGCGCGCGAGGAAGCCGAGGTTGCGAAGGCGGCTGAAGCTGCGGATGCAGAATCTGCCGCAACTGCGGCATTGGTGTCCTCCAAGCCCGAGTCTGCATCCGAGACCGAGGCCACGCCGGCGGCTGCCGTCAAGCCTGAAGCTGCTGCGTCCGACGACACGTCAGGCGACGGCGTGCAACGCATCGATCAGCGTGATCTCGGCATGATCCTTCCGCGCATTCATGAACCACGCAAGCGCGAGAAGCTGGTCAAGCCAGTGGCGCCGCCAGCTCCCGCACCGGCTCCCGCTCCCGCTCCGGCAGCAGCGACCCCCGTTGCAGGTGCAGCTGCGACTCCGGCGGCCGATGCCGGTCGCGGCAAGGTCAAGCATGCCCGTGACCGCGGTGAAAGCGCAGGCGGCAAGGATGGCGGCAAGCGCTTTGTCGGTGGTCAGATGCATTTGAGCGAGGCCGATCGTGCGCGTCGTTCTTCCAGTAACAAGCGCGGCAAATCAGGCCGTGGCGGTCGTGACATGTCGCGCGGCAGCAGTGCGCCGACCGGTCCGCACGGCTTCTCCCGTCCCACCGCTCCGGTGGTGCGTGAAGTGGTCGTGGGCGAAACCAACGTCGTCGCCGAGTTGGCCCAGAAGATGGCGGTTAAAGGTTCCGAGGTGGTCAAGGCATTGTTCAAGATGGGCGTCATGGCGACCATCAATCAGACGATCGATCACGACACTGCGCTGCTGGTGGTTGAAGAGCTGGGACATACGCCGGTTGCCGACAGCCAGAACAACGCCGAGGAAGTACTGGCGGCTCACACGCAGAACGTCGAACTGGAAGGCGAAAAGATCACTCGCCCGCCGGTGGTGACGATTATGGGTCATGTCGATCACGGCAAGACCTCGCTGCTCGATTACATTCGTCGCGCCAAGGTTGCTGCCGGCGAAGCTGGCGGGATCACTCAGCACATCGGCGCTTATCATGTGGAGACGCCGAAGGGTGTCATCACCTTCCTCGACACGCCCGGCCATGCCGCGTTCACGTCGATGCGCGCTCGTGGTGCGCAGTCCACCGATATCGTGATCCTGGTGGTTGCCGCGGACGATGGCGTCAAGCCGCAGACCATCGAGGCGGTCAAGCATGCGCGCGCTGCCAAGGTGCCGATCATCGTTGCCATCAACAAGATGGACAAGGATGGCGCCAATCCTGACAACGTGAAACAGGGCCTGGTTTCGCTGGAAGTGGTACCGGAAGACTGGGGCGGCGACGTCCAGTTTGTGCCGGTGTCGGCCAAAACTGGTGACGGTATCGATGATCTTCTCAATGCCATCGAGATACAGGCCGAAGTGATGGAGCTCAAGGCTGTTGCCGACGGCCGCGCCTCTGGCGTGGTGATCGAGTCCAGTCTGGATCGTGGCCGTGGCCCCGTGGCTACGGTGCTGGTGCAGCAGGGTACGTTGCGCAAGGGCGACTTCATCGTCTGCGGTATCGAATACGGCCGCATGCGTGCCCTGATCGACGAAACCGGCAAGCAGGTGCAGGAAGCCGGCCCGTCGATTCCGGTGCAGGTGCTCGGTCTGTCAGGCGTTCCCGAGACCGGCGACGATTTCGTCTGTGTCGAAGACGAGCGGCTGGCACGTGAAGTGGCGCAGGAGCGCGAGCTCAAGCGTCGTGAGACTCGCATGGTCAGCAAGAGCAACCGGCTCGAGGACATCATTGCCAAGATGGGTCAGGGCGTGGAGCAGCAGAACCTCAACATCCTGGTCAAGGGCGATGTGCAGGGCTCGGTAGAGGCGTTGCGTGAATCGCTTACCCAGATCGGCAATGAGCGCGTCCGGGTGAATGTGGTCTCGTCGGGCGTTGGCGGCATCAATGAATCCGACGCCACCCTGGCCGCTGCCTCAAAGGCGCTGATCATCGGCTTCAACGTACGCGCCGATGTGTCGGCACGCAAGGTGATCGAGACCAGCGGTCTGGACGTTCGTTATTTCTCGATCATCTATGACGTGATCGATCAGGTAACCCAAGCGGCGACCGGTCTGCTGGGCATGGAAGTGCGCGAGGAAATCATCGGTATCGCCGAGGTTCGCGACGTCTTCCGCAGCTCCAAGTTCGGTGCGGTGGCCGGCAGCATGGTGGTTGAAGGTACCGTCAAGCGCAGCAAGCCGATCCGCGTGTTGCGTGACAACGTGGTCGTCTTTGAAGGTGAGCTGGAATCGCTGCGACGCTTCAAGGAGCTGGTCGAAGAGGTCCGCAGCGGCACCGAGTGCGGTATCGCGGTCAAGCAGTACAACGACGTCAAGAAGGGCGACCAGATCGAGTGCTTCGAACGCACCGAAGTGGCCCGTACGCTTTGATCTTGAGCCCCTCTCCCGCCGGGAGAGGGGCTTGGGGTGAGGGTTCTCGACTGCGTATGAAGTTTCATGCAGGTCCGGAAACCCTCATCCGCCCCTTGCCGGGCACCTTCTGCCGACGGGAGAAGGGAGTTTGTCCTTAGGAGTTTTCCCCATGCCTTCACGTGATTTCAAACGAACCGATCGTATTGGCGCCGAGCTGCGTCGTGAACTTGGCTTGCTGGTGCACGCGGCTGTTCGCGACCATGGTTTGCCGTCAGTGAGCGTGTCGGACGTGGAGATTACGCGGGACCTGGACTGGGCCACCGTGTGGGTGACCGCGTTGATGCCGGATCAGGGCTTGCCTGCGGTGAAGGCACTGAACGAAATCGGTCACGAAATTCGCCACTCGCTGGCACACAGCGGTATGCGCATGCGCCGCGTGCCGGAATTGAAGTTCAAGTACGACGACTCGGTCGACAAGGGCGAGCGCATCGAGGCGCTGTTGCGGGAACAGGCTCGAGATCTGACTCCAGGCAATGATGGCGAGCAGGATTGAAGCTGAACCCAGGCCGTTACTGAACCGATGAATCGTCCGCCGCGTATCCAGTGCCGCGATTTGCATGGCATCGTACTTCTCGACAAGCCGCCGGGTCTGAGTTCCAACCAGGCGTTGCAAGCGGTTCGACGTTTGCTTCGCGCCTCCAAGGGTGGTCATACGGGCGCGCTCGACCCACTGGCCACTGGTTTGCTGCCCCTGTGTTTTGGTGAAGCGACCAAGCTGGCCGGCAGCATGTTGGGCGCGCGCAAGGCCTATCTTGCGGAGTGCCAGCTGGGCACCACCACCGATACTGCCGACAGCGAAGGAGATATTCTTCAACAGCGGCCGGTTCCATTGTTGAATGCAGCGACGATCGAAACAGCGGTGGGCAAGCTGCGCGGCCGGATCATGCAGGTGCCGCCGATGTATTCCGCCCTGAAACAGGATGGCGAACGGCTTTACGTGAAGGCGCGCCGCGGTGAGACCGTCGAGATACCGCCGCGCGAGGTACAGGTGGATCGTCTCGATGTGCTCAGCCACGAAGGTGACACGCTGAAACTGTTGGTGGAATGCGGTTCCGGCACCTACATCCGCTCGCTGGCTGTGGATCTGGGCGAGGATCTGGCTTGCGGCGCCCATCTCACGGGGTTGCGCAGACTCTGGGTCGAGCCGTTTTTCGAGCCACGCATGGTGACGCTTGAGCAGTTGCAGGAAGCAGCAGGGCAGGGCGACGAGGCCTTGCTGTCCTGGTTGATGCCGGTGGCCTCGGGGCTGTCGGATCTTCCTTCCGTTCAGCTCGATGATGACCAAAGTATGGCCATTTCACGCGGTCAGCCGATTCAGCTGCCCCTGCCGCAACCGGTTGGGCGCTGCGCGGCTTTCGCCAGCGACGGGGCCTTGCTGGCGGTGATCGAACTGGATGTCGAGGGACGTGTGCGGATCTTGCGCGGCTTCAATCTCCCCCCCGACTGACATTTTGAGTCCTTGAATCGCTTCGCACTTGTTGTAACACCACTCACATAAGTAGAATAGGCAAGTTATTTCAACGCTTTCATTCATCTAGGCGAAGCTTGCGCGTGCCTCATTGCGATGATGCAGACGCAAGCTTCGTATCGTCTTTCCAAGGAAACGTATACCCATGTCTCTTACTGCAGAACAGACCGGCAAGATCATTGCTGATTTCGGCCGCGTCCCGAACGATACCGGCTCGACCGAAGTACAGGTGGCGCTGCTGTCCGCTCGCGTCGCCCATCTCACCGATCATTTCAAGGATCACAAGCAGGATCATCATTCCCGCCGTGGTCTGCTGAAGCTGGTCAATCAGCGCAAGCGCCTGCTTAGCTATCTGAAAGATCGCGATCTCGCGCGCTATCAGGCCCTGATCGAACGCCTCGGCCTGCGCCGTTAATTCACCGGACGAGGAGAACATCCCAGTGGCAAAAGTAACCAAGTCATTCCAGTACGGTAGTCACGAAGTCACACTGGAGACGGGCGAAATTGCCCGCCAGGCGTCCGGTGCGGTCATGGCCAGCATGGGCGGCACCGTGGTGCTCGTCACCGCTGTCGCCGCGACCAAGCAGAGGGAAGGTCAGGACTTCTTCCCGCTCACCGTCGATTACGTGGAGAAGTTCTACTCTGCCGGTCGCATCCCCGGTGGCTTCTTCAAGCGCGAAGGCCGTCCGACCGAAAAGGAGACGCTGACTTCGCGTCTGATCGATCGCCCGATTCGCCCGCTGTTCCCCGACGACTTCAAGAACGAAGTGCAGGTCATCGCCCAGGTCATCTCGATGAATCCGGAAGTGGACGGCGACATCGT
>JBDTXA010000055.1:0-18738 GCA_040006415.1 Rhodanobacter sp.
CGCTGACCAGCTGCGCCAGCTTGCGCTTGCTGGTGATGCAGTAGCTGAGGTTGAGGCGCGAGAACTCGATCTGGCGCGGAACCGCCGGGACGGTCGGCAGGCCGGCATCGAGCAGCGGCTGCCACAGCTGCGGATGGCTGCCCAGGTCGACCTTTTCCACGAACCAGTTGTACAGCGGCCGGTGATCCTCGAACTCCAGCGTGCACAGCGAGTGGGTGATGCCTTCCAGCGCATCGGACAGGCTGTGCGCGTAGTCGTACATCGGATAGATCGGCCACGCATCACCGGTGTTCTGGTGAGTCACCTTGCGGATGCGGTAGATCGCAGGATCACGCAGGTTAATGTTGCCGGCGCTCATGTCGATCTTGGCGCGCAAGGTCTTGCTGCCATCGGCGAACTCGCCCGCGCGCATGCGACGGAACAGGTCGAGGTTCTCCGCCACGCTGCGGTCGCGGCTTGGCGACGGTCGGCCGCCTTCAGTCAGGGTGCCGCGATAGGCGCGCATCTGTTCGGCATCCAGATCGTCGACGTAGGCTACGCCGTCTTCGATCAGCTTCAGCGCGGAGCGATAGAACACCTCGAAATAATCCGAGGCATGTCGCAGCGCATGCCACTCGAAACCGAGCCAGCGCACGTCGTCCTTGATGCCTTCGACGAATTCGGGGTCTTCCTTGCCCGGGTTGGTGTCGTCCAGCCGCAGGTTGCACCAGCCGTTGAACTCGCCAGCGATGCCGAAGCTGAGGCAGATCGCCTTGGCGTGACCGATATGCAGGTAGCCGTTAGGCTCCGGCGGAAACCGCGTGTGCACTGACTGATGCCTGCCGGCGGCGAGATCGTCGCGCACGATCTGCCGAATGAAGTCCTGCTGGCCGGGCGTCACTGCCGCAGTGGCGGATACATCGGCGGGATTTTCAATCGACATCAGGCAAACTCGCGGGCGGCAGGTGGGAACACCCCAGTTTACCTGCCACCGGCACCGGGCGCAGCGTGGCGCGGACAGATCTCGCTTGCCCCACGCCGTGGCGCGGGTTAGCTTGCGGGTCATGCACATCATCTATCGCGCCGAAAACCTGTTCGATGCCCATCTGGTCAAGGATGCGTTGGAGGCTGGCGAGATTCCGGCGTTCATCTCGGGCGAATACCTCACCGGCGCCGTGGGTCAGCTGCCGGCGATGGACTACATCGCGGTGATGGTGCCTGAATCGAGCGTGCCCGTGGCCCAGTCCATCGTCAGCGAGGTCGAGGCGCGTCTGAGCGAGGCACGGCAAGTCATGGCGGATTACGTTGACCTGCCGGACGGGCCGCTGGGCGCTGCCTGCTGATCGCGACCGACCGCGTTCAAGGAAGCCCATGCAGGATTTCACCCGCCTGATACGCGCGGTGCCGGATTTCCCCCGCGCCGGCGTGATGTTTCGAGATGTCTCACCCCTGCTGGCCGATGCGGACGCTTTCGCCCGTTGCGTCGATGCACTGGCCACGCCGTGGCTGGACAGTGGCGTGCAGGCGGTATGCGGCATCGAGGCGCGCGGTTTCATCTTCGGCGCCGCGCTGGCGCACCGGCTGCGGGCAGGCTTCGTGCCGCTGCGCAAGCCCGGCAAGCTGCCGCCGCCGTTGGTGGCGGTGGATTATCAGCTCGAATACGGCAGCGATCGGCTCGAAGCGCGGGCCGATGCGATTCGGGCCAATGAGCGCGTGCTGCTCGTCGACGATGTCCTCGCCACCGGCGGCACGCTGGCCGCGGCGGCAAGTCTGCTGCGTCAGCTTGGTGCGACGATGATAGGTGCCAGCGTGGTTGTCGAGCTGGATGCTCTTCGCGGGCGCGAACGGTGGAGCGGCGATACACCACTACTCAGCCTGCTCAACTACGGTTAGGTGCCCATCACATTATGAGGATTCGCGCGCTTCTGATCACGGTCGCAGCATGCGCGCTCCTCTATTTCGCTGGGGGAGCCTATGCGTTGCGATTCGCGATTGAGCCGCTGGTGTTGCCCCACGTTGCTCCCTCCGCGCATACGACGCTTCCGTTTCTACGCATCGGCGGCGATGACGGCAATGGCGTGTCAGTTCGACGCTACGGAACGCCCAAGGTGGGATGCGTCGTATTTTTTCCGGGCCAACACGGCATTATCTCCGTGTATGAGAAGCAGCTGTTCCCTGCATTTTACGAGCAAGGTATCGCCGTCCTGGCCGTTGCCTACCCAGGGCAGAATGGCGCCCCCGGCACACCTCATCTGCCCGAGATTCTCGCGCTGGCAACGCAGGCAGTTATTGCCGCCCAAGCCACCTGTCCGGGCCACCGGGTGGTGGTCTACGGCCGCTCCCTGGGTTCCATGGTGGCGGCCTACGCCGCCGGAAGGTCTCATCCTGCGGGGCTCATCCTCGAGAGCGCCGCACCCTCGTTCTCGTCAGCGATCAGGCTTCGGTTAGAATCCCAGTGGTATCTGATGCCGATGGCACTGCTCCCTGCGTCAAGACTCATCGCGCATGACTATTCCTTGGCTGAAGCACTGTCGGGAACGCTGGATGTGCCCGCCGTCGTCTTCCAGGGTACGGCGGATAGCCAAACTCCCCTTTCGGCTTTGCAGGTGGCCGGCGTGCCCCGGAACCTGCGGTTGGTCTTGGTTTCAGGTGGGACGCACTCAACCACTTACCTTTTGGCGCGAGACCGGGTCATACAAACGGCCTTATCCATGCTTCGGGCACAGCGCACCTGACAATCACGCAACAGGACGCGCCTTCGGTACACCGCTTGTTTATGGCGATCGGCGCCGTCACGGCGTCACGGCACTGACGCTCTCGACATAGATCAATTCGCACGCACCGCCGCCGGTGTCGTCGCGCGTCGTCGAGGTATTCCAGTGCCAACCATCCGCGCGGCTGGCGTTGACCAGAAAGCCTTCCAGGTGAATGACCTGACCTTCGCGGACATCCTCGAGCTGGCTTTTGACGCCGGCATCGGCCGGGATCATGTGCATGTTGGCGCTGGAGGTTTCGATCTCGCGCCGTGGAATGGGAAACGTCTTCGTGCGCCAGTAGTAGAAACGGCCTGACTGGCTGATGTCGATGTCGGCCAGCACCTTGCTGTCTGACATTCGGCCCCAGCCCAGTGCCAGATCCATCGGCACCAGCTCCGCGTCTGCGCTCCAGGAATAATCCTTGCGGGAAAGCACGCGGGCGGTGATGTCGAAGTGGGCTCGCGTGGTCAGGGTGACGTCGCCTTGCCGCAGTTGCGCGCCATCCCCCAGATTGACCTGTTGTGGCGCCATCGGCGCCAGCACGCCGGGAGTCGATGACAGACCCTCGTGTCTGCCCGCGACGTAGAAGCACAGCGCCAGCAATATGGCCGCGCAAAGCAGGAGTTTGCCCATGTTCACGGGATCATGGTCAGCGGTTACCCGCGACCGGTGCCGTCTTCGGTCGATGCGGCCGCAACTGCAGGTGCCGTTACGGCGCTGCGCGTGTCGAGCAGGCCTTCGGGAAGATTGCGCAGCACCTCCGCCAGCCGTTTCAGGAATCCATCCATGGCCGAACTTTTTCGCCATACCATGGCAATGCGTCGGCTCGGCGCGGGACCCTTGAATTCTATCAAGTGGAGGTTTTCCACCGCTGCCACCGGCGGCTTCACCGCCGTTACCGGCAGCAGCGTGATGCCCACGTTGGCCGCCACCATCTGGCGCAGCGTCTCAAGGCTGGTGGCACGGAAACCGGTGCGCTCGCCGGCACCGGCAAGATGGCAGACCTCGAGCGCCTGATCGCGCAGGCAATGGCCGTCTTCGAGCAACAACAGATTCTGGTTCGACAGGTCGGCGAGTTTCAGCTGGCCCGGACTGTGGGCCAGG
The DNA here is from genome assembly GCA_040006415.1 of Rhodanobacter sp. Classification (GTDB taxonomy): domain Bacteria; phylum Pseudomonadota; class Gammaproteobacteria; order Xanthomonadales; family Rhodanobacteraceae; genus Rhodanobacter. The sequence goes on from JBDTXA010000055.1 coordinate 3,840, forward strand.
GGATGTTCTTCGGATACCGCCAGCAGGAACGGTTCTTCGAACAAGAATTCGCTGTGCAGACTGTCCTCATGCAGGGGCAGGGCGAGGATGCCGGCATCCAGCCGCCCCTCGCGCAGCAGGCGCAACACCGTCTCGGTTTTTTCCTCGACCAGCAGCAGCTCCAATCGCGGAAATGCTTTGCGTACCAGAGGCAGCACATGTGGCAGCAGATACGGTCCCAGCGTGGGAAAGATGCCCAGTCGTACCGTGCCCGATTCTGGGTCCAGGGTGCGGCGGGCCACGCCGCGGATCTGTTCGATCTCGTTGAGCACGTCGCGCGCGCGGTTGGCGATGTCCCGGCCGACCTCGGTCAGCAACACCTTGCGCGGCGTGCGTTCGACCAGCGGCACGCCCAGCTCTTCCTCCAGCTTCTTGATTTGAGTCGAGAGGGTCGGCTGACTGACAAAGCAGGCTTGGGCCGCTCGTCCGAAGTGACGGTGCTCGGCCAGCGAGACCAGATACTGAAGATCGCGAAGATTCATGTATTCCACCCGCAGGACAATAGGTTTCTGCTATGCGATCCGATGTTAGCAATCAGCCGCAGCAATACAAGTTCCAACCTTCACCTCGACTGCGTGGCCCCGCGCAGTCCCTCCCGCGCTTTCGCCATGGTGTTTCGGGGCACTTGCGGATACACGCCATCCCAGTCGGTGCCCGCGTCCCCTGGCCTGATCGGCAACCCGTGCCTTCTGGCACTGTGTCGAAAGTCACCGCAGTTCTAGCGTGGCGATTCTCCAACATCAGGAAGATCCCCATGCGCCGTCTTGTTCGTCCTTTCATGCTTACCGCGCTGGCCGCCTGTTGCGGCGCGGCGGTTGCCGCGACTGCCGACCAGGTGCCGCAGGGCCGCTTGCCGGGTTGGGCTGTGCCGCAGTCCTACCAGCTCTCATTCAAGGTGGATCCGGCGAAGGAGAATTTCTCCGGCACCACCACGATCAAGGTGAAGCTTACTAAAGCGTCCGACCACGTATGGCTGGACGGCAGCGAGTTAAAAGTGTCGAAGGTGGAAATCACCGACGCCGCTGGCAAGGTTCTCGCTGGCAAGTATGTCGAAGCGGATCCGAAGGCCGGTGTGGTCCGGGTGGATTTCGGCAGCACGCTGCAGCCGCAGACGCTGAGCCTGACGTTCGACTACACCGCCCCGCTCAATGCGCAGCTGCAGGGTCTGTACAAGGTCAGTGCCAAAGGCAAGCCATATGCGATGACGCAGATGGAGCCGATCAGCGCGCGGTATGCGTTTCCGAGTTTTGACGAGCCGGGCTTCAAGACGCCATTCGACATCAGCCTGACGATTCCGTCCGACGAAACCGGCGTCGCCAACACCCAACAAGTCAAGCAGGCGGCTGCCGGCAAGGGCTGGAAGACGCTGACCTTCGCGCAGACGCTGCCGCTGCCAACGTATCTGGTGGCGTTTGGCGTCGGCCCGTGGAGCATCGAGAAGGCGCCGGATATTGCGCCGGATGCGTACCGATCCAAGCCGCTGCCGCTGCGTGGCATTGCCTCCGAGGGCGAAGCCCATCGGATGAAACACGTGTTGAGCGAGACGCCGAGCATCATCCACGCGCTGGAAAACTACTACGGCTTCGGCTACCCGTGGGACAAGCTCGACGTGCTGGCCGCGCCGGATTTTGCCGCTGGCGCGATGGAGAACGCAGGCTTGGTCACCTTCCGCGACTGGTTGCTGCTGCTGGACAAGGACTCTCCCGCGAAGAACGTGCAGGGCTCGTTCAACGTCACCGCGCATGAGCTGGCGCATCAGTGGACTGGCGACACCGTGACGATGCAATGGTGGAACGACATCTGGCTCAACGAGGCGTTTGCCACCTGGATGCAGCAGAAAGTCACCATGGAAGTTCACCCGGAATACCGCGCCGACCTCGACCGAGTGCGCGGTGCGCAAGGCGCGATGAGCAACGACAGCCTGGTCAGCGCGCGGCGCATCACCCAGCCGATCACCGGCAATGGCGATATCATGACGGCGTTCGACGGCATCACCTATCAGAAGGGTGCCGGCGTGATCGCGATGTTCGAGAACTATGTGGGTGAAAAAACCTTCCAGAAAGGCATGCGCACCTACATCCAGACGCACAAGTTCGGCAACGCGGTCAGCAACGATCTGGTCGATGCCATCGCCAAGGCCGCCAACAAGGGCGATGCGTTCAAGCACGCCTTCCACAGCTTCCTCGACCAGTCCGGCGTGCCTTATGTGCAGACCAAGCTGGAGCAGAAAGACGGCAAGACCGTGCTGCAGCTGAGCCAGAGCCGTTACCTGCCACTGGGCAGCCGCGGCGACAGCAGCCGCGTGTGGGGCGTGCCGGTATGCGTGCGTTATGGCACGGCCGGTGGCAGCAAGGTCGCCTGCGACATGCTCGACAAGACCACCGGTTCGATGGTGCTGACCGGTGCCAGCAACCCGACCTGGATCATGCCGAACGCCAACGCCAGCGGGTACTACCGCTTCAGCATGGACAAGCAGGACCTGGCCCGGCTCACCGCCGAGGCCGGCAAGCTCAGCGACGCCGAGCAGCTCGCCTATGCCGACGGCATCAGTGCCAGCTTCCATCATGGCAACCTGAATGCGGGTGATGTCCTCGCTGCGTTGAAGCCGCTGACTGGCTCGAAGATTCGCGAAGTGGCGACAGCGCCGCTGAGCGAAGTCGAGTGGATCTATCAGCATGAGGCGGCCACCGACGCACAGCGTGCGACGCTGACGGCATGGGTCAAGGATGCGTATCTGAGCCGTCTGCAGCAGCTGGGTTACCAGCGCAAGGCCGGTGAGCCGGAAGATGCATCGCTGATGCGCAGCACACTGGCCGGCAGCCTCGGTCTCGACTTCAAGCTGCCATCGGTCCGCGCCGAGTTGCTCAAGCAGGGTGACGCTGCTCTCGAGAAGAAGGCGGATGGTCGTCTGAACCTGGCCGCCGCCGATCCCGATCTGCTGGGCGATGCACTCGGCGTGGCGGTGCAGGAACACGGCAAGCCGGCGGTCGATGCACTGATGGCCGAACTGCCGCAGACCAGCGACGCGGCGCTGCGCAATGCAATTCTCGGAGGCCTGTCCAACGTCGATGATCCGGCACTGGCCGAGCGGGTTCGCAATCTGTCGCTGGACAAGAACGTCAAGGTCGGCGAGATGGCCATGCTGCTTTATGCCGGTCGCGATACCCTGGCCAAGCGTGATGCACTGTGGAAGTGGTTCACTGCGCACTATGCACCGATCCTCAAGCGCACCGGCAGCTTCTCAGGTGGCCGTCTGCCGTCGGTGGCCGCTGGCGGCAGCTGCAGCGCTGCCGAAGGTGATCGCCTGCAGGCTTTCTTCAAGGGGAAATCACAGGATGCAGCGGGCATCGAGCGCGGCCTGGCACAGACCAGCGAATCGATCCAGCTGTGCAGCGCATTGAAGGCGAAGCAGGATCCGACAACGATTCGCTGATCGGATCCACTGCTTTAAGTGAGTGAAAATGCCGGGCCTGAGGCCCGGCATTTTTTATGGCTGGCTGTTGCCGTCCTGCTGATCAGCGATGCGCCGATGGATGAAATCGACGGCATCATCGATGACCGGCGCCTTGCTGCGCAGCGGCCGCGACATCGCGAACAGGATCGCGAAATGGCCGATATCTGGAAACAGCTTCACCTCGACCGGTTCGTTCTGCGCCTGCATCGAGCGGGCGAGTGACTGCGCGTTTTTCGGTTCCACGATCTTGTCGCCGGCGCCCTGCATCAGCAGCATCGGCGGCTCGTCGCCGTTGACGAAATGTACCGGCTGCGAGAGCAGCTGCTTTGCGTGCGTGCTGCCGAACATGTCGACGTAGTCCTGGTCCGTCAACGGCAGGAAATCGTAGGGACCGGCGAGGCCGATGAAACCGGAAAGCTGGCGCGGCTGCATGCCCACCTCCTTGAGCCAGTGTGCGTCGGTCGCCAGCAGCGCGCCAATGTGCGCGCCTGCCGAATGGCCCATCACGAACAGCTTGCGGGGATCGCCCCCGTACTCGCCGGCGTGGGTGTGTGTCCATGCCACCGCCCGGGCACCATCCTGCATGAAGCCGTCCAACTTCACTTTCGGCCACAGGCGGTAGTCCGGAATGACCACAACCAGGCCGCGTTTGGCCAGCGCCTCGCCGACCCACGCATACCACTGGCGCTTTCCGGATTTCCAGCTACCACCAAAAAAGAACACCACGACGGGTGCATTGCTGGCGTTGGCCGGGCGATACACGTCCAAGGCCAGTTGATGGGTCCGGTCGAACATCACGTCGTGCGAGACAGTGACCCCAGTCTTGGTCGAGGTCGCATTGAGGCCGCTGAAAAGAACCGCCTGGCAGCCGCCGAGCAGGGTGCTTCCCATCAGTAACAGGGCCGCGGCTAGCACGTTGCGGCGCAATGGCTGGCGCGCGATGTCGGGGAAGCTCGAGGACATGATTTTCCTTGTGAGGGGGCGTGACCGGGATACGTATCAACCCCGTTGCTGCGGCGGCTGCGTTTCATCAGAGCTGGAGCAGGCGTGCAAACAGATACGGGCGATGAGCGCCGAAGGATGCGTGGCCCGCTGTGTGCCTACCGTGTACCACCTACACTGCGTCTGCCTAGCAGGCGCACAGGGAGAAAGGGAATGCTTCGTCGAACACTGGGGTTGTTGGGTCTGTGGTTGTTGCTTGCTGTGCCATCGCTGGCGCAGCAAGTGCCGCCAGCGCTTCTCGGCTGGCAGGTGCCGCCGGCACTACAGGGTTGGCAGGACTGGGTCTTGCATGATGTGCCGCAGCACGACTGCCCATTCCTCGCCAATCAGATGCCGGATGCCAACAGCTATCAGTGCTCATGGCCGGGTGTTCTGACGCTCGATGCCGGCGCCGATGGCGCGCGTTTCAACATGACAGTGCACGTGGATGCACCCGAGTGGATCACCTTGCCCGGCGACAGCCGGAACTGGCCGCAACAGGTCACGGTGAATCGGGAAGCGGCAACGGTATTGCAGCGCGGCGGCGTGCCGGCGCTCTGGCTCGCATCCGGCGATTACCAATTGACGGGCAGCCTGCCATGGGCGACGCGTCCCGCACGACTGCGGGTGCCCGCTGCCATCGGGCTGATCAGCCTCAGCGTGGATGGCGCAGGCGTCGCTCGCGTCGAACGCAACGGTGACCAGCTCACGCTTGGCGAAGCGGCCGCCGCGCAGCGTATCAGCGACAGCGTGGCCGCACGCGTCTATCGCCGCCTCGACGACGGCTTGCCGGCGACGCTGCAGACGCGGCTGGAGCTCAACGTCACCGGTGGCGCGCGCGAGCAGCTGTTCGGTCCCGCGTTGCCCGCGGGTTTTGTGGCCACGGCGTTGTCCGGCGATCTACCGGCACGACTGGAAAACGACGGTCGCTTGCGCGTGCAGCTGCGCCCGGGCCATTGGACGGTCACCCTGCAGGCACGCAGTACCGGCGTGCTGAAGAAAGTCGAGCTGAAGCTGCCGCCCGCGCCATGGCCTCGCCAGGAAATCTGGAGCTATGCCGACAACAACGGTCTGCGCAGCACACGCGTGGAGGGCCATGCGATCGACACCGCCCAGGTCGGGGTGCCCGGTGACTGGGCGCAGTTGCCGGCGTTCGCACTGGACGATCACGCCGGCCTGACGATTGAGTCCGGCACCCGCGGCAACGAAGGCGGACGCGGCGATCAGCTGCATCTACAGCGTCAGCTGTGGCTGGACTTCAGTGGCCACGGCATGACGGTGGCCGATCACCTCACCGGCGAACTGCAGCACCATCAGCGGCTGGACGTCGCGGCCCCATGGCAATTGCAGCGCGCGTCGCAGAACGGCGATCCGCTGCTGATCACCAGCGGTGACAAGGGCGGTAGCGGCGTCGAGTTGCGCGACAGACGGATCGTCCTCGACGCTGGCCTGCGTCTGCCATCGCACGCCGGCGCACTACCGAGTTCGGGCTGGCAGCTGCCGCTGGAAGACATCGATGCGACCCTGCATCTGCCTTTCGGTTATCGGCTGCTCGGCGCCGTGGGCGCCGATCGCTCGCCCGACTCCTGGATGGGTCAGTGGACCTTGCTCGACCTGTTCGTGGTGGCCTTGATCGCGCTGCTGGCCGGACGCCTGATGGGCTGGCCGTGGGCGCTGCTGGCGGCCGGCTATCTGGCGCTCGCCCAGCATGAAGGTGCCGCGCCAATGTGGACGCTGGCTGTCGCGCTGGCGCTGGCGCTGCTGCTGCGTGCGCTGCCGGAGGGCCGCTTGCGCGGGTTTGCGCGTGTGGGCGCGCTGACGGTGTTCGCGCTGGCCGTGCTGTGGACGCTTCCGTTTGCCGCAAGGCAGCTGCAGTATGCGTTGCACCCGCAGCTGGAAACTGGCTATGCGGGCCGGTTCGTGTCTGCCAATTTCGCCCCGCCGGCGCCCGTCGAAGAGGTTTCCGAGAATGCGGTGCAAGCTCCGCCGCCGCAAACTCAAGCTGGCATGGCCTTGTCGGCGCCGGGCGTCGCGATGGACAAGACATCGCCGTTGTCGGCACAGGATTTGGCCGCCATTGAGACTGACCAGATGAGCAGCCGCACGATCAGCGCCCGGCAGCTGGCATCGGTGCCCGTGAGGCGTGGAGGTTCGTCGACGCAGGCGATGGATCCGCGCAGCGTGATCCAGGCCGGCCCAGGCATGCCGCACTGGGATGTCGGCAACAACTATCGACTGGGCTGGTCCGGGCCGGTGACGAGTGGGCAGACCACCCGGCTGGTCATTGCGCCGGCGTGGCTGGTGCGGCTGTTGCGGGTGGCGATGGTTGCCCTGCTGGCGGCGCTGCTGGCGAAGCTGGTTACTGCGCTGTGGCTGCCGCGCCGCGGTCTCTGGCCTGACTGGCGTACCGGCAGGATGGCGGGCGCGGCACTGATCGCACTGACCTTGTTGCCGCATGGCGTCCACGCGCAAACGATGCCCGGTCAGCCCTTGCTCGACCAGCTGCGCAGCCGGTTGACCGAAGCGCCGAAATGCGCGCCGAATTGTGCCGAGCTGGCGCAGGCGCAGTTGCAGGTCAACGGCAACACCCTGGATCTGGCGCTGGAGGCGCATCTCGGTGCGCCAACGGCACTGCCGTTGCCGGTGGCTGACGACAGCCTGCAATTGTCGGGTGTCGCCGTCGACGGTCACGCCGGCGCTGCGCTCACGCGCCGCGGCGATCAGCTGCTGGTGCGGCTGGATCGTGGTGTGCACCGGGTGAGCCTGAGTTATCTGATCGGCCAAACCGACACTGCCAGCCTGCGTTTCACGCTGCGGCCGCAGCGGGTCACCTTTGCCGGCGAGGGGTGGTCGCTGGACGGTGTCGACAACGGTCGCGTGCTGGGCGACAGCATCGCCCTGCATCGCGCGCGTGTCGCTGGCGATGGCAGCGGCCTGCCCGTGGCACAGAGCTTTCCGCCGTATGTGCGGTTAACGCGCGCGTTGCGTCTGGGCGTCGACTGGACCGTCGAAAATACCGTTCAACGCATCGCTCCCAGCGACGGCGGCTTCAGCATTACCTTGCCCTTATTGTCGGGCGAACATCCGCTGGGTGAGGGCTTGCTGGTCAAGGACGGGCGCATCAGCGTCACCTTCAACGCCAACAGCGACGAGGTGAGCTGGACCAGTCGCCTCGATCACACTGCCAAGTTGGCGCTGAAGGCGCCCGATCTCGGTGATCGCGCCGAAGTCTGGGCGATCGACACCGCACCGATGTGGCATGTCGACGCCAGCGGCGTGCCGACCAGCGACAGCGACGAGGGCCAGCTGTATCAGCCGTTGCCAGGCGAAGTGCTGCAACTCGCGTTCAGCCGGCCGGTGGCGGTGAAGGGTGACAGCCTTGCTTTCGATGGTGCCGACAGCAGCAGCACGGTGGGAGCGCGCGCCACCGAAACCACGCTGACGCTGCAGGCGCGAAGCACCCGCGGTGGCGAGCATGCCATCAGTCTTCCGGCGGGCGCCGAGCTGCTGGAGGCGCGGCGTGACGGGCAGACGATCAACCTCGCGGTGCGCGAAAGCAGCCTCAGCCTGCCGCTGCTTCCCGGCACACACCAGTTCACCCTGCGGCTGCGCGAACCGAACGGAATTGCCGCCAACGTGCATACCCCTGCGGTTTCCCTGAACGCGCCCCTGGCGAACATCGATCTCGCACTGCACCTGCCGCAGGATCGCTGGGTGCTGTGGACCTCGGGGCCGACCAACGGGCCGGCCGTGCTGTACTGGTCGCAGCTGATCGTGCTGCTGCTGGTGGCATGGCTGCTGGCGCGGTTCGCACCCACACCGCTGCGTTTTCAGCACTGGTTGCTGCTGGGGCTGGGATTCTCGGCCTTCGCCTGGAGTGCCTACGCGCTGGTGGTGCTGTGGTTGATTCTGCTGGGACTGCGGGCACGCGCGGCGCCATCGGAACAACTCGCAACGTCGACGTTCAACCTCATGCAGATCGGCATGGCGGCCTTGACCCTTGTCGCGCTGGGTGTGCTGATCAGCGCGGTGCCCACGGGGCTGCTTGGCCTGCCCAACATGCATGTGGCGGGCAACGAATCCAGTGCATGGAACCTGCGCTGGTTTGCCGATCAGAGCAGCGGTAGCTTACCGACGGCCGGCGTCATCAGCGTCTCACTGTGGGTATACAAGATCGCCATGCTGGCATGGGCCCTGTGGCTCGCCAACGCGTTGATCGGCTGGCTGCGATGGGGTTTCGATGGCTGGACCCGCGGTGGCTATTGGCGCAAACGCGAGCCGAAGTCGGCAACACCTCCACCACCGACGCTGCCGGTGTCGTCGGGGAGTGTGCCGGATGCCTGATGTGAGAAGCGCGCTCACTGCTGCCGCGATCCGCGTCGGCGAGCGCATCGATGCCGAGCTGTTGTTGCTGCATCTGGTCAACCAGTCACCCAGCTGGCTGATTGCACATGCTGATGATGAGCTGGCGCCCGATCTGCTCGAAGCGTATGCCGACCTGATCGACCGGCGCCTGGCCGGCGAACCGGTTGCCTACCTCGTGGGTCATCGGGGTTTCTGGACGCTCGATCTGGAGGTGACGCCGGATACGCTGATCCCCCGGCCCGATACCGAATTGCTGGTCGAGCTGGCTCTGGAACGGCTGCCGCAGGATGTTTCATGCAGCGTCGCAGATCTTGGTACGGGCAGCGGGGCGGTGGCCCTGGCGATCGCCGTCGAGCGTCCGCTCAGCGAGGTGATCGCGACCGACGCCAGCGCTGCGGCACTCGCGGTCGCCCGGCGCAATGCCGACCGTCACCTCATCGGCAACGTGCGCTTCCTGCAGGGTGATTGGTTGTCGCCGTTGGCGAGCCAGCGGTTTGACCTGGTCGTCTCCAATCCACCGTACATCGAGTCCGATGACGCGCATTTGTCGCAGGGCGATCTGCGCTTTGAGCCGGCCGCGGCGTTGGCCTCCGGTAACGACGGCCTGGACGATATCCGACATATCGTGCGCAACGCGGCCATCCACCTGCATCCGGGTGGCTGGCTTTTATTTGAACACGGCTGGAATCAGGGTGATGCAGCGCGCGTCCTGTTGATCGATGCCGGTTACACGCAGGTGTTCACGGCACAGGATCTGGGCCGCCAGGATCGAGTCAGTGGTGGTCGCCGCTGATCAAGTGCCATGAGGTGGGGCGCTTACCGACAAGCGGTCAGCCCAGACTGGCCATGTTCTTGTCGGCCGATTGCGGAAAGCGCGTCTTGATCGACTGACGGATGCTGGACAGGTCGAGTCCCGCCATCGCGAGCACGTCCTCACGGCTGCCGTGCTCCAGATAGACGTCTGGAAGGCCAAGGTGCAAGATTGGCAAGGTGATGCCATGTGCCGCCAGGCATTCCGCCACGGCCGAACCGGCGCCGCCGGCAATCGCATTGTCTTCCAGCGTGACGAAGGCATCGTGACTCTTTGCCAGCTCGACCAGCATCGTCTCATCCAGCGGCTTGACGAAGCGCATGTTGACCAGGGTTGCGTCGAGCTCGGCGGCGACGATGGCAGCCGGGGCCAGCATTGCGCCAAAACTCAGCAAGGCCAGCCCATGGCCGCGTCGGCGCAACTCGGCCTTGCCGATCGGCAGGGTGTCCAGTTCCTGATGGATGGCCGCGCCCAGTCCCGTGCCGCGTGGATAACGCACCGCGGCAGGCCCGTGATACTGGAATCCGGTGCTGAGCATCATGCGGCATTCGTTCTCGTCGGCCGGTGCCATGATCACCATGTTGGGCAGGCAGCGCAGAAAGCTGAGATCGAAACTGCCCGAGTGCGTGGCGCCATCCGGACCGACCACGCCGGCACGATCGATCGCGAACATCACGTCGAGATTCTGCAATGCCACGTCGTGGATCGCTTGATCGTAGGCGCGCTGCAGGAACGTGGAGTAGATCGCCACCACCGGCTTGGCGCCCTCGCAGGCCATGCCGGCGGCCAGCGTCACGGCGTGCTGCTCAGCGATGGCGACGTCGAAGTAACGCTGCGGGTATTCCTTCGAGAATCGCACCAGTCCCGAGCCTTCGCGCATCGCCGGGGTGATCGCCAGCAGACGCTCGTCGGCAGCAGCCTGGTCGCACAGCCAGTCGCTGAAGATATCGGTGTAAGTGGGCTTGGCTGGGCCGGACTTCTTTTTCAAGCCGGCCTCCGGATCGAACGGGCCGACCGCGTGGTATTCGATCTGTGCCTGTTCCGCGGGCGCGTAACCTTTGCCCTTGGTGGTAATCACGTGCAGCAGCTGCGGGCCCGGGAGGTTCTTGACCGTGCGCAGCGCCTGCAACAGTTGCGGAATGTTGTGGCCGTCAATCGGGCCGGTGTAATGAAAGCCCAGTTCCTCAAACAGCGTGCTGGGCACGAACATGCCCTTGGCATGCTCTTCCCAGCGCTTGAACCAGCGGCCGAAGAAAGACTGCTTCGGGATCGCGCGCTTGGCACGCTCGCGCCAAGTGTTCAGGGTCTGGCTGGCCATGGCGCGGGCCATCACCTTGGTCAGGGCGCCGACGTTCTCGCTGATCGACATGCCGTTGTCATTAAATACCACCAGCATGTTCGGCTCGACGTCCCCGCCATGGTTGAGCGCCTCAAAGGCCATGCCGGCAGTCATTGCACCATCGCCGATCACCGCCACCACCTTGCGGTGATCGCCTTTTCTCTGCGCTGCGATCGCCATTCCCAACGCAGCCGAGATCGAAGTGGACGAGTGGCCGACGCCGAAGGTGTCGTACTCGCTTTCCTCACGACGGGGAAACGGCGCCAGTCCATCCTTTTTCTTGATCGTGGTGATGCGATCGCGGCGGCCGGTCAGAATTTTGTGCGGATAGCACTGGTGGCCCACATCCCATACCAGTCGATCTTGCGGGGTATCGAATTCATGGTGCAACGCGACCGTCAGCTCGACCACGCCCAGGCCGGCTCCGAAGTGGCCGCCGGAGCTGGCCACGGCTTCGATCAGGTATCGGCGCAATTCATCAGCCACGCCAGGCAGCTCGTCGTCCGATACGCGGCGCAGGTCGGCAGGTGACTGGATGGCCGCCAGATGCGGGTAGTGGGAAAGATCGTTCATCTGCGTATTGTTGGCCCAGCGGCGGGGCGGGGCAAGGGCGGGCATGTGAACGCGAGGTGGCGAGCGCGTCTGCACGCAGCGCACACAAGCCAGGGATGACGCTGAAGCCATTGATCAATTGGGGAATTCGCCATGTCCCTACGAAAATTGTTTCGACGTTTCGCCGAGGGCACGTCACGTTTGGCCGGCAAGCCGATCGCGTTCATCCTGGCCGCCGGGCTGGTGGTGGTGTGGGCGTCTACGGGGCCACTGTTCGGTTACGGCGACACCTGGCAGCTGGTAATCAACACCTCCACCACGGTCATCACCTTCTTGATGGTGTTTCTTATCCAGAGTAGCCAGAACCGGGACACCGCGGCGTTACAGATCAAGCTGGACGAACTGATCCGTACCAGCCAGGCGCACAACGCGCTGCTTAACCTGGAGGAGCTGGACGAGGATGAGCTGAGCCGCATCCGCAAGCACTATTGCGAGTTGGCGCAACAGGCGCACGGCGATCTGTCAGGTATCGAGAGGGGTATCAGGGACATGCATAACGACGAAGGGGGAAACGACTCAGCCGCTTGACGTCACGCCGCGGGCGTCATCGGGCGTCGATCCCGCGGCAGCCGGCTGACCAGAAATTCCATCTGGTCGGCGAGGATATTGCGGTTGGAAAGAATCAGGTGCTCAACCCAGCTCGGCCGATAGGGGACCGCCAGCAAAGGCATGTTCGCCTGTTGCGGAGTGCGGTTGCTCTTTCTGAGGTTGCACGCCAGGCACGCGCTGACCACGTTTTCCCACTCGTCCTTGCCGCGCTTGGAGATCGGCAAAACGTGATCGCGGGTCAGTGCGGCACGATTGAAATGTTCGCCGCAATAAAGGCAGATATGGCGGTCACGGGCGAACAGGGCGGTGTTGGTCAGCGCGGGCGCTGGATCGATGGCGTACTGGCGGCAGTGACCCGTGCTGGCAACGATGGGGTGCAGCTGCATCACGCTTTGTGTATCGAGCAGCCGGCTATGGCCACCGTGCACGGTCAGGCACGGATCGCCAAGCGTCCAGGCGACGACGTCGCGAACGTAGAGGCAAACCGCGTCCTGCCAGCTGATCCAGTCAAGGATCCGGCCAGTAGCGTCCAGCGACAACACACGGGTCGCGTGGAGATCGGCCCGGATTGGCATGTCCATCAGCATGTAAATCGTCCTTCAGCCAGGGCTTGGAAAGATCGTTCGGCGATGCAGAATGCGCTTGCCAGCCCAGCATAGAACAATTCCATTGCAATTCGCATGCGTCGCCGCCAGGAACGCTCTTGCGGCAAGGTCGCAGCGCTGCTAAAGCGCTGATATGATTGTCAGTCAACACAGATCCGACGCCGGGTTTGGTAGGGGCGCTTCGGTGGTGACCCGGCACGGCGAACGGGGACAGAGGTAAATCAACGTGGCTGAAGTACTTTTCTACGAGCGTCCAGTGCCGCTCAATCGCGAAGCTCACAAGGATCTGCGCCTGAAGGCCGTTCCAAACGTGCGGTTTGCCATGAATACGCATTCGGTACCGCTCACCGGCGCCGAGTTCGGCATCGCGGCGCGCGATCTGCTGATCATCTTCGGTGGTTCGTCGGTCTCCGACGCCGGTCCGATTGCGCTGCTGGGGCTTCGCCAGAACGAGAACCTGTTCGTTGATGCCGATGGTCATTGGGCACCGAACACCTATGTTCCGGCGTTCGTGCGCCGGTATCCGTTCGTGCTTGCCGAAAAGCCGGCAGCGGAAGAGGGTGATGATTTCACCGTTTTCCTCGATGAAGGCTTCGAAGGTTTCAACCAGACCGAGGGCGAGCGTCTGTTCAAGGAAGACGGCACGGACAGCGAATTGCTGACCAATGCGGTGAATTTTCTTGGTGAATTCCAGCAGAACATCACGCGGACCAAGAAGTTCATGGAGTATCTGGTCAAGTACGACCTGCTGGAGCCGCGCAACGTGCAACTGCAAAAGGGTGGCGAAGGCGGCAAGGCCATCAATCTCAACGGCCTGTTCGTGATCAACGAAGACAAGTTGCGGGCGCTGGACGAAAAGGTGACCCACGAATTGATGCTGGAAGGCGTGCTGGGCTGGGCGTACGCTCATCTGCTGTCGCTGACCAATATTGATCGCCTGGCCGCGCGGCTGGACGAACGTGAGCAGGCGGAAGCGGCTGCAGGCGCCACCAAGAACTGAGCTATTCCTGAAGAACCGATGCAGTGAAGAAAAAGCCGCCTTTGGGCGGCTTTTTCGTGGGCTCAGCGAATGGGCTTGGCCAGCCTCAGCAAATCCGTCGCATACCCGTTAGCCTCGTAAAGCGCCCGGGCGCGCTCGTTGCCCGGAAACACGGCCAGGCTGACCATCTGGCAGTGATGCTGACGAGCCCACTGTTCTGCATGCGCCAGCAGTGCTTGACCGACACCCTGGCCTTCGTGTTTCGGTGCCACCGCCAGGTCCGAGATATGGCAGTTGCTGCGCTTGTTGAAGAAATCTTCGGTGCGTTGCAGATGGACAAAGCCCACCCGATCGCCCTCTGAATTCTCTGCCACGAACAGGTAGCTGTTCGGTGGTTGATCCTCCAGATGGCGCAGCAGATCGTCCCGAATGCCTTCGATGCATTCGTTGCGGCGTCGCCAGGCTGGCAGCGCAAAGGCTGCAAAGAGCGTTACCAGAGAAAGAATGAAGTCGTCGTCGTCTTCGGCGAGGCGAATCAGCAGCTTGAGATCGGGCATGGGGATTGGAGGTGTGGCGGTATTCCTGCCGTTTTTACACCTTGTTTCCCCACGAGGAAAGCCCCCATTGGCGACTGGTAGCGAGGTGGGTTGGCAACGACGATGGTAACTTGCTCAGGTTCGCTTCCAGCCAACCCATGAGGTAGATCAGCCGTGCCGACCACACGCCGCATCCATATCCAGGCCGACGAAGATACTGTTCTTGTGCAGGGCATGCGTGCCATTCGCGCCGAACTCCAATTGCCCGCAAGCTTTCCGCCGGAGGTAGAGGCAGCCGCAGCGCGGGCGGCGGCGAATCCCCGCTTGCCTCAGCTGGATCGCTGCGACATCGAACTGGTCACGATCGATCCGCCTGAAGCGATGGATCTTGACCAGGCGATGTACGTGGAGCGCTCCGATGGCGGCTATCGCGTGTACTACGCAATCGCCGATGTCGCCGCCTTTGTCACCCCCGGTGATCCGGTCGATCTCGAGGCCCACCGGCGCGGTGAAACGCTATACGGCGCGAACGAGAAAATTCCGCTGCACCCCAAGGTGCTCTCCGAAGGGGCCACCTCACTGTTGCCTGATCAGGTGCGACCGGTGTTGCTGTGGAAAATGGATCTGGA